>JBEIQZ010000644.1:0-3059 GCA_040376255.1 Alphaproteobacteria bacterium
CCCGGGCGCCCCCCCCGCCGCTACTGGCATTGTTGTCTGGACTTTCGATGGTGACGGGTTCTGCTCGCGGGCGGTGGGCAGGCGGCTGCGCTGAAACCGGTCTGCAACCGGCGGCCCCCCTGACCTCAGGGATGCGGGTTGCCGCCGGGGGGAAATCAGTGTAAAACGGGCCATTGGAGCAACCATGGCCCTCTCTCACAGCACCCGCCCCAACCGGAACACCGCCGCGAAGAGCGCGGACACTGAGACGCAGGCCGCGCCCGCCAGCAACCGTCAGAGCCGCATGGGCAACGCCTTCCTGCAGCAGCTCGTCGGCCAGGCGGTGCGGCAGACGCAGGGGCAGGGCCGCCTCGACACGAAGATGAGCTTCGGCATCGAGGAGGAGCCCGCCGGGAAGCACCAGTACCCGGAGGACGGCGGGACGACGACCTCCACGGCCACCGCGCCCGCCCGCCAGCAGCAGAAGGACGCGCTGCCCCAATTGCGCGACACCCACCAGGGCGGCGCCTACAAGTACGGCGACGTCAAGGACGGCAAGGCGTTCGTCCAGGGCAGCGGCGACGACAAGGCGGTCTCGCCCAACGACGTCGCGCAGGGCTCGCTTGGTGACTGCTACCTGCTCGCGGGGATGGCGGCGGTGGCCCGGGCCAACCCGGAGGCCATCCAGAAGCTGATCAAGGACAAGGGCGACGGCACCTTCGAGGTGACGCTCTACATCCGGCGCAACCGCTACAGCCGCCCCACCCCGGTCACCAAGATCATCGACGCGCAGCTCCCCGAGAAGACCCCCGGCACCGCCCTCTACGCCAAGACCGGCGACAAGAGCGCCGAGGGCACCGAGATGTGGACGGCGCTCATCGAGAAGACTGTCGCCCAGCACAAGGGCAGCTACGACACCATCCAGGGCTCCAAGATCGGCCAGGGCTTCGAGTTCAACGGCGCCACCGAGCTGCTCACCGGCAAGGCCGAGGGCTATCAGGCGACCGCCAACATGGCTGAGGACGACATCCTGCTCGCCATCGGCGCCGCGCTGGAGTCGAAGAAGCCCGTCACCGTCGACAGCTACGACATGACCGGCAACGAGGCGCTCACCAAGGAGGCCAACGCCCTCAACGTCTACGGGAACCACGCCTATGCCCCGGAGAAGGTGGACATGGACGCGCGCACCATCGCCCTCCAGAACCCGTGGGGCTCCAGCCACGTGAAGCCGCTGGACGTCGCGCTGTTCAAGAAGTTCTACAAGGCCATCCGGGTCGGCGGCTGAGATGGGCGAGGCGGCGGAGCAGGCACCGGAGCAGGCGCCGGTGATCGAGATCATCGACGAGACGACGGTGGGCATGCTGGGGGATGTGCGTGTCCCGATGGGGAACATGACGTTCGGGACGTACACGCTGCCGGACGGCAGCGAGGCCCGCGACTGGATCTGCAGCCTGGCGCTCGATGGCGGCGGGGTGTTCGTCGGGAAGGGGAGCGTCGTGTCGGTCGGCGGGGCGCGCTGGGAGGTGATCGCGGTCCGGAAGACGCCGGGGGAGCTGGGGAGCGTCACGCTGCGGCGCCTGTAGCCGCTCTGGCCGGGTCCGCTCCGGCCGGAGCCGTAAGCTCCTGCAGTTGTAGGGTTCGTGCAGGGTGTGGGCGCGCCGCGACCGGTTATACTCTCCGACCTCCGGGCAGAACCGGACGGATGGAGTTGAGAGATGGGTCTCTGGGATACTCTTAGCCAGCACGCCAAAGCACAGCTTCTGGATGTCATCCAGTGGATGGATGACACCCGCACCACCCTCGTCTACCGCTTCCCGATCTTCAACCAGGCCATCCAGGACGGTGGCAAGCTGGTTGTGCGCGAAGGGCAGGCGGCGGTCTTCGTCGCAGAGGGCAAGCTCTCTGAGGTGTTCGGTCCCGGCACCTATGAGCTCTCGACCCGCACGAAGGCGGTCATCGGCTTCTTCCAGAGCATCAAGTACGGCCTGAACATGCCCTACAAGGGGGACATCTACTTTGTCTCCACGCGGCAGTTCACCGACCAGAAGTGGGGCACGGCCAACCCCATCATGATGCGCGATCAGGACTTCGGCGTTGTCCGCATCCGGGCGTTCGGGGTTTTCGCCTACCGCATCAGCGATCCGGCGATCTTCCTGCGCGAGGTGGTCGGCACGGCGGGCCTGACGACGACTGAGGAGATCAACGGGCAGCTCAAGCGCAAGCTGGTCAGCACGCTGGCGGACACCATCGGCGAACAGAAGATCCCGGTGCTGGATCTGGCGGCGAAGTATTCGGATCTGGGCGATGTGCTGCGCCAGCGGCTCACCGGCTGGTTCCAGGAGAACTACGGCGTCACCCTGACCGACTTCGTGATCGAGAACATCTCGCTCCCGCCTGAGGTGGAGAAGGCGATGGACGCCCGCTCCTCGATGGCGGCGGTCGGCGACATCAACGCCTACACGAAGATGCAGATGGCCAACGCGATGCCTGCGGCGATGGCGGCGGGCGGCGGCGGCGGCGGCAACGCGTTCATGCAGGCCGGGCTCGGCCTGGCGATGGGCGGGGTGGTCGGGTCGCAGATGGGCCAGGCGATGGCCGGGCCGGGCACCTTCAACCCTGCCTCCGGCATCGGCGCGGGCGCGCCCCCGCCGCCCCCGCCGGTCGAGGTGCGGTACCACTACGCCGGGCCGGGCGGGCAGGGTCAGTACACGGCGAAGGAGATCGCCGGGATGATCGTGCAGAGCCGCGACGGCGCGCACAACGTCTGGAACAACGGCTGGGCCGGATGGAAGGCGTGGCGCGAGGTTCCGGAGATCGCGACGCTGGTCCCGCCCGCCGCGCCCCCGCCCCCGACGACGAGCGTCTACCACTACCACGCCGCTGACGGCTCGACCGCGCAGCTGAGCGGCGTCGATGTCGCCGCCCGCCTGCGGGCCGATCCTGCCGGTCGCCACCTCGTCTGGAAGGAGGGGCTGTCAGGCTGGACCGAGGCCAAGGCGGTTCCGGATATCGCGACGCAGGTCCCGCCCGCCGCCCCCCCCCCCCCCACGACGAGGGTCTACCCCAACCACGCCGCGGCC
>JBEIQZ010000632.1:0-3205 GCA_040376255.1 Alphaproteobacteria bacterium
TCCGTGCTTCCGTGCTTCCGTGGTTGCGTTTCTCTCCTTTCACTCAAACCCGATCCCCAGCTCCACGTCCGTGTGGTACCCCCCCGCGTCCCGCTCCGCGTCCCCCTCCTCGATGACCATCCCATAGAGCGACGGCAATTCCACCTCAAAGTCCCCGAGCAGCGCCAGCAGCAGATCCAGCGGGAGCGTCTCCTCGACCAGCCGGGTGATCGTGTCGTTGCTGGCGCCCCAGTCGCTGTCCCGCACTGAGAGCACGAGATCGGGCGTCCCGAGCGCCAGCACCAGCAGCCCGTCCTCCACGGAGATCTCCAGCGCGATCTCGGCGGAGACGGACACCTCCAGGTGCTCACCCAATTCGGAGTCATCGAGATCGACGATCACGCCGAGCTCAGCGATCTGGGCGATGATCTTGCCGTCCTTCTCGACGACGACGGGCGGGAGATCGGACTTCAGCCGGATCTGGCCGGTGGTGGCCTTGAAGGGGGCGAGCATGATGGGGCTGAGGCTGCCGTCCTCGCTGCTCAGGGTGATGTCGAGCATCCCGGCGTTCCAGGCTTCGAACATTACGCGGTTGAGCAGGTTGTCGGAGATGGCGCCGGAGACCTCGGCGTGGGTGCTGAGGTCGGGGTCGGTGCGGGGGGCGCTGAGGAAGCCCTGGTAGGTCTTGCGGCCGTCGCCCTGGATGGCGACGCCGAGATCGAGGCCGAGGAAGATGCCGTCGTCGTCGATGTCAGCGGCGCCGAATTCATAGGTCATCTCGACGTTCTTGCCGAGCAATTCGGTCTCGAAGGACGGGTCGAGGCCGGAGAGGGTCTCATCCAGCAGGGGCGGGACGAGGGCGTCGACCTGAGCGATGACGGCCTCCTGGATGGTGGCGGCGATCTCATCGACGTAGATGTAGTCCTCGATGGTGCCGGGGATGAGCGAGGTGTCGTACCAGAAGCCGTCGAATTCGAGGCTGCTCTCGACGAGCTCGACCTCCAGCCCGCCCTGGCGCGCGTCGATCGACAATTCGATGGCGCCGGTGAGGCGGTCAGCGCCCATGAAGACATCGGAGTCGAGGTCGAAGCCGATGACCTCGCCGTAGGCGTAGAGATCGATCTGGAGGTCGGGGATCTCGATCTCGACGCGGAGGCGGCCCTTGCTGGGGACGATCTGGACGTCGGGGGGGCCGAACAGGATGTCGACGAGGTCGACGTTGACGGTGGCGGCGTCCCAGCCCAGGACGCTGTAGGTCTCTGAGTAGAGCGGGTTGGCGCCGCCGATGAGGCCCGACACGAGGTCGACGGTGAGGCTCTGCTCCAGCAGGCGGGCGACCTTGTCCAGCCCGGCCTGGTTGACGCGGATCGCCATCGCGTCAGAGACCATGTCGGTGGGATCGTCGAAGGTCCCGGCCAGGACGCCGTTTCGGGCGGTGACGCTGTCGCCGCGCTCGTCGGTGCCGGTGATCTCCAGGACGTTGACGCCGCGCAGCAGCTCGACCTGCCCGCTCCACGCCTTCTGAGGCTCCAGGTGCGCGCCCATCAGGGAGAGATCCACCATGTACTGCGAGGAGCCGGAGGCCTTCGCGGTCCCCTCCTGCTCCCAGGCGGCGGCGGCGGGGCTGTCGAAGGTGAGGACGCCGCCGTGGAGCGTGACCTCCTCCTCCTTGTCCTTCTTGCAGGCGGCGAGGGCGAGGGTGAGCAGCAGGGTTCCACGCATCGATCCACGCATCTGTATCAGGCTCCTGGCCGGGAGATACCGGATTTTCCAGCAGCCGTCAAGCGTTTTCAGGCGACCCCGATCTCCTTCAGCCGCTTCTTCAGAAAATCCGCCGCCAGCACGCCCGGAGACAATTCTGCGTCCGGGCGGGGGTGGAGGAAGAAGGGCATCGAGAGCCGCCCGCCGTCGGAGCCGCCCTCCGGGTTGACGACCCGGTGGGTGGTGGCGGGCATGCGGCCCTTCGTGAGCAGGCTCATCATGTCGCCGGTGTCGCAGAGCATGACGTCGGGGGGGGTGTGGACGGCCAGCCACTCGCCGCTGCGGGTCATCAGCTCCAGGCCCGGGCGGGTGGAGACCGGCAGGACGGTGAGCAGGTTGATGTCCTCGTGGGCGGCGGCGCGGACGGCGCCGGGGACGGGGGTGAACCCGGCCTGATCGGGGTAGTGGATGACGCGCAGGACGCTGTTGCCCTGCCGGCAGAGGTCGGTGAAGAAGCCCTGCTCATAGCCGAGGTAGCCGCCGAGCGAGCGCAGCAGCGTGTCAGCGAAGCCCTCCATGCGCGAGAACAGCTCAGAGAAGGTAGGCCCGAAGCCGGGGATCTCCTCCGGGAAGCGGTTGTACGGCACCTTGCCGGAGAGGTGGAGCGGGTGGCGCGCGCCGAGGTTGCGCCCGACGTGCCAGAACTCCTTGAGGTCGGGCATCGGCTGATCCTTCGCATGCTCGATGCCGAAGGAGGTGTAGCCGCGCTGCCGCCCGTTGCTGGGGGTCTCGTAGCACTTCTTCACCTCCTCAGGCATCGAGAAGACCTCGCGGGCGAGGCCGTAGGCGCGCTCCAGCAGATCGACCGGGATGCCGTGGCCCTCGATGGCGACGAAGCCGAACTCGCCGAGGCCTTCCCCGAGGCTCTGGACAAAGCGGGCGCGCAGATCGGGATCGGAGCAGAGCGCGTCATGGAGGTTGAGCAGCGGGATGGATGAGCGGGACATGGCCTTCTCCAAAAGGCGCGCTCTCTATACGATCCGGCCGCCGGGCGCCACGGCAGGCACCGGCCAGAGAGCATGTCGCGGATCATGTCGCGAGGCGGCCCCAGGCGGCCAGCAGCAGCCGCTCCTCCAGCGGGTCCGCCCCCATCGGCAGCGCGGTGACGCGCTCGGCCTGCGGGACGAAGCCCTCCTCCACCTTCTGCTGCAGGAAGGAGGTGTAGGCGTCGAGGGGGCTGCCGGCCTGTACTGCATGGTGATCCACGAGCTTCCGCCCGTAGACCCTGCCGAACGAGAACTGATCCCCGTCGCGGGCGCAGACATAGCCCGCGAGCATGAAGCGGAAGTCCGGCGGAGGCGGGCGCTTCCGGCCCCCCGGCGGGCGGGCGGGCGGGGCGGGCGGGGCGGGCGGGGCGGTCCGGGAGCGGGTGGGGTTGCCGGAGCGGGTGGGGTCGACCAGCACGCCCTCCGCCTCGTCGCTCTCATCGGCGGCTGCAGCGCGGCGGGCGCGGCTGCGGGTGTCA
>JBEIQZ010000974.1:0-1031 GCA_040376255.1 Alphaproteobacteria bacterium
ACCCCGGCGGTGCTGCTCGAACAGCAGCTCTGGCTGGATCTGCTCCTGACCGGGAAGTGCTGCTCGCGCGTCACCTGGGCCGGGCAGGAGCCGGTCGGGCTGGTCTACCTGCCGTCCGACCGCACGGAGACGATGAGCGGATCCACGGGAGAGCTCGACGGCATCCGCTTCGACGGGCGGACGATCTACGGGTGGGAGACCCTGATCTTCGCCCGGATGCCTTCGTGGCGCTCGACGCCGGAGGGCGTGAACGGACAGGGCCACATCGAGGCGCTCCAGAAGACGCTCGGCACCTACTGGTCTGCGATGACCGGGATGGAGAAGGCGAGCCGGACGGGCAGACCCGCGATCCTCCTGTCCCCTGACCGCAGCGACGATCCGGCGATGGGGATGATCCCGCCGGAGAAGCTGAAGGAGATGCGCCGGAACCTCGATGAGCAGTTCGCGAAGGACCACGGAGGGATCAGCCTCGTCGGTCGCTCGATGAGCGTGGATCGCCTGGACTACAGCCCGGAGGAATTGCAGCAGCTTGAGCTGATCCAGAACCTGCAGAAGGAAGTCCTCGCGGTCACTGGCTGCGTGCCTGTCCGCCTGGGCGCCGATGCCGCCAACTACGCGACGGCGCAGGAGCAGCGCCGGGGGTACTGGGGGGACACGTTGCCCGGGTACGCGAAGCTGCTGGCGTCGAGCTACACGATGGTCGCACGCCGCCTGTACCGTGACCCCTTCATCACCGTCGAGAAGGACTTCAGCGGGGTGCCGGTGCTCCAGGAGCAGGATCTGCTCCGGCTCCAGAAGGTGAGCCAGCACATCATGAACGGCATGGCCCCGGCGGACGCCTACGCCTACGAGGGCCTCGACGATGCCCCCCTGCGCGGCGAGGCCGACGTCGCCCCCCTGCCAGGGGCCGAAGCCCCGCCCGCCGCAGAAGCGCCAACCGAGGGACGCGAGGGCAAGGTGATCGCCCTCCGCTGGTGGCTGGGTCAGCCGGAGACGGTGCGGCGGGACGCTGCAGGCGCGCCGCTTGACCG
>JBEIQZ010000019.1:0-27897 GCA_040376255.1 Alphaproteobacteria bacterium
GGGGGGGGGGGGGGGAACCCCCGCGCGCCCCCCCCCCCGCCCCACCCTCTAAAGCTGGTGTTGTTCTGTTTTTTGAGCGGGGGACAGATATGGAACGGGCGCTGGGACGGGGGGCAACGGGGCGCTGTATGGGGGCGTCCCTGTCCCTTCGCCCCTCCGGGGAGAAGGTGGCCCGGAGGGCCGGATGAGGGGCGTTTGAGAAGGGCTTTCCCCTCATCCGTCAGCCTTCGGCTGCCACCTTCGACAAAGAAGCGGGTGGAAGGGACGGAGGAGGGGGCGGAGGGCCGGATGAGGGGCGTTTGAGAAGGGCTCTCAGGCGCGGGACTTCTCGCTGCTCCGGCTGCCCGTCTTCGCCTCTTCTTCGTCCAGATCGTCGCTGCGGGGGATCTGGCGGCTGGACTTCTTGGGCGCGGCGGCTTCTTCCTCCTCTTCCTTGGTGGAGGCGTCCTTGAACGCCTTGACGCCCTTGCCGAGCTGCTTGAACACATCGGGCAGCTTCCCGACCCCGAAGAAGATCATGACCAGGACGAGGACGATCAACCACTCGGAACCCGACGGCATGCTGAACATGCGAACCTCACGATGCGGGCGTATTAGCACCTTCCGCCCCGATCTGCCAGCGGTCAGGCCGGGCCGGATCTGACCGTGACAGATGATATCCATCCCCATCCCCCCCCCATCCCCCCGCCCTCCCCCGCCCTCCCCCAGAAAAAAATATAAGACCACCCCGAATCTTTCCGAACCTCTCTGCCCGACCGTGTTCCCTGACCCGCCCCGGCTGGCCCGGTGGATGTGGCGGGCAAAACCCCGAAAAAGAGTCGTCGCGACCAATATGACTGCCCGCCACATTCACCAAGGGCAAGGGCCAGCCGACGCGCGCCAGTGCGCGCGGGGGGAGGCACCAGCGTCAGCGCAGTGCCGGTGCGGGGGGTAACCCCCGCAAAAAACAACTCCCCTGGTGGCCGCCCATGTGCTGGACGAGCGCGCGGAGATCGTCGCGCTCGCCGGGGGGCGGGCGGAACAGGGCGAGATCGGCCACCGCGCCGGGGGCGATTCGCCCGAGGTCGGGGCGGCCGAGCGCGTCGGCGGCGGCGGCGGTGATGCCGGTGAGCGCCTCCTCGGGGCGCATGCGGAGGCAGAGGACGCCGAGGGTGGCGACGGCCCAGAGATCCAGCAGCGGCGAGGAGCCGGGGTTGAAGTCGGTGCTGAGGGCCATCTTCACGCCAGCGGCGCGCAGCTTTTCTACCGGCGGCGGGCTGTCGTGCAGGTAGAGCATCGCGCCGGGGAGCAGCACGGCCACGGTCCCGGCGGCTGCCATCGCGGCGATCCCGTCGTCGTCGATGCGTTCGAGGTGGTCGGCGGAGGTGGCGCCGAGCCGGGCGGCGAGGGCGGCGGCGCCGGTGTGGCGCACCTGCTCGGCGTGGACGCGCACCTTCAGCCCGGCGTCCTTCCCGGCCTGGAGGATCTGCGCGGTCTCTGCGAGGGTGAACGCGCCCTGATCGCAGTAGGCGTCGATGAAGTCGGCGAAGGGGAGGGCGGCGGGGAGCTGCTCTGTGATAATTTCGCGCACGTAGTCGGCGCGGTCGCGGCCCGGCGGGAGGGCGTGGGCGCCGAGGAAGGTGGTCATCACGCGCATGCCAGCCTGCGCCCCGGCCTCGCGGGCGAGCCTGAGCAGCCGGGCCTCGTGGAGCGGGTCGAGCCCGTAGCCGCCCTTGATCTCGACGGTGCAGACGCCCTGCGCGCGGAGCCTGAGCAGGCGCCCGACGCAGAGATCGCGCAAGTCTGCGTCGCTCGCGGCGCGGGTGTGGGCGACGGTGGTGTGGATGCCGCCGCCGCCTTCGAGCAGGGAGGCGTAGGACTCGCCCTGCTCGCGCCGGAGGAAGTCGCCGAGGCGGCTCCCGGCGTGGATGAGGTGGGTGTGGCAGTCGATGAGGCCGGGCATCACCAGCCGCCCCTCTGCGTCGAAGCGCACACAGTCCTGAGCCGTGGCGGGCGCCTCCGCCTCCGGGCCGACCCAGGCGATGTGGTCGCCGTGGATCAGGACGGCGGCGCGCGGGTGGAAGCGGTGACCGTCGAAGAGCTGAGGGATGTTGTGGAGGAGCAGGGAGCGCATGGGGAGCGTGTAACCGGCATGATGCGGATTGGTGGCAGATCAGTGGTTGCGGATCAGCGTCAGAATATGCTAAACGTCCGACCCAGTGACCCGGAGTCCGCATGAAAACGCTCGTCTACACGCTCCCCCTGTTCATCCTGGCCTGCAAGGGGCCTGACTTCAAGCCCATCGACACCGGCCCCACCGGCCTGACCGACGAGACGGACACCGACACCGACACGGACACCGACACCGACACGGACTCCGACACGGACTCCGACACGGACGGCGACACGGACAGCGACACGGACAGCGACTCCGACGCCGATCTCTGCAGCCACAACTACGAGGTCGCGGACGAGAGCGGCTGGATCAAGGAGTGGAACGTCACCGTGACGAACCCGCTGATGGGTTCTGTGGACAGCGGCACATCCACCCAGGAGTCCTACGGGCGCGGCTACACGGCGGACGGCGATCCGGCCTGGCTGCTCTATGAGAACGCCTCAGCCGGGACCAGCTCCTGGATGGCGCAGAGCTACGTCACCTGCGGCACCGACGGCAGCATGGGCATCGCCCAGATCGACCTCGACATCGGCGGCACCGGCGCGGCGGCGGCGGTCTTCTCCTCTGTCCGCAAGTACCTGCCCGCCGAGGCCGACATGGGCAGCGGCGTGTCGTGGAACTACAACTACAGCACCTCGGTCACCCTGATGGGGCTGCCCTCCACCGTCGATGTCAGCGGTTCCTTCACTGAGGCGGGCTACGACAGCTTCGAGTTCCCCGACGGCAGCCGCGCCAACGCCTACCACATGATCCAGACCTACGATCTGAACCTCTCCGGGCTGGGCCAGCGGCTCACCGGCACGATCGACGCCTGGTACGTGGACGGCTTCGGGCTCGTGAAGGAGCTTAACATCGACAGCACGGGCGCCACCTTCATGTCACGCGAACTCACCAGCTGGTCGGGGCTCTGATCTGATGCTTGCTCTGCTCCTCATCGCTTCCTCATCTGCGACGCACGTCACCACCTACGAGCAGGATAACCTGCGGACCACCGGCGTCTTCGCCGGGATGGAGAGCCTGATCGTCGATCCGGCCACCGCCATCCCCGCGCTCCAGCCGCTCACCGCCGCCCCCATCGGCGGTGTCGAGAAGCTGGCCAACGGCAAGGGCGGCAGCGCCACGGTGATGGTGTTCACCAACCCGGCCAGCACCTGGGCCTGGCTCAACATCAACGGCACCCGCGTCGGGACGATCAGCCCCTACGGCACCATCACCGTGCAGGGGATGAAGCCGGGCTGGTACGCGCTGGATCTGGAATTCCCCACCGGCTTCACCCGCCGCGTCGCCGTCGAACTCAAGTAAAGGTACCATCTCTCCGATGTTGTCTCCCTCCTCCCGCTCCGCCTCCTCTGTGGCATCGACCGCAGCGGGTTGTCGTGTAGCAGACCCGCGCGCAGCGGGCGCACCCAGGAGGCCGGGCAGCAGGTAACCCCTCACCCGAAGCGGCAAGAAGCCCCGGCCTCCCCACAAGGAGACCGGGGCTTCTGCTTTTCTCCCTGTTCTTTCTTCCTTCTCCTCCCGGAGTCACCATGAGCGAATTCCACATCCAGGTCGTCCGCATCGGCCCCATGCAGCGGCATGAGAACGCCGACACCCTCTCCATCACGCAGATCCACGGCGGCTACCCGTGCATCGTCCGCACCGGCGAGCTGAGCGAGGGCGACACCGCCGTCTACATCCCGGTCGACGCGCTGGTGCCGGTCGCCCACCCGCGCTTCGCCTTCCTGGCCCCGAAGGCTTCGGCTGGCTGGTTCCGCGTGAAGGCGCTCCGGCTGCGCGGGATCTTCTCGATGGGCCTGCTGATCCCCGCCGATCCGGGGTGGGCGGTCGGTCAGGACGTGCGCGCGCTGCTCGGCATTGAGAAGTGGGAGCCGCCCGAACCGGCTACGGAGGACGACGACGACACCGATCCCGGCATCCTGCCCGCCTACGACATCGAGGGTCTGCGGCGCTGGCCCGACATCCTGCAGGAGGGCGAGGAGGTTTTTCTCACTGAGAAGGTCCACGGCGCGAACGGGCGCGCGGTCTGGCACGAGGGCCGCCTGCACATCGGCTCGCGCACCCGCTTCAAAAAACCGGCGGGCAGCACGACCTGGGCCATCGTCGCCCGGCAGTTCAACCTCGCGGAGAAACTGCGCGATCAGCCGTACGCGATCTACTACGAGGTTTACGGGGCGGTGCAGGATCTGCGCTACGGGCTCGGGAACGGGATGGCGCGGATGGCGGTGTTCGACGTGCTGGACTGGAAGGCGCGGCGCTGGCTGGACGTGGACGAGGCGGCGGCGTTCGTGGCCGGGATCGGGCTGCCTGCCGTCCCGGCGCTCCACCGGGGGCCGTGGTCGATGGCGCTCTGCCCGCTGGCGGAGGGCGCGACGAGCCTCGGCGGGGGGCATGTCCGCGAGGGTTTCGTCGTGCGTCCGGTGCGCGAGCGGTTCGACGCGCGGATCGGGCGGGTGATCCTGAAGCTGCACGGCGAGGGGTACCTGACGCGCAAGGGCGGCTGATCCGGGGCTGCCTCAGATCACCGTCCCCGGCATCAGCACTGCGTCCTTGGCGACCACGACGATCCCGTCCCGCACAACAAAGCCGTCACCGTCCATATCGGGGCGGTCGGGGGCGCCCTGGATGCGGCAACCGGCGCCGATGCGGGCGTTCTTGTCGATGATGGCGCGCTCGATGTAGCAGTCCGGGCCGATGCCGATGTCGGGCAGGCCGTGGGCGGCGTTATCGGCGCGGACGCTGTCCTCCTCGTAGTTGTCGGCGCCCATCGTTATGCTGTCGCGCAGGAGGCTGCCGCGCTGGACGCGGGTGCGGATGCCGATGACGCAGTTGTCGATCCCGGAGCCGAAGAGCAGGCAACCCTCGCTGACGATGCTGCGGCTGACGCGGGTGTCGAGGTACTTGCTGGCGGGGAGGAAGCGGGAGCGGGTGTAGATGGGGCCGTCGGGGTGATGGAAGCGGAAGGCCGGGTCTTCGGCGGTGAGGGCGAGGTTGGCGTCGTAGAAGCTGGCGATGGTGCCGATGTCGCGCCAGTAGCCCCGGAAGAAGTGGGCGTAGACGCGGTGGCTGCCGAGCATGGCGGGGAGGATGTCCTTGCCGAAGTCAAGGTTCTCCGGGCGGGAGAGCATCTGCTTGAGCGCGTCGACGCGGAAGATGTAGACGCCCATGCTCACCAGGAATTCGTCATCGCCCATGCCCCAGCGGCTCCGCAGCTCTGGCGGCGGCTCGAACTCTGAGATGTCCTCGGATTTTTTTGGTTTTTCTCTGAAGGCGACGATCTGCCCGTCGCTGTCGGTGCGGAGCAGGCCGAAGGCGTGAACCTCGCGGCGGTCGGCGGGGAGGACGCAGACGGTGACATCGGCGCGGGTGTCGAGGTGGCGCTGGTAGAGCTCCTGGTAGTTCATCCGGTAGAGGTGATCGCCGGAGAGGATCAGGATGTGCTCGACCCCGGAGCCGGAGAGGCGGCGCAACTGCTTGCGGACGGCGTCAGCGGTTCCCTGGTACCACTCCTCGCCGTCCTCGGTCTGCTCGGCGGCCAGCACCTCGACGGCGCCCTGGCCGAAGTTGTCGAAGCGGTAGGTGTTGAAGATGTGGTTGTTGAGCGACGCAGAGTTGAACTGCGTCAGCACGGCGATGTGCCGGAAACCGGAGTTGATCGAGTTCGACAGCGGGATGTCGATGAGCCGGTACTTGCCGCCGAGGGGGACAGCGGGCTTGGCCCGGTGGCGGGTGAGGGGGTAGAGACGGGAGCCGCGGCCTCCGCCGAGGATCACCGTATAGACGCGTGGTCGCATGAGAGCCTCCATACAGATACAACAGGAGGGTACAGTAACTCCGGGAGTTGTCCATGTCCCGCCTGATGACGATGCCCGTCCTGACGGTGCCCATCCTGACGATGCTCATGTCGCCGGCGCTCTCTGGCTGCCCCGGCGTCTGCGAGGGGGCGGGCTGTCAGGATCTCTACGAGCAGGCGGATCTGCTGCTGCTCAGCGGCGCCGTGCTGGGCGGGAGCGAGGCGCTGGTGGCGCGGGCGGACGGGGAGGTGCTGATGGCGGGGACGGAGGGGGCTGGCTACGACTGGCCGGTGATGGTGAGCGACGGGCGGCTGGTGGTGGGGCAGCCATCAGACGGGCTGGTCCGGCTTCAGCTCGTGGGACAGCCGGGGAGCGCGGCGACGATCCAGAGCGCGCAGTCTGAGGAGTTCGGGGGGAGCCTCGGGCTGGTGGGCGGGCGGCTGGTGGTGGGCGCGCCCCGGCATGCGCCAGCCTCAGGCGGCGGGGACGCGGGGGCGCTGTACCTGTACGGGGAGCTGTCGCAGATCACCGGAGAGATCGTGGCGGAGTCCGGTCAGCAGATCGAGGGGCTGGTGGGGGAGCGGCTCGGCGGGGCGCTGGCGGGCTGCGCGGATCTGGACGGGGACGGCCAGGGGGATCTGCTGGTGCAGGCGGAGTGGGGGGACGAGGGCGGGGAGCTGTCAGGGGAGGTGTGGATGCTCTCCTCGCGCGGGCTGGACGCGGCAAATCGGGCGTCGCTGGTGCTGCTGCCGGGGCAGGGCGCGGGGACCGGGGCGCGGCTCGGGGCGGGGATCGCCTGCACCTTCCCGCTCGGCAGCAGCGAGGATCAGCCGGACGTGGCGGCGGGGGCGCCGTTCGCCTCGGTCGGCGGCGGCTTCGGGCAGACGGCGGTGCAGGGCGTGGGTCAGGTGCTGGTGTGGAAGGGCGGGGAGGGGATCGGGGAGGCCGATCCGATCCTGCGGCTCAACGGCTACGAGGAGGCGGAGTACTTCGGGTACGCGGTGGCGACGGGGGACGTGGACGGGGACGGGGAGACCGATCTGATCGTGGGGGCGCCGGGTCACAACCCCCGGCTGATCGGCAACCAGGAGTCAGGGGTGGACGGGATGGCGGGCGCGGTCTATGTGTTCACCGCCACGAAGCTGTCCTCCGCGCTGGACATCGGCTTCCCGGGCACGGTGGTGGAGCCTGCGTTCGTGCTGTCCTCGCGCTATGAATCGGTGCCATCGGACTGCGGCGGCTTGAAGACTGAGGAGCTGGATCTCTGTGAGAACGCATATTTTTCGCGGATCGGCTCCTCGGTGGCGGTCGGGGACTTCAATGGGGACGGGATCGATGATCTGATGGTGGGGGCGCCGGGCTGGCGGCTGGACAACGAGGTGGAGGTGGGGAAGGTCTGGGTGCTGGAGGGGCCGAGCGACCTGTGGTCGCCGGGGATCATCATCACCCCGGTCGACACCTCGCACCTCGACATCGACATCGCGGCGTCGCGGACGGTGGTGGGGAGCGCGGCCTTTGAGCAGGTGGGCGCGCAGCTGCACGCCCCGGTGCTGACCCCGCCGTCGGCGGATCTGCTGCTGCTGCGTCGGCATCGCTGAGCGGCGGCGCTCAGCGGCGGCGCGCGATAAGCGTAGCGCATGGCATATCTACGCTGCAGGGACACCGTGCGGAACGAGGATCGGGAGATCCTGCTCCGGAAGCCGTTGATCACCATCGGGCGCGCTGAGGGCAACGATGTCGTCCTCACGGACGGCTCGCTCGCGCCCACCCATGTCAACCTGCTCCGCAAGGGCAACCACTTCACGATCTCGGTGCTGGATCGCAACACGGTGGTCATCGTGAACGGGCAGCGCGCCCGATCCAGCGATCTGCGGACGGGGGACACTTTCCAGCTCGGGCGGTTCCAGCTCCAGCTCATCGAGGGCGAGCCGGCCTCGGCGGTCAAGCAGGCGCCGGTCGGCGGCGCGGGGGCGCCGCTGGCGGAGGTGGCGCGGCTGGAGCGGCTGGTGGCGTTCTCGCGCGATCTGATGGCGGACGGGGATCGGGATCGGATCTTCCGGAAGCTGCTGGAGGCGGTCGTCGAGATGACCGGCGCGGAGAAGGGTTTTCTCATCGCCTTCAAGGACGGGGAGCGGTGCCTGGCGGCCTCGCACAACGTCAACGCGGCGGGCGGGGCGCTGGATCTGTCGCGGGTCAGCGACTCGATCATCGACCGGGTGGTGGCGGATCGGAAGGCGCTGATCGTCTCGGACGCGCTGCGGGACAGCACGTTCGGCACGGCGCGGTCGGTGGTGGATCTGCGGCTCTCCTCGGTGATGTGCGTCCCGCTGATGGGGCGCAGCGAATTGCTCGGGGTGCTGTACCTGGGCAACGACAACGTGCGGAGCCTGTTCGATCAGCAGGATCTCTCGCTGCTGGAGGTGTTCGCGAGCCAGGCGGCGCTGCTGGTGCAGCAGGCGCTCTTCCTCAACGAGCTGCAGGTCAGCAACCGGAACCTGAAGGAGCAGCTTCAGGCGGTGAGCCAGGGCGGCATCATCGGCTCCTCGGCCCAGATGAAGGAGGTGTTCAAGGTGCTGCGCCGGATGGCGCCGACGGACATCAACGTGCTGGTGCTGGGCGAGACGGGGACGGGGAAGGAGCTGATCGCGCGGGAGCTGCACCGGCTCTCGACGCGGCGCGAGAAGCCGTTCATCGCGGTGAACTGCGGCGCGATCCCGGAGAACCTGCTGGAGTCAGAGCTGTTCGGCCACAAGCGCGGGGCGTTTACCGGGGCGGTAGCCGACAAGATCGGGAAGTTCGAGGCAGCGAACGGCGGGACGATCTTCCTCGACGAGATCGGGGAGATGCCGATGAGCCTGCAGGTCAAGCTGCTGCGGGTGCTGCAGGAGCGCGTCATCGAGCGCGTGGGCGACATCCAGAGCCGCCCGCTGGACATCCGGGTGCTGTCCGCCACCAACAAGAACCTGCAGGACGAGATCCGGAGCGGAAATTTCCGCGAGGATCTGTTCTACCGGCTCAACGAGGTGTCGCTGGAATTGCCGCCCCTGCGGGATCGCGGCGACGACATCGCGCAGATCGGGCAATTCCTTCTCAACAAGTACGCCGAGCAATACGGCAGCAAGGCCAGGGGTTTCACCGTCGGCTGCGTGAACGCGATGCGCTCCTACTACTGGCCGGGCAACGTCCGGGAGCTGGAGAACCGCATAAAGAAGGCGGTGATCATGACCGACCGCGCGCAGCTCACCCCGGAGGATCTGGGGGTGGTACAACGGGAGAAGAAGGCGATCCGCCCGCTGGCGATAGCGGAGGAGGACTTCAAGAAACAGTACATCCGCGAGGCGTTGGACATGAACAATTGGAACAAGGCGCAGACTGCGCGGGATCTGGACGTCGATCCGCGCACGATCTTCCGCTACATCGAGAAGTTCGATGATTAGCGCTCTCAGTCTTTTGATGTTGCTCCTGGGGAGCTTCCTCCCGGCCGCGCAGGCGCAGGAGGCGCTCGGGACGGAGGGCGCGCTGGAGCCGTCCGGCGAGAAGACCATCGGCGAGTACCTGATGGCGCTCGACGGGGACGACGCCGGAGATCGGCTGATGGCGGCGCGCGTGCTGCGCGGGCAGCTCCGCCGGGCGCTGCACCGGCTCGATCACGGCCAGCCGGGGACGCTGGCCCATGACGACGCGCGGGCGCTGATGGTGGAGCTGGACGAGCGGCTGCCGGATGCCTGCTTGAACGCGCTGGCCTACCCGAACGTGGCCTTCCTCGCGGCGGAGATGCTGGCGATGCTGGAGATCCGATCCGCCGCTCCGGCGGTGGAGCGGGCGCTCGCGCAGGAGGCGCGCAAGGGGCCGCGCCGCCGGATGGAGGCGGCGCTCGCGCTGCTCACCGCGCCGGAGGGGATGTGATCGGCGGGATGATCCCTGGGATGATCACTGTGGGGCTGACCGGCGGGATCGCCTGCGGCAAGAGCACAGTGGCGGGGATGATCCGCGCGGCGGGGGTGCCGGTGCTGGACATGGATCAGGTCAGCCGGACGGTGATGGCCCCCGGCGCGCCGCTGGTCGATGAGATCGGGGCCCGCTGGCCGCAGGTTGTCGCGCCCGACGGGGCGGGGCGGCTGGCGGTGGATCGGAAGGCGCTCGGGGCGGTGATCGTGGCCGATCCGGCGGCGAAGCAGGAATTGGAGCGCCTCGTTCACCCGCGCGTCTGGGCGTGGAGCGGGGCGTGGCTTGAGGAGCAGGCGGCGGCGGGCTGCGCGGTCGCGGTCGTGGAGGCGGCGCTGATGGTGGAGACCGGGAGCTGGCGGCGCTTCGACCGGCTGCTGGTGGTGAGCTGCGATCCGGCGGTGCAGCGGTCGCGGCTCAGGGCGCGGGAGGGCTACAGCGAGGAGCAGGCCGATCGCTGGCTGGCGGCGCAGTGGCCGGTGGCTGAGAAGGAGCGGGTGGCGGAGGAGGCGGGCGGGGCGGGCGCGGTGATCCGCAATGACAGCGATGAGGGCGATCCGGCGCGCGCCGGGGCGCTCTCCGGGGAGCTGAGGGCGGCGTGGCGGCGGCTCGGGCTGCCGGATCTGCCGGAAGGGCAGGGATAGCGCCGGGATGGCGAGAGAATCTGATCGGGACGTACCGGAGAGCGGGGCTTTCGGTTAGGTGGCTTTAGATGTCTCCTGGCTTCTACGAAATGCTGCAGGTGTCTGTGGACGCCACCCCCGAGGTCATCCGCGCCGCATGGCAGGAGCAGGTCGCCCTGTTGATGCGGAAGGCGCGCGCGACCGAGGCCCGACACCAGGATCTCGCGATGGTGGAGGCGCGCCGTCAGGCGCTCTCCGAGGCGTACGCGGTGCTCTCCAACCCGGCGCGGCGACGGCGCTACGATCGCTTCCGGGATCTGGCCCGCCACGGCCTCCCCACCGATCCGGAGGAATTGTGGAAGGAGGCGTCCTCCTCCTTCGTCGATCCGGCGGTCGCGGCGGCGCTGGAGGTGCTGCGCATGCTCACCGATCTGAAGGTCGGAGAGCCCTTCGGCGGCCGCGAGGCCACGATTCCCGGCGAGCCGCGCCGCACCGACCTGCGCGTGCCGCCCGGCGCGATGACCGATGTCCGCGTCGAGCGCGCCGATCGGCTGGAGCGCATCGAGCGGGCGGAGCGCGCCGAGGGCAAGGCCGAGGGCAAGGCCGAGGGCAAGGCCGAGGGCACGGCCGAGGGCCGTGAGAGCAAGCCCGAGGGTCGTGAGGGCCGTGAGGGCCGTGAGGGCCGTGAGAGCCGTGAGAGCCGTGAGAGCCGTGAGGGCAGGGCTGAGCGCTCAGAGCCCGGGCGCGGCGAGGGCCGCCCGGACAGCCCCCGCGCTGAGACAGCCCGGCCTGATCTGCGTGTTGCGGACGCGCGCGCCCCGGACGCGCGCACCCCGGACCCCCGCAGCGCCGAGGCCCGGCTGGCGGACGCCCGCGCCCGCATGGCTGAGATCCGGATGGAGATCCCGCGCATGGAGCCTGGGCGCGCCGAACCGCCGCGTCTGGACATGTCGCGCGCGGATGGGCGGGATCCCCGCAACGAGCGGCGCCCGGAGGGCCGCAACGAGGGCCGCAACGAGGGCCGCAACGAGGCCGCCGAGCCGTTTTATGCGATGGATGACGTCGTAGAGTTGCAACCCCGCAACACCCGTCCTCAGCTCGATCCGCTGCGGAGCGAGGATCTGCCCCGGATAGAGATGCCGGAGCCGCGCCTTCGTCCCACGACAGAGCCGCGCGATCTGCGTCAGCTCCGGGTCGTGGATCCGCGCGTGGACTCGCGCGCGCTGGATCCGCGCGCGGTCGATCCCCGGATCGCCGCCGCTGAGACGCGGAGCCGGATGACGCCTGATCCCCGGAGCCGGATGACGCCCGATCCGCGCGCTGCGGATGCGCGGGGCCGGCTGACGCCTGATCCGCGCGCTGCGGATGTGCGGGGCCGGCTGACGCCTGATCCGCGCGGCGCTCCTGCGCCGGACGCGCGCCCTCCGGGCGTATCCCGCCCGGTCATCCCTCGGCTGCACGATCCGGAGCCCGCGCTGGACGTACGCGCCCCGGACGCGCGGGCTCCGGACGCGCGCGCTGAGCCGAAGCGGGGGCGCACCCCGTCTCTGGAGGAGGTGGCGAAGGCGGTGGAGCGCGCGGGGACGAGCGGCGCGTGCCTGCGCGCGGTGCGGGAGCTGCGCGGCCTGAGCCTCGCCGAGCTCTCGACGACGACCCGCATCTCTCAGCGGTTCCTGGACGCGCTGGAGCGGGACGCCTACGCGGATCTCCCGGCGGCGACCTTTGTGCGGGGCTATGTGAAGATGGTGGCGCGCGCGCTCCAGATCGTGGGTGCCGGGCCGGAGCTGGACAACTTTGTGGAGGGCTATATGGCCCGATTCCACCGGAACCGGGGGTAGTATGCCGACAGAGCGGGAGTGGGTGGTAGAGCCTGGCAGAGAGAGTCAGCGGCTTGATGGGAGGCTCATGCAGGGGTTCCCTGAGCATTCCCGGGCGCGGCTCCAGGCGCTCCTGAAGGCGGGCGCGATCACCGTGGACGGGCGCGTACCGAAGGCGACCGAGCGGCTGTCTGCCGGGCAGCGGGTTGTGTTGATCGAGCCGGACGCGGTCGGGACGGAGATGGTGCCGGAGGACATCCCGCTGGAGGTGCTGCACGAGGACGACGACCTGATCGTGCTGATCAAGCCTGCGGGGATGGTGGTCCACCCCGGTGCGGGCTGTCACAGCGGGACGCTGGTGCATGCGCTGCTCGGCCGGGAGCTGCGGCTCGGGGCGGAGGGGCGCGGCCTCTCCCAGATCGGCGGGGAGCTGCGGCCGGGGATCGTCCACCGGCTCGACAGCGGGACGAGCGGCGTGATGGTGGTGGCGCGCAACGACATCGCCCACCGGCACCTCGCGAAGCAGTTTGAGGTTCACAGCATCGAGCGGCGCTACCTCGCGGTCGTCCACCGCGCGCCGCTCCATGATCGCGGCACCTGCCGATCTGAGCTGGGCCGCGATCCGGAAGATCGGCTCCGCTTCGCCAGCGTGGAGCGCGGCGGGCGGCTGGCGATCACCCACTGGGAGCTCCGGACGCGCGGGGATCGGATGAGCCTGCTGGAGTGCCGGCTGGAGACCGGTCGCACCCACCAGATCCGCGTCCACCTCTCTGAGGCCGGGTATCCGCTGGTCGGCGACCGCTCCTACTCCCGCCGCGACTGCACCCCGACCGCCCTGATCCGGGCGCGGGTCGAGGCGCTGAACCGCCCGCTGCTGCATGCCTGGGTGCTGGGCTTCGATCACCCGCGCACAGGGGAGCGGGTGCGCTTCCAGGTGCGCCCGCCCGATGATTTTCTGGAGTTCTGCCAGGCAGCCGGGCTCTCCTCCGGACTGCCGGAAGAGGAGGAGCGCGGTTGATCGGGCTGCTGCTCGGTCTGGTTCTGCAGGCGGCGCGGGCGGAGGAGCCTTCGGCGGCAGACCCTGATCCGGCAGATCCGGCAGATCCCGCCCCGGCGGCTCCGGCGCTCTCGCCGGAGGAGCAGCTCCAGCGGGCGGTGGAGATATATCTGAGCGGCGAGGCGGGGGAGGCGCGGAACCAGCTCCAGACGCTGCTCGGGCAGGGGCCGGATCTGAGCCCGGCGATCCGTCAGGAGGCGCTGGCCTGGCTGGGGGACATCCTGTACTCGGAGGAGGGGGAGGCGGCGGCCCGCAACGTGTTTCTGGTGCTCCTTGCGGAGAACCCGGCATACACGCTCGACTCCTTCCGGCACCCGCCGGAGGTGGTGCGCTACATGGAGCGGTTGCAGGCCTCGATGCAGCCCGATGTGCAGCCACCGACCCGGCAGGATCCGGCGGCCGGCCTGCCGTCGCGTCCCTGGCCTGCCCTCACGCTCGCGCCGGGGGGGCTGTACTACTTCCGGCAGGGGCGTCCGGCGGTCGGGGCGGCGCTGACCACGCTGCAGGTCGGGACGCTGGCGACCTCGACGGTGCTGTACTTTGAGCTCAGCACCCTGCCGCGCGAATTGGAGATCGGGCAGGAGGCGGATATCCAGCGGGCGCGCACGCTCCGCGCCCTGAACTGGGCGGTGGGGATCAGCGGCTGGCTCTGTGTGGCGGTGCCGGTGGTCTATGAGACGGCGAAGTGGAACCGGGAATTACGGATCCGCTCGGTGCAGCTCCAGGCCGGGCCGGGCGCGCTCCAGGTGGCGGGAACCTTCTGAGCGGCGCTGTGCGGCGGGCAACGGGTCAGGGCGGCGGGCAACAGGTTAGGGGGGCGGGCACAGGACGGGCAACATGGCGGGCGATATAGCAGAGCGGGCGTATGCAGAGGCGATCCTGGCGGCGAGGGAGGCGGGGGCCGCCATCCGTGGCTATTACAAGGACGCCTACACCGTAAAAGAGAAGGGCGAGGACAACCCGCTGACCGACGCAGATCTGGCGGCGGACGCGCTGATCAGCGCGCGGCTGCGGCGGGGGTTCCCGGAATTCGGCTGGCTGTCTGAGGAGTCGGCAGACGACGCGGAGCGGTGCGCGAAGGAGTGGGCGTGGATCGTCGATCCGCTCGACGGCACCAAGGAATTCACGCTCGGCATCCCGGAGTTCGTTGTGAGCATCGGGCTTGTCTTCCGGGGGGAGCCGGTGCTGGGGGTGCTGTACAACCCGATTCAGGAGCAGTTCATCGCCGGGGTGGTCGGGCAGGGCGCGACCTTCAACGGGGTGCCGTGCCGGGTGAGCGGGCATGGGGGCCTCTCCGGGGCGCGGATCGTCTGCAGCCGCACCGAGATGAAGAAGGGCTGGTTCGACCGCTACCTCGATCAGCTCACGCTGCTGCCGGTGGGGTCGGTGGCGTACAAGTTCGGGCTGGTGGCGGCGGGGATCGCGGAGGCCACGTTCACCCCGCAGCCGCGCCATGAGTGGGACGTCTGCGGCGGGGTCGCGGTGGTGCTGGCGGCGGGGGGGCAGGTGTCGGATCGGCACGGGCGTCCCTACCGCTTCAACCTCCCGAAGCCGCTGGTGGACGGCACCTGCGCCACCAACGGGGTCGTCCACGATGACATCCTCGGCCTGATGCGGGCCGGGGTCGGGGCCGGGGCGTAGGATGGCGCCCGAGGCGGCCCGCCCGGCGAACCGGCGGGCGATGGCGACGATCCTGCTGACGGTGGTGCTAGATCTTGTGGGCTTCGGGCTGGTGATCCCGCTGCTGGCGTTCTACGTGGAGAGCTTCGGCGCCAGCCCGGAGCGCGTAACGATGCTGATGGCGGGCTTCTCGCTCGCGCAGTTCGTGTTCGCCCCGATCTGGGGCCAGCTCTCCGACCGGATCGGGCGGCGCCCGGTGCTTGTCGTGTCGATCGGGCTGACGTCGCTGTTCCTGGCGCTGTTCGCCTCGGCGCAGTCGCTGGGGGCGCTGTTCCTGTTCCGGGTGCTGCACGGGGTGGCGACGGCCAACATCTCTACCGCGCAGGCATGCATGGCCGATCTCTCGACGCGCGAGGAGCGGGCGCGGGCGATGGGGATGATCGGCGCGGCGTTCGGGCTGGGCTTCACCGTCGGCCCGGCGCTCGGCGGGGGGCTGTCGCCGGACGGTTTCCTGTTGATCCGGCTGCTGCCCTGGCTGGAGCAGAGCGGCTTTGAGGGGCTGGCGGCGCAGATCGGCGGGATGGGGCTGTCGCTGCCGATCTGGGTGGCGGCGGGGTTGTCCGCGATAAACTTCCTGCTCGCGCTCTGGCTGCTGCCTGAGACCCGCTGGTCGCAGGCGGACGCTGAGGCCGCTGCGCCCCGGCGGCTCAACCTGCTGGCGATCGCGACGGCGATGCGCGATCCCCGGCTGGGGCTGATGATCCTGCTGACGTTCGTGCAGGTGTTCGCGTTCGCGATGACCGAGAGCACGTTCACCCTGTTTGCCGAGCACGTCCACGGGCTGAAGGCGGCGCAGGTGGGGGAATTGTTCGGGATCGTGGGGGTGGTCGGGATCGTCGTGCAGGGCGGGCTGATCCGACCGCTGCTCCGGCGGTACGGGGAGGCGCCGCTGATCCCGGCGGGGCTCGGGCTGCTGGCGCTCGCGGTGGCGCTGCTGCCTGCGGCGCCGGAGGGGGCGGCGCTGATGGCGGTGTTCGCGCTGATGGCGGTCGGGCAGGGCGTCGCCACGCCCTCGATCAGCGGGCTGATCTCGCGCAGCGCTGCGGCGGACGATCAGGGGCTGATCCTCGGGAGCGCGCAGTCCGCCGGGGCGCTGGCGCGGGCGTTCGGGCCGCTGCTCGGCGGGGTGCTGTTCCAGCGGGTGGCCTTCGGGGCGCCGTTCTGGGTGTCGGCGGCGCTGCTCGGGGGCGGGGCGCTGCTCTCGGTGGAGGCGACAGCGCGGGCGGCGCGGGGCGCGGGGCGCGGGCCGACCGGTTAGGGGGCGGCGATGGCTCACAAGTCCGGCGCCCGCGTCCGCTCCTCCGCCTTCACCGCCCGCCTGCGCGGCACCGTCGACCGCGTCGCGGCGACCCCGACGGCGCACCGCTTCTACGGCGACAGCTTCCTGCTGGTGCGCTTCGACCACGGGCTGACGATGTGGGTGCCGGTGAAGTTCGCCACGCCCGCGCCGAAGGATTTTTACGATGGCTTCCGCAAGGACGCGTCCGCCGGCTGGCGCAGCCTCGTCCCGTCTGCGGCTTCGCACGCCGATCCGGCGGGGCTGGCCGGGCTGCAGCTCTGGGCCGCGCTCGCGCAGGTGTGCAGCGCGCACAGCCATGTCCGCAGCGATCAGCGGCTGGCGGGGCTGTGGATGGAGGTGCCGATGGAGGAGGCGGCGGAATTGCTGCTGAGGTTGGTGGAGCCGCTGGTGGAGATGGACGACGCGATCTCTGTATCGCCTCCAGCGAAGCCGTTTGATCGCGGGGACTTCAAGGGCTTCACGGAGATCCGGTGCCGGGATCTGCTGTTCCGGGCGCTGTACGGCTGGGAGCATGCGATGATCCACCGGCTCGGCGGGCGCCCGCTCGCGTCGGCGCTGAGCCCGGAGCTGATCGGGCAGCTCCGCGCTTCGCGCTTTCCTGCGTACAGCGGGCGGGCGGCGGCGCTGCTGGCGGGCGGGGTGCCGGTCGAGGATCACGACAGGTTCTACGGCGGCCATGCGCGCGCCGAGCATGCGGTCGCCTGCGGCCTCGATCCCCGCTGGCCCCTCGCGGGCGGCACGGGCTACTGATCAGGCCGCCAGGCGCTCCTCCGGCCGGTGCAGGCAGTCGGCGGGGCGGAAGATCAGGCGGTGTTCGCGGCAGGCGCGCATCTTCTCCAGGAGGGAAGACCACTCCCCGAGGAGCTGAGTCTTCGGCACCCCGTACTGCTGGCGCACCCAGCCGTCCGGCTCGTTCTGGAGGCCGGTCAGCGTGGTCTCCACCCAGGCGATGCCGCTGCGGAGCGAGGTGGCCGTCCAGCAGCCGTCGCCGCTGCCTGCGAGCTGGACGACGTGGTTGCCCCGGAACCCCGGCAGGTACAGGTCGTAGATCAGGCACTCCGGCAGCGCCGTCAGCGAGAGCGGGCGCGACGCCGCCTCGCGCACCGCTTCGGCCTCAGCCCCGGCCTCAGCGTTGACGTTGCCGTCGAGCCAGCGGCGGCTGACCCGACCGTTCTTCCATCCGATCTCCAGCACCCGCCCCCCGATCATCTCGCGGAAGCCCACCGAGAGCCCGCGCGCCGCCAGCCGCTCCGCCAGCGCGAGCCGCTCGGCGGCGTCTGCCGTGACAAGGGGAAAGACCTCCAACCGGTGCAGTGACTCCATGCTGACCTCGCTACAGGGTCAGTATATGCACCGGCTGTACTGAACGCAAGTCCTGCCTGGCAGGACTTTTAATGGTCGCCTGAGTGGACAGATACTGTCCGCACCCGGTCAATTTCCGGCCTGTCCTGCGAGATCAACAGGTTGACGATCGCCTCTGAGATGGGCAGCCCGGCGCAGTCCTCGATGAAGTCGTAGAAGGAGATGCAGTTGTACTCCAGGAAGACGTGCTCCCCCTCCGGGGTCAGCAGCACGTCGAAGGTGGCGAACCGCAGCCCGGTGGCGGCCAGCATGCGCCGGAGGGCGGCGGCGGCGGCGGGATCGAGGTTCCAGGGGACGAAGCCGCCGACGAGGGCCGGATCCTGGCGCCAGTCGATCGCGCCCTGCGGGTCGAGCGCGGCGGTGAAGAGGTGATCGCCGACGGCGGTGATCCGCAGCTCGCGCGCCTTGGGGATCTCCTCCTGGAACACCATCGGGCAGAGCGCGACGCGCGGCAGGTAGGGCAGGTCGTCGGCGCTGATCCGGCGGGTCGGCACGAAGTCCCAGCCGTTCGGCCCCGGCACCTTGCTGCTGGAGCTCTGCACCATCTTGCAGATCGTCCCGCGCGGGTTGCCGTCGATGAATTCCTTCACCCGGCGCGGATCATTGCTCAGGAGCGTGCGCGGCACGGACATCCCGCAGTCCCGCGCCAGCCGGAGCTGTCCGAGCGAGAACGGCGCCGCGTCCAGCCGCCCCGGCGGGTCGAGGGTGAAGCACGGCAGCGTCGAGAGCGCCGCCCTGAGCGCCAGATCGGACTGCACCCGCACCGCCCGGAGGTGATCGGCGTCCACGCCCTCCGTCCCGATCAGCCCGACATGGGTGTGCCGCAGCCAGGCCGCATGCAGGCAATCGAGCGGCAGCGTCCACTCCGGCGTCCGGATCGCGCCCTGCCCGTCCAGCCCCTGCCCGGCGATCAGGTCTGCCTCCATCGGGAAGCGGTTGCTGTCGAAGCAGAAGGGGACGGCCCCGCGCGCACGCAGGATCGAGGCCACCCGCGCTATCGAGCGATCCTGGAGGTTGGCGGCGTAGACGATGAGGACGTTCAGGAGCCGGTTCCGGTGTCCTGTATCCGGGCGGTCGGCGCCTGCCCGGCCTGGTTCTGGGCGGGCGCTGTGGGGGGCTCCGGCGCTGTGCGGGGCTCCGGTACCTGCTCAGTCCGTGTCCGTGCGGGCTCTATCCGGGACACGGGGGCGGGTCTGGCGGGTTCCGCCGTGGCGGGCCGGGTGTCCGGCACGGGGCGGGGCTCATCGACGCGGGCGGCCAGCGCGGACTTCAGCGCGGCCTCGCGCTGCATTGCCTCTTCGGGGCGGTCGGCCTGCTTCAGGCGCTCCTCGGAGAGCTTCTTGCGGGTGCCTTCGTCGGTGACGCGCTCATAGGAGCGGCTGTCCATGATCTCCTTGCTGCGCTGCTCCTCCGATTTCCGGATGTTGGCAGCATCAGACTTGGCGCGCTGCTCCTCCAGGGCGCGGGAGGGCTGGATGCGCTCGAACTGCTGGGCCTTGCGGGACTGCTCCATCTGGATCCGCTGGAGGGGATCGGGGGGCGCCCCGAGGTCGCCCTGAGGGTCGGGTGCGCCTGCCGCCTCATCGCCCTTCCGGCTGCGTTCGACGTTGGCGAGGGTCTCGGACTGGATGTCCTCGGCGAAGGCCAGCGCGCCGCTGCGGTCGGCGAAGAAGGGCAGCCCGCCGGCAGCCCGGAGGCGGGTGGCGGCGCTGATATCGATGGAGACAGCCGCCTCTTCATAGATGGAGGAGCTGGAGCGGGGTGCAGGGAGCGTGGTCTGTTTAAGGGACGGGGCATTGATCCGTTCGACAGGCATTCAGCCTCCGTGAAAGGCATATCTGAGCGTGAGCATATCGTATTTCTCTGTAACTTGCACTTGCCGCTCCGATGTCGGGGCAGGCTTCTCGATAGCCTCCTTGATAGGCTGGGTGTCCGGAGGGGACATGGCACGTCGGGAGGTGGTGCTCGTCGGGGCGGGGCATGCACACGTGCAGCTCCTCCGGATGCTGGCGATGCGACGGATGGGGGAGGGGTGGGCGGCTGATCCGTGGAGCGGGGCGCGGGTGACGCTGGTGGTGGATCGGCCTGTCGCGATCTATTCCGGCATGGTTCCCGGGTTCCTGGCGGGGGAGTACCCGTCTTCTGCGCTGGAGATCGACGCATGGCCCCTGGCGCGCCGGGCGGGGGCGCGGGTGGTGCTGGCGGCCTGCACCGGGGTCGACGCGCAGCGCGGGCGGGTCTTCCTCCAGGGACGGCCCGATCTGCCCTGTGATCTGGCGAGCCTGGACATCGGAGCGACGGTGGCGGGGCTGGAATTGCCGGGGGTGCGGGCGCATGCGCTGGCGACCCGCCCGATCTCTTCGCTGGTCCGGGCGTGGCCGGAGCGGCTGGCGGGCCTGCCGGAGCGGGTGCGGGTGGCGGTGGTGGGCGGCGGCGCGGCGGGGGTGGAGGCGGCGTTCTGCGTCGGGGCGCGGCTGCGGCGGGAGGGGCGGCGGGCGGAGGTGTGCCTGCTGGACAGCCACGCTGAGATCCTGCGCGGCGCTCCGGGCGCGCTGCGGCGGCGGGTGGAGGCGGCGGCGGCGCAGCGGGGGATCGCGATCCGGCGCGGGGTGTCTGCGGCGGGGCTGGAGCCGGGGCGGCTGCTGATCCGGGCGGGCGCGGAGGGGAGCCTGGAGGAGATCGGCTGCGATCTGTGCGTCTGGGCGCCGGGGGCGGCGGCGCACCGGCTGGAGGGGCTGCCGCTGGACGGGCGGGGGTTCGTGCGGACGGGGCCGGATCTCCGCGTGGAGGGCTGCGACAACCTGTTCGCGGTCGGGGACTGCGCCGCGTTCGGCGGGGACGCCGCCTTCCCGGGGGGGCTCCCGAAGGCGGGCGTCTACGCGGTGCGGCAGGGGCCGATCCTGATGGAGAACCTCGGCTGGCTGCTCGCAGGGCGGCAGCCGGAGGCGTACCGGCCGCAGCGGGACTTCCTGGCGCTGCTGAACCTCGGGGACGGGACGGCCATCGGGGCGAAGTGGGGGGTGGCGTTCGAGGGGGCGTGGGTGTGGCGGTGGAAGGATCGCATCGACCGCGCCTTCATGCAGCGCTTCCAGCTCCTGTCGCCGGAGGGCGCGCCGCTGCCCGCCCTGCCGCCGCCGACCCTGATGGAGCAGCCCTGCGGCGGCTGCGCGGCGAAGCTGGCGCAGGAGGAATTGGAGGCGGCGCTCTCAGATCTGCCCGCAGCGCCGGACGGGCCGGGGCAGCGGATCGTGTGGGGGGTGGGGGAGTCAGAGGACGTCGCGCTGATCCGGGACGCGGGCGGGCTCACCGCCTGGAACCTCGACGCCTTCACCGCGCCCACCGACGACCCCTGGCTGTGCGGTCGGCTGGCGGCGCTCAACGCGCTCTCAGATCTTCACGTGAAGGGGGCGCGGCCGGAATTGGCGATGGCGATCATCGGCATCCCGGAGGATGAGCCGGCGGAGGCGATGCGGCAGGTGATGCGGGGGGCGCGGGAGGTGCTGGACGCGGAGGGGGTGCGGCTGGCGGGCGGCCACACGATCCGGACGGAGCGGCTGCTGGCGGGGTTCTCGGTGACCGGGCCGGTGGAGGATCCGATCCCGCAGCGGGGGGCGCAACCGGGGGACGCGCTGATCCTGACGCGGGCGCTGGGGACGGGGTTGCTGCTCCGGGCGGAGCAGGCGGGGCTGGTGAGCGGCGCCGAGGTGCAGGCGTTGCTGGCTCAGATCCTGCGACCACAAATACAGTTGCGCCTGCTGCGAAAGTCATATCCAATCCACGCCGCGACAGACATCACGGGCTTCGGGCTGGCCGGGCACCTGCGGGGGATGCTGGCGGGGGAGGGGCGCGCGGGCGGCGTCTCGGCGCGGCTCGATCTGAGCGCCTTGCCGGCGCTGCCGGGGGCGCTTCGGCTGCTGGGGGCTGGCGTGCGGAGCAGCTTCCACGCGCAGAACGCGCGCGGTGTACGGCACTTTGCCCAGCCTGTGCCGGAGGATCTGCGGGTAGAATTGCTGTTCGATCCGCAGACAGCGGGCGGAGTGTTGCTGGCGGTGGCGCCGGATCAGGCGGGCGCGTTGTTGGCGGAGCTCCGGCGGCAGGAGCCGGAGGCGGCGGTGATCGGGGAGATCGTCCCGGGCGGTCCCATGAAGCTGCTCCTGTATCGTTGACCGGGCTTGACGGATCGGTCAGGATCGGGTCTACTGCAGCGGTGTTGATCTTCCTCCTCGCCTGTGACCCCGAGACGCCGGAGCCGGTCGCGGAGCAGATCCCGCCGGTGCCGGAGGTGACCTCCCCTGAGCCGACGCTGCGGAAGCTGACGACGAGCCAGTACGAGAACTCGATCTCGGACGTGCTGGGCGCGGGGCTGGTGATGCCGACCAGCCTGGAGCCGGACACCGAGATCGACGGGCTGTACTCGGTCGGCGCGGGCCAGGCGTCGGTCTCGCCGACCGGCGTGGTGCGCTACGAGGACGCGGCCTACCTGCTGGCCGGGCAGGCGCTCGGCCCGGATCACCGGGGCATGATCATGCCCTGCACCCCGTCCGGCATCACCGACGACGCCTGCGCTGAGCAGGCCGTCGCGCAGATCGGGCGGCGGGCGTGGCGGCGGGCGCTCACCGCCGAGGAGCAGGCGCGGCTCGTCGGGATCGCCGGGGACGCGGCGGCGGTGCTCGGGGACTTCCATATCGGTCTGGGCTATGCGGTCGCGGCGATCCTGCAGTCCCCGAACTTCCTGTACCGGGTCGAGCTGGGCGTCCCGGACCCGGAATTGAGCGGGCGCCGGGTGCTGACCGGCTACGAGCTGGCGACGCGGCTCTCCTACTTCTTCTGGAACACAACGCCGGACGAGGCGCTGCTGGCGGCGGCTGAGTCCGGGGAGCTGGACACGGAGGAGGGGCTCGCGGCGGCGGCGGCGCGGCTGCTGGCGGATGAGCGGGCGAAGGAGGGGGTGCGGAACTTCTTCACCGAGATGCTGACGCTCTACGCGCTGGACACGCTCTCCAAGGACCCGCTGGTGTTCACGCACATGAGCCCGGAGGTCGGGCCGAGCGCGCGGGAGGAGACGCTGCTGACGATCGAGGATCTCGTGTTTTCGCAGGACGGCGACTACCGCGATCTGTTCACCACGCAGAAGACCTTCATCGACCGGAAGCTCGCGGCGATCTACAACGTCCGCGCCCCGGCGCCGGAGGGCTTCGGCGAGACAGAGCTGCCGGAGGACGGCGGGCGTCGCGGCCTGCTCGGGCAGGCGGGCTTCCTCGCGCTCAACGCGCATGCGGTCAGCAGCTCAGCGACGCTGCGCGGGAAGTTCGTGCGCGAGGTGCTGCTGTGCGAGGCGATGCCTTCGCCCCCGGCAAACGCCAACACGGCGATCCCGGAGGCCACTGAGGAGATGCCCACGCTGCGCGACCGGGTGCAGGTCCACCTCACCGATCCGTCCTGTTCGAGCTGCCACCGCCCGATGGATCTGATCGGGCTGGGCTTCGAGAACTTCGACGGCCTCGGGGGCTGGCGCACCACCGAGAACGGCGCCGCCATCGACCCCTCCGGGGAGCTGGACGGCAAGGCGTTCGCCGACGCCTGGGCGATGGGGGCGCTGCTCCGCGAGGCGCCTGAGCTGACCTCCTGCCTGACCGCGACGATGTACCGCTACGCGGTCGGCCGCTCCGTCGGGGAGGGCGAGGAGGCGCTGACGGCGTGGCTGGACGGGGACTTCGCCCGGAAGGGCCGCTCCGTGCAGTCGTTGATGCTGGCGATAGCAGACAGCCCGGGCTTCCGGTATGTCGGGGAGCTGGAGCAATGAGCTGGATGAGCTGGCGGACGGACGGCAGGTGGTGGAAGGGGCTCTCGCTCCACGGGCGGGGGGTGAACCGCCGGACGGTGCTGCGCGGCCTGCTCGGCGGCGCGGCGGTGGGCGTCGGGCTGCCGATGCTGGAGGCGTTCCTCAACGGGAACGGCAACGCCTACGCCTGCGGCGGGGTGATCCCCAAGCGGTTCGGGCTGTTCTTCTGGGGCAACGGCAACCGCCCCGAGCGTTGGGTGCCGGACAGCGACGCGGCGGACTGGGTATTGTCCGAGGAGCTGGCGCCGCTGCTCAACGTCCAGCACAAGATCTCTGTCGTCAGCGGGATGTCGATAAAGCACCCCAACGTGTTCCCCCACACCTCCGGCGTGGCGGGGCTGCTGACCGGCGTGGCGCCCTCCTCCGAGATCGAGGACGGCGCGATCCGCGCCCCGACCATCGACCAGATCATCGCCGCCGGGATCGGCAACGAGACGATCTGGCGCTCCATCCAGACGACGCCCACCGGCTCCTCCGGCGTCTCCTACAACGGCCTCCACAGCCAGAACCCGCCTGAGGCCTCGCCGTACGCGCTGTTCGAGCAGCTCTTCGGGGCCAACTTCAACCTCCCCGGCGACAGCGCCGCCGTCGATCCGACGCTGGCGCTGCGCCAGAGCGTGCTGGACGCGGTGCTGGAGGACGCCAACCGGCTGAAGTCCCAGGTCGGGCGCGCCGATCAGCTCCGCCTGGAGCAGCACATGGACGGCATCCGCGAGATCGAGACCCGCCTCGCGCGCCTCCAGGAAGATCCGCCCCAGCTCGACGCCTGCAGCATGCCCGCCGCGCCGCTCGCCGACTACCCGGACATCGACGGGCGCCCCCAGATCCCGGCGAAGAGCCGCGCGATGTGCGATCTGCTGGTGATGGCGATGTCCTGCGACCAGACCCGCGTGTTCGGCCACTACCTGTCCGATCCGGTGAGCGGGACGCTGTTCGCCGGGACCAGCGCGGGCCACCACGACCTCACGCATAACGAGTCCGAGCCGCAGGAGGAGGTCCATCAGGTGACGCTCCAGATCATCCAGGAGTACGCCTACCTGCTGGAGAAGATGGACGCGGTGCAGGAGGGCGACGAGACGCTGCTCGATAACAGCGTGGTGCTCGGCTGCTCAGAGGTGTCGCTCGGCAAGACCCACTCGCTCGACGATCTGCCGATCGTCCTCGGCGGGAGCGCCTGCGGGCGGCTCAAGACCGGCATCCACTACCGCTCCTACACGGCGGAGAACGTGTCGAAGGTGATGCTCTCGCTCGTCCGGGCGATGGACATCGTGGCGACCTCCTTCGGGGAGGAGGAGGCCGAGGTGACGGACGGGCTGTCTGCGATAGAGGTTTGACCTGCGGGGGTTTCAGATGATCACTGCGCTGTTTTTGCTGGCGGCATGCAAGGAGCCGGAGGCGGTCGCGGAGGAGGACATCCCCTGCGACGGCGTCGACGACATCGACCAGACCCACATGGTCGTCCTCCAGCAGATCTACTTCTCGCGCCGCGATCCGGAGAACCGCGCGTGGGGCTTCGATCTCGACGGCCGGGTGAGCGCCGCGACCGACGCGGGCGGCTGCTTCAAGCCCGACCTCACCAGCCCCGACGGGCGGCAGGGCGTCGACAGCGCCTTCTCCGGGCTGGTGCCGATCCTCGAACAGACCGAGGGCGCGGCGGTCGAGGGGCTGATCCAGCAGTCGATCAACAGCGGCTCGCTGCTGATCTCGGTCGAGATCGACGATCTCGACGACTTCCAGAACGACTCCTGCACCCGCGCCCGGATCGGGCGGGCCAAGGGGCCGCCGATGCTCGCCACCGACGGCTTCGTCGAGAGCGGACAGACCTACGAGCGCGACGATGCCTACGCGCAGGCCGTGCTGGAGCAGGTGGCGGTGGTGGACGGGGAGATCGAGGCCGGGCCGTTCGCGTGGACGCTGGAGGTGCAGGTGCTCGACACCCTCGTCAACCTCTCGCTCTCCAACGCCTGGTTGCACTACCAGATCAACGAGGACGGCACCGGCTGGGGCTACCTCGGCGGCGGCCTCGACATCGCCTACCTTATCGACTTCATGAGCAACATCCAGTCGGACGTCGACGACGTGCTGGTCGGCGCGGTGCAGGCGACCGCCGATCTGACCCCCGATGACGCGGGCGCCTGTACCGAGCTCTCGGCGGTGCTGGAGTTCGGGACGGCCTCCGGGTTCTACTTCGCGGACTGATACGGAGATGCTGCCGGGAGACAGTCCCTACCGGGAGACAGTCCCCGCGCCGGTGGCGACGGTGAGATCGACCCAGCTCGTGGCGGTCTGGAGCGCGACGTCGTCGCCGATCAGCTCCGCCCCCGCCGCGCCGCTCTGGCCGTCTGAGGTGTCGTTGTCGATGGCGAGCGCGTAGGCCCAGGCGCCGTCGCTGCCGCAGGGGGTTCCGTTGTCGTAGCCGCCGATGACCAGGGTGACCGGGGCGCCGTCGCCGGTGAAGGTCGCGGAGGGGCACTGGTAGCCGCCGCGCGGCGGGAAGGCGCAGTCGAAGCTGTCGTCCGCGCCCGCGACCGCGCAGGTGTCGGCGGCGATGATGTAGAGGAAGGGATCGAAGGTGCTGCCCGCGCCGACGGTGTCGACCGAGACGGTGACCCCGGCCCCGGCGGTCGTCGGGAAGGTCCAGACATCGCCCAGCAGTTCGTCGCAGTCCCAGCCGCCGCTGTAGCGGGCGCCCTCGTAGAACTGTTCTGCTGCGTACAGGGGATCGCAGTATTGGTAGGGATAGTTGTCGGTGTAGCCGTAGACCGGGGTGGCGCGGGTGTAGGTCCAGCTCAGATCCCCGCCCGCGCCGGTTACCGCGTTGTCGACGGTGCCGTAGGCCGCGCCGTCGTAGGCGATGAACTGCCAGTAGGGTCCGGCGTAGTAGCCGTAGCCGTAATCGCTGTAGTCGATGCCGATGCCGGTCATCAGGACGTCGGTGTAGTGGTAGTAGGTGCCGGTGTAGTCGGTGTACCGGTAGTCCTCCTGGAAGGCCAGCCGGGGGTTCTTCGCGATCCCGCTCTCCAGGAAGTTGAACTTGATCAGCGCGTTGGCGCAGCCCTCAGTCGCCCCGGCGGCGGTGGCGGTGAGATCGAACACGAACGCGCAGTCCGGGCAGTCGGCGGGAGACTCCGGGCCGCTGAACGCGATCTCCATGTCGCAGGCGGTCACCCCCTCCCGCTCGGTGTAGAGCGTGGCGGTGCCGGTGATCGCGCGAAGGCCGGAGTCGCCGCCGCTGTCCCCGCCGCTGTCTGCGCCGCTGCCGGAGTCGCTGTCCGGGTAGCCGCTCCCCTCATCCGTGCCATTGCCCGATTCCTCCGTCATAGCAGAGTCGGTGCCGGGCTTGTCCCCGCCGGGACAGCCTGTGAGGAGCGCGAGGAGCGGAGCAGCAGAGGAGAGGCGCACGGATGCTCCTGGTTGCAGACACGGTATCCCGTCCTGCGCCCGGCCGTCACCCTGCGGCGGCGCAGCTATTCCGCGATCGTGGCGGAGCCTGAGACGGTGATCACGTCTGCGGAGGAGACAGGCGTCGAGAGGATCACGTTGTCGTGGAGCAGCACCGCGCCGGAGCCGCCCTCGTCGCCGTTGTTGATCTGCAGATCGTAGGCGCCGATGCCGTCCGAGCCGCAGTCGGTGAAGCCGTACACGATGAGGGTGACCGGGTTGCCGTCGCCCTCAAAGGCGAGGGCCGGGCAGGAGAAGCCGTCGGGCGGCGGGAAGGCGCACTCGAACGAGTCGTCAGCCCTGGCGTCGAGGCAGGTGTCGGCGCCGATCACGTACATCGCGGGGTCGAAGGCGGTGGACGCGGCGAGCGTGTCGACGCTGACGGTCGTGGTGTTCCCTAAGACGGTGTCAAAGGTCCAGACGTCCCCTTCGTTGTCGTCGCAGCTCCAGTCGCCCTCGTAGGCGTTGCCCGGGTAGGAGAAATAGGCGTAGGACAGCGCGTCGCAGAACTGGTAGTAGTAGCTGGGTTCGTAGTCGGTGGTCTCTTCAAGCTGGTCGAAGGTCCAGGAGACTTCATTGCCGTTGACGGTGACGCTGCCGTACTCAGAGCCGTCGAACGCGACAGGCTGCCAGTAAGGGCCGGCGTAGTAGCCGTAGGTGTATTCGAGAGAGGAGCCGATCTTCAGTATATTGTAGTAGGTATGGTTTCCGTTAAACGTATACTCTTCTTCAAAGGCGAACTGAGGGTTCTTCTGGACGTCGTTCTCCAGCAGGGAGAGGGCGAAGTAGCAGTCAGGCCCGACCTCGTCAGCGGTGGTGGCGGTGACGTCGAAGTTGAAGACGCAGTCGGGGCAGACGCTGGCGTCTTCGGTGCCGGTGAA
>JBEIQZ010000065.1:0-16243 GCA_040376255.1 Alphaproteobacteria bacterium
CCCTCTCCCCCTCCCCCCCCCTCCTCTCCCGTGATACATCCCCCGCCCTGAGGAGTCCAATGCCCGCCGCCCCCCCCATCACCTTCAACACCTTCATCATCTCCATCGCCGGAACCGCCCTCGTCCACCTCGGCGAGGTCGACGGCCCTGACGGCAGCCACCGCATCGATCTCAACCTCGCGCGCCAGAGCATCGACGTCATCCACATGCTCGCCCGCAAGACGAAGGGCAACCTCGACGAAGAAGAGCAGGGCCTGGTCGAGGCCGTCCTCGCTGAGTTGCACGACAAGTACAACGCCCGCCTCAAGGCTGAACCTGCCTGAAGGGCTGCGTGGTTGACACCTCCGCATAGAATGTGTACAGTGCGCGCCCAAGCTCTGGAGACGCAAATGACCCGTATCGCTCTGCCCCTGACGCTCCTCCTCCTCGCTTCCGGCTGTGATAACGGCGGCAAGGACTCCGAAGTCACCGATATAACCTGTGACGTCACCGTCACCACCTACCCGGCCAGCGGCGCTGCTGACCACTACTACATGGACCCGATCGAGTTCTACCTCTCCGACGTCGACGCGAGCGCCACCGTCAGCAGCGAGATCGCCGGGACCACCTCCGTCTCCGAAGACGGCAAGACCGTCACCTTCACCCCGGACGCCCCGCTCTCCCCCTCCACCGCCTACAGCGTCACCCTCGACTACTGCGGCGGCGCGGCTGAGCTGAGCTTCACCACCAGCGCGCTCGGCACCGAGATCGCCGACCCCAACACCCTCGTCGGCAAGACCTACAACGTCAACCTCGCTGACGCCAACATCGTCAGCCCGGCGGGCGTCGGCTCAATCCTCGGCTCCGTCCTCACCACCCCGATCCTCATCGGCGTGATCTCGGCGGGCTCCTCGCTGGAGATGATCGGCGCCATCGGCGTCGAGGGCGGCACCACGCAGGACTCTGCACCCCCAGCATCGACTTCCCGACCGCCTCCTTCACCAACCCCTCCTTCGCCGTCGGCCCCCAGGACACGACCATCGACGTCGCGGGCGCCTCCATCCCCATCGGCCAGCTCGAAGTCACCGGCACCTTCGCCTCTGACGCCAGCTTCTTTGGCGGCGGCACCCTCTCCGGCTCGCTCGACGCCCGCGACATCGCGGCCGCCCTGCCCGACCTCGGCTACGACGCCGCCGGCCTCTGCGACCTGCTCGTGAGCTTCGGCGCCGCCTGCGTCGGCTGCGATGACGGCGAGACCCTCTGCCTCGACATCGTCGCCAACCGCATCACCGCCGACGCGGTCGCCGGCAGCCTGGTCGAAGTGACCGGCTCCGACTGCCCGGGCTGCGACGTCGGTGAGCCCGTCTGCGAGTGATCCGGCGGGCGCGCTGCGCCTGAGCGTTGATCAGATCTGACGATCAGGGACGACCGGGGAACAACCCCGGTCGTCCTGTTTTTCCATTTGTCACTCCCCGGCATCTCCGGGTATACAACAGGCAACGGAGTACCCCATGCGCCTCTCTACTCTCCTCCTCCCCCTGTCACTCATCGCCTGCACCGGCGACGACATCAAGACCGAGGACGACATCGGTCTCGGCACCGACGAGACCGACAGCGACACCGACAGCGACACCGACAGCGACACCGACAGCGACACCGACACCGACTCGGACGCCGACGCCGACTGCGCCGCCACCCTCATCGCCACCAACCCGCCTGACGGCGCGGTGGACGTCGGCGTGAACACCACCTTCGAGGTGTGGTTCTCTGAGCCGGTGCTGGAGCGGGGCGGCGTGTTCGTCGATATGGGGACCGTCACCGGCTCCCTCGATCTCGCCGGTGACGGCCTCTCTGCCATCTTCACCCCGGACACCCTGCTCGACTACGGCACCGGCTACGACGTGACCGCCACCGTCTGCGGCACCCCATACCCCAGCAGCTTCAGCACCCTCTCCGACGCCGTCGACCTCACCGGCAGCACCTACGGCGTCGATCTCGTCGGCAACGACATCACCTGGAACAGCCCGCCCCAGAACATCGCCGACCTGCTCTTCGCCAACTCCACCACCAACTGGTTCCTGTTCGGCATCGAGTCCGCCGGGGGCGGCACCCTCGACATGATCGGCGCCATCGGCGAGACCGACAACAGCGTCATCGAGCAGTACCCCTGCGCCGCCCCCTTCGACTTCGTCCCCACCACCTGGGCCGGGGCGGCCTACACCATCGGCCCCGTCGACGCCGCCATCTCCCTCGGCGGCATCTCCGTCGATGTCTACGCCCTCACCGTCGACGGCTACCTGCCCGCCAGCGGCACCTCCATGACCGACATCCACGTCACCGGCCTCGCCGACGTCGGCCCCATCCTCTCCGCCAACGGCCTCGACTGCACCACCCTCTCCTTCTTCGGCGTCTCCTGCGCCGCCTGCGGGAACGGGGTCAACACCTGCATCGACCTCGACATCGAGGACACCGAGGCGCCCCTCCTCAGCGGGCTCACCATCGATCCGGGCTACCCCATCAACGACCCCAGCTGTAATTAGCGGGGGTTACCCCACAGCCGCCGTGCTCCCTACTTCTTGATCTTGAGCTTCTGCCCCGGATAGATCGTCGAGCTGCTGAGCTTGTTCCAGCTCTTCAGCTCCGTGACCGTGCAGTTGTAGCGATCCGCGATGCCGCCGAGCGTGTCACCGCGCTTGACGGTGTAGCTGATCCAGCCTGAAGACGACGCGGCGGTGCTGGAGGTGCTGGGAGCGCTGGAGGTTCCGCCCTTGACCACGAGCTTCTGACCGGGCTGGATGGTGGAGCTGCTGAGCTTGTTCCACGCCTTGAGCTGATCGATGGTGGTGCCGTACTTCGTGGCGATCCCGGAGAGGGTGTCGCCGGACTGGACGGTGTAGTAGGTCGGGGCGGGCGGCTTGGGGGCGCTGCTGGAGGAGCTGGAGGAGCTGGAGGAGCCGCCGCTGGAGACCTTCAGCTTCTGGCCGACCATGATGGAATTGGCGTTGGAGATGCCGTTCCAGCTCTTGAGCTGATCGGTGGTGACGTTGTACTTGTCAGCGATGCCGGAGAGGGTCTCGCCGGACTTGACGGTGTGGTACGTCACGGTGGCCGGCTTGGCGGCGGTGGAGCTGCTGCCGCCGCTGGTCTTGGGCGCGGCGGGGGCAGCGGTCGAAGCGGCGGGGAGAGTGGAGGCCATGACCTGACCGTTGGTCGGGACCACCAGCTCCATGCCGGTGTAGATCTTGGTCTTGCTGCTGATCCGGTTCATCCGGGCGATGTCGTCGGTGGTGACGCCATACTTGGCGGCGATGGTGCTGAGGGTCTCGCCGCGCTTGACGGTGTGGCGGGCGAAGCTGATGCGCTCCTGGGGCGGGATCTTCGCGAACGCGACCTCAAACGCCTTTTTCCCGCCCTTCTTGATCTGAACCGTCTGGATCTCAGGATCGGGCGGCAGCGCGAACCGCAGCACGCCCGGGTTGTAGTCGAGGAACTCCTCCTGAGTCATCGACGCGCACCGCGCCAGCACCTCGACACTGACCGAGGCAGGCACCTCGATCCGGTCGTACTCGAACGCTGACTGGTACTTCAGCCCGACGAAGCCATAGCGCTCCGGGTGCTTGCCGATGATCGCTGCGGCCAGCAGCTTCGGCACATAGTTCTCAGTCTCCGGGTGCAGCACGTCCGCCGCGACGATCTTCCAGAAGTCCGTCGATCCGACCTTCTTGACCGCGCCACCCACGCGCCCCGGCCCGCCGTTGTAGGAGGCCCAGGCGAGGTACCAGTCCCCGAACTGCTTGTGGAGGTTGGACAGCAGCCGCAGCGCCGCGTCGGTCGACTTCACCGGGTCGCGCCGCTCGTCCACCCACCAGTCGATCCGCAGGCCATAGTCCTTCCCGGTGTAGGACATGAACTGCCAGAGGCCCACCGCCGAGGCGTAGCTGTAGGCGCTGGTGGTGAAGCCGCTCTCGATCATCGAGAGGTACACCAGATCGCGCGGCAGCCCGCGCGCGTCGATCTGCTCGTACATCATCGGCGTCCAGTGCGTCGAGCGCTCCAGGTAGCGGCTGTAGTACTTGCGCCCGTTGCCGAGGAAGTACACCATCCACTTCTTCACCATGTCGTTGACGACGATGGGGATGTCGAACTCAGCCGGGTTGATCTTGTCGAGCTGGAGGGGATCGAGGTTGGTGGCGTCCACCGGGTCGAGGTAGTACTCGACCGGGGCCTCTGTCCCGATCAGCCCCATGAACCCCAGCTCCGCGTACCGCTCCGCCGCCAGCTCTGCCGTCGCCTGGACGTCCTGCTGCCGGGCCGGGGCGCCCTCGATATAATTCCAGAGGCTCTCCCCCTCTCCTGCGCCCTCTTCAGGCGGATCCGGTGGGGACGGATCTTCTGCGTGGGCGAACCCGCTGAATTGCGGGAGGCACAGCAGCAGACAGGAGAGGTAAGGTAGAAGGCTCGACCGCATATCCCCTCCTGTATAACGCATTTCGCACCCTGCGCTCAACCGCCCGATCGACCGGGCGGTCTTTTTTGACCCGCCTGCCCTCAGGTTCCCCGAACGACGCGCGGCCCCGTCCCGTTCTTCACCGCCGCCCGCATTCTCCTCCCGCCGGCGCTACCGTCCCGCCCTGCGGAGCCGCCGGATCACCTCCAGCGGATCCGGCGCTCCCCAGATCGCCCCGATCACCGCCCAGCCCGCCGCGCCTGTCGCCTGCACCTCAGCGACGTTCGCCAGCCCGATCCCCCCGATCGCCACCACCGGCACCGGGCTCGCCCGCACCGCCTCCGCCAGCGCCTCCACCCCGCGCGCCGCCTTCGCCCCCGCCTTTGTCACCGAGGGGAACACAGGGCCGAAGCCGATATAGGCGGCGCGGCCCGCGCGCGCCTGCGCTTCCACGTCAGCGATGTCGTGGGTCGAGCGCCCGAACGGGATGTCCGGATCGGGGCCGTCCTCCTGGCCGAGGTGGACCATGGCCCCGAGCGCCCGCGCCACCTCCACCTGATCGTTGATGATCAGGCAGAGGGGCAGCCCCGCCGCCTGCCACCGCGCCTGCGCCGCCCGACCGAGCGCCGCGATCCACGCCGCCTCCCGCCCCTTGCAACGCAGTTGCACCGTGGTAACGCCTGCCGTCGCAAGGAGATCTATCTGTCTGGAAGGATCTCCCCAGCCCGTATCTACCATACCGTATAAACCGCCGCCTGCAAATCCTCTCATCGCGCTGTCCCGCCTCCCTGATCACCGGGTTAATCGGCGCCACCTTCCAGGTCACCCGTGAATATCCTCCTGGCCGATCCCGATCCCGACTCCAGCCGAATCCTTACCGACATGCTGAGCGCTGAGGGCTTCACCACGACCGCCACCCGGGACGGAGAAGAGGCGTGGCGCATCGTGCAGGAGTCCGCGCCGGACATCCTGATCGCCGACGCGCTGCTGCCGCGCCGGAGCGGGCTGGATCTCGCGCGCTCCCTGCTCGCGCACCGGTCGCAGACCGCGCTGGTGCTGCTCTGCCAGGCCGCCACCCCCGCGCTCCAGCAGGAGTCCAGGACCCTCGGCTTCCGCCTGTTCCCCCGGCCCTTCAGCGCCTTCGCCCTGATCGATCACATCCACAGCCTGCACCGCCGCCCGGCCCCCCGGCCCGCCGCGCCCGCCCGCCTGCCGCAGCCGCCCCCCGCCACCCCGGACGCCCCGGTCGAGAACCTCCGGCTCCTCGCCCGCCTGTGGCGGGAGCACAGCAACGGGCGGCTGATCCTCCACACCCCCGGCGGTCCTCCGCTCCACGGCTGGCTGGAGTCCGGCGGCCCGGTCGGCCCGGAGAGCCTGAGCCTGATCCACCTGGCGCTCGACGGCGGCCAGCTCCGGTTCCAGGTCGGCGCCCCGGAGGGCTCAGGTTCCCGCACGCTGCTCGGCAGCCCGCTCTACCGCGCCGCCCTGCGCCACGCCGCCGCGCTGCCGATCCCGGAGGCGCTGCTGCTCCTCAGCAGCCCCGCCGACGTTGACGATCTGCCGCTCTCCGCGCTGTTCCGCTCCCGGCTCTCCAGCCCTGTCCACGCCTCCACCCTGCTCGGCGCGCCGCCGACCCCGGAGAACAGCGGCGCGGTGCGCGCCCTGCTCCTGCTCGGCGTGCTGCGCCCGTCGGCCTCCGCCAGCCTCCCGCCGACGGCCCCGCTCCCTCCCCTCCAGCGCGCCAGCCTCCCGCCGACGGCCCCGCTCCCTCCCCTCCAGCGCGCTCAGGTCGCCCGCGCCGTCCCTGCCCCGGATCGCCCCTGGGCCAACCCGCCCTCCGGCGTCCCCGCCGCGCCCGCGATCAGCGTCGACCAGCAGCGCGCCCTGCTCCGGCGGGAGATGCACAACCTGCAGGAGGCGAACCCCTGGGTGATCCTCGGCATCCCGCCCGGCAGCACCGCTGAGCGCATCCGGGCCGCCGCTGAGCGCATGCAGGCCCGCTACACCCCGCTCTGCCAGCACAACGATCCGCAGATCCGGCAGGACGCGGGCGCGCTGCTCCTGAAGGTGCAGGACGCCATCGGGCGGCTGAAGTCCCGCTTGATCGACGACATCCCGGCCACCGGGGAGGAGGCGCTCCCCCCGGAGCCCTCAGAGGAGGATCCCCTCGTCGTCCAGGGCCGCTACCTCGCGCTCAGAGAGCACTGGGCCGCCGCCGACCGGCTGTTCTCCCGCGCGCGGGATCAGGACCCCGGCTCCGCCGACGTCCTCGCATGGCTCGGCTGGTGCCGCTACCACAACCCCGAGCTGGAGATGGAGGAGCGCGAGGAGGAGGGGCTGAGCCTCGCCCGCCTCGGCGAGCAATTCGACCCGAAGCTCATCGATGCCCGCCTGTTCGTCGCCCGCATGCTGACCCGGAGCGGAGACAACGCCGGCGCTGAGCGGCGGCTCCGGTTCATCCTCCAGCAGCAGCCCGGACACGCCGAGGCGGCGCGCCTGCTCAGCCGCCTCCCGAAGTCGAAGCCGTAGCTACTCCTCCGGCGGCGCCTCCTCCGGCTCGAAGTCCGGCGGCGGCGGCAGCTCCTCCTGCTCCTGCCGCATCGCCTCGATCTCCTCAGGCGTCGGGTAGGCGCCGGGCGGGATGTACGGCTCCCCGCGCCCGCCGTTGATCGGCGGCATGTCGTCAGGCGCCATCATCTCGCCCGGATCGCCGTTGGGGCCGCCCTTCTGGCCCAGCTCATCCCGGCGCTTCTTCAGCCGCTCCCGGCGCTCCTTGATCCGCTCCTCGCGGGCCTTCTTCCGCGCCTCGTCGTCCATCTCCTCCCCGCCCGCCGCGAGCCCCCCCCCCTTCTCTCCGCGCGCGATCCCGCCCGGCCGCTCGTTGATCACGCCGCCCGCGCCCGCGCCGCCCGCGCCCTTAGTGCGGGAGATCCGGCAGGAGGGCGCGATGAGCGTGCCGCTGCAGGAGGCGTGGTAGCGCCCCTCCTCGTCGCGCGCCCGCTTCAGATCGGGCGAGAGCTTCGCCAATTCGTCCATGTCCGGCGGCAGCGTGAACGCCAGCTCCAGCCGGGGGCGGCTCCGCGCCAGCTTCTTGTTGAGGGCGATGTCCCCGGTCACCGTCGCGGTCACCATCTCGCTCTCGAACGTCCCCGCCGTCACCACCAGCTTCCCGTCCTTCGCCTCGAACACCAGCTCCGCCTTGCTGAACAGCACCTCGGGCAGCCCGAAGCCCGCCGCCTTGCTGCCCGCGCCCAGCCCGAAGCCGTCGAAGTAGATCGCGAGCCGTCCGCTCGACTCCTTCAGCTCCTCGGTGTTCAGCGACAGATCGGCGTCCCCCCGCAGGGTCCCGGTGAGGTGCAATTCCGTCTCGCCCGAATTCAGCGGCATCTTCGACAGATCCACCGCGCGCGCCTCCATCGTCAGCTCGGTGAGCGCATCTGACGTCGAGAAGCTGCCCGAGATCGTCCCCCCGAACAGATCCGCCGCGTAGGAGAACGCCGTCTGACCGAGCAGCCGGGGCAGCACCTGCACCCGGATCTTGAGGTCGTCGAGCGTGATGAACGGCGAGGCCTCCATCTCAGGATCAGGGTTGTCCTTGCTGCGCTTGCCGCGCTTCAGGGTGAGGATCTTGACGTCCTCCAGCGCCGTCCCCGTCAGCCGCCACAGCGACAGCCCGCCGATCTCCATCGCGAACTCGTTGCGGTTGCCTTCGTTGAACCTGTGGATCACATAGGACTTCGCCTGCTCCTCCGGGAACGTCAGGTACAGCCCGGCGAAGACCGAAAGCGCGAACCACAGCAGCCCGCCCACCACCCAACCAAGGATGCGTACCATCGCTATTCCTCCTTTCCTGCGTCTTTGCCGCCTGTGGAATCCTCGACCAGCCGGTACGCCGAGATCTCCAGCGTCACGTTCAGCACCTTCTGCCCCGCTGAGGTGGTCGTCCGCACCTTCGTGTTCTGAACCCGCAGCGGGTAGCCGCCGGTCTCCAGCGCGTGCAGGAAGTCGTTGAGCTGCTGGAGGCTGACCTTGCTGATCTCCGCCTGATAGGTCTTCTCCTCCAGGTTCCCGTCGGTGGTCGCGCCCTTCTCGCGGACCGACTGGAGGTTACCCGCCATGCCCGCGTTCTGCGCAGACTGCTCGACGAACGCCGAGAGATCGCGCCCCGCGTTCTGCCGGAGCGCGTCCTCGATGCGCTCGATCTGCGCCGCCGCCGACTCCTGATCGCGCTTCATCGACCGGAGGAGGGTCAGCGTGTGCTCCTTCTCCCCGATCCGCGTATGGAGATCTGAGAGCCTGCTGCCCGCCAGCCAGGCGCCGCCGCCCAGCACGAACATCGTCATCAGCACCGCCATCCCGCCCAGCAACCGCCGATCGCGCGCTTAGCGTCCCGATCACCTCCTCAAACCGCCCCCGGATCGCGCCCGCTTCCATCAGCCCTCCCCCCCGTCAGCGGCGGCTTCGACAGCGCCGAGCGGGATCATGATCGTGAATTGCAGGATCTCGCCAACCTTCTTCTCCTCCGCCTTGCGGGCCTGGCTGAACGCCGGGACGCTCTTGATCAACTGCTCGATCCGCGCCGCCGTGTCGTAGCTGTCGGTCTCCGCCTTCATCATGATCGCGTCCGGCTCGGCGTTGAACTCCTTTACGTCGATCTTCACGTCCGGCGGGAGCACCTGGGTGATCTGCTTCAGCGTCTCCAGCGTCGGGGGCAGCCCGCCCGCCACCGCCCCCAGCACCTCCACCCGCCGCGCCGTCTCCGCCGTGCGCTGCTGCATCATCGCGAGCGCCGAGGACGACGTCTGGAGCGCAGACGCCGGGATGTCCGGGAACACCGACTGCACGGTCGACCGCATCTGATCGTCCAATTCTGCCGACCGCGCCCACACCGACCGGAACTGGAGCCCGAACCACATCACCCCCATCAGGGTCAGCAGCGCTGCCGCGCCCGCCCCGACGGTCGCCACCCGCCACATCAGCTCAGCCTCGCCGTGGTGCGCCAGCTCGCCGACGCGCAGATCCGTCGCCCGGACCTCCCCCGCGCCCGCCCGCGCCACCGCCACCGCCAGCATGAACCCCGGCCCGCCGGCCACCTGCGCCGCCGACACCGGCACCCCGAGCAGGATCTCCAGGTGCTCCCCCAGCCCGCCGAGCTGCGACCCGCCGCCGCCCAGCACGATCCCGTCAACGCCGATCTCGTACAGATCCTCCAGCGCGATCAGCGTCGTCCGCAGATCCCGCGCCCAGGCCGCCACCGCCTCCGCCAGCAGCCGCATCTTCGGATCGACCTTCGCCAGCGCTACCGGCGCCGGGACCGTCGTCTCCTCCGTGTCTCCCGACCCCTCCTCGACCTCCGCCGGGGCCGGGATGATCGACTGGTGCTTCCATTGCTCGGCCTCCTCCCAGGACAGCCCCGCACCGGTGATCGCCTCCGTCCACGCCGCGCTCCCTGACGAGATCACGCGCCCCGCGAGGAATTGGCCGTTCTGGCACAGCGCGATCACCGTGCGCCGGTGCCCGACGTCCACGATCACCTGCGTCCCCTGCGTAGACCAGCAGGCCAGCAGCTCCGCGTCGAACGCCAGCAGCCTCGGCTCGCTGTGCGCCCGCGCCAGCTCATCGATCCGCGCCTGGACCGCCTGCTTCCGCGCCAGCATCGCCAGCGACCGGCTCTTGCCCTCGCCCGTGTCGAGCAGGCGGCTCACCAGCACCATCTCCTCCAGATCGTAGGGGACGCTGCTCTCCACCTCCGAGGGCAGCGTGCTCTCGATCATCTTCTTGTCCGAGAACGGCAGCTTCACCAGCCGGATGCTCCCGCTCTCCAGCGGGAACGACGCCACCCGATCCGCCTGCGCCCAGGACTTGTCCCCCTCCGCCAGCACCACCAGCGAGGGCGAGATCATCGGCTGGCCCGCGTCCCAGAGCGTCGGAACCTCGCGCTGCTCCCCCGGCACGAACCGCCGGAAGCTCCCGTCCATCCGCGCCAGCCTCGTCCGCCAGCTCCCTGTGTCCAACCCGAGTATCGTCGCCATCCCGCCTCTCCTGGTGCCACCGGCGCGTCGCGCCCGCTACTGCACCTGCCAATAGATGAACTTGCCTTCCTTGCTGCCCGTCGTCGTATCGTAGCTCAATACCGCCTTCGCGGTCACCGTCGTGTCCCCCACGATGCCCGTGCTGGTCACGGTGAACACCTTGTTGGAGGTCGTCAGGTTCTTGCAGAAGCTGGTGGAGTCCAGATCCGGCACCTCTCCCTTGAACCAGGTGCAGGCGTCCTGCGGCTTCTGAAAGTAGGTCGCCATCCGGTAGTTGTTCAGCGCCTCCATGATCCGATCCATGTCGCTGTCCGAGATCACCCGCGTCGAGGAGGCCTGCAGCAGCGCCTGGATCATCCCCTGATCGGCGCAGTTGATGTTGACCTTCTGGCTCCCGTAGATCGTGAGCTGATCGCCGAACTTATCATAGACCTCGTCCTGCCAGCCCTCGACCAGCCGGATCTCCTCCAGCGTGTCGAACGGCGCGTTCTTGGCGAGGTACGGGCTGCTGAGCCGATTATAAAAGTCGTCCTCATAGCCGCCCTTGCCGCTCGCCACCACGTTGTCCGTGTCCACCCAGTCCACCAGGTTCGCGATCAGATCCCAGGCGTCCAGATCGCGCTCGCGCAGCCACTCCAGGTTCTCCTCGGTGGACATGATCCGGTACAGCAATTGCGCCGCCGGGAGCTCCTGTACGAGCTGGCCGGTGGTGTGAGTGGAGAACATGTTGAGGTTCAGACGGCAGTCCTCCCCCCGGATCGCGGCGTCGAACTCGCCGTCAAAATCCAGGAACCCCTTCTTCCCGAAGCGGCTGGTCTCCTCCAGCGCCTCGTCTTTTATCTCCTCGCTCACTGTCCCGGTCTGCTGGAAGGTCTCAGCGTCCTCATCGCTCACGTTGCCATCGGTCGCGAACATCATGCGGAGCAGCGCGGTGTTCATCATCGGCAGCATGTCCGCCAGCGTCCGGCCCATCAGCATGCTGCGGATCGTGCTGTTGCCCGACATCTGGCGATCCGCCATCAAAATCAGCCGGTAGAGGTTGATCCCCGACATCGCCAGCCCGCGCGCCACCGCCTCGTCCCGCCCGTGCGTCGCCGCGAGGAAGCGCACCTGCGCCCCGAAGCGCATGTCCGCCACCAGCACCGTCAGCACCATCATCGCCGCCATCACGAACAGCATCGCCACGCCGCGCCGATCCCCGCGCGCCCGCGCCCGCCGCAGCCCCGCGCCCGCGCCGGTCAACCGCTGCCGCCGCGACCCATCCCTAAGCTTGTCCAGGAGGTTCTTCATTCGCTCGCCATCGCCTCCTTCACCAGCGCCTTCCCGAAGAAAAGCGGCACCGTCGTCACGTAGCTGCGCGGGCTCATCTCGTCGTCGTCCTCCGGATCCGGCCCCATCAGCACGAGGATGATCTGCACCGCCCTCGGCAATTGGTTCGCCCGATCCGCGCCCGTGCTGTCCCACTCCTCCACCCACTCCGCCGTCTCAGACACCAGGTAGCGCAGATCGAAGCTCTTGACCCGGTAGGCCAGCGGGTAGATCACCCCGTCCCGCTCCGGCTCCTGATCGATCCGGGGCGCCTCCCGCCGCAGCAGCACGTAGGTCCCCGGCGTCTCCGGATCGTCCTCCAGCCAGAGCGTGATCTCGGTCTGGTCGCACTCCCGCGAGTCCCGGATCTTCCGGTGGTGCGAGATCGAGGCGAACCACGCCCGATCCGGGTCGCCGTTCTGCCCGACGAACAGCGTCCGGTAGGTGTTGAGCGCCGCCACGTTCGGTGTCAGCCACGCCATCGAAAAATCCCGCCGCAGCGTCGAGATCGCCACCCGCGCCGCCTGGTTCGTCGCGTCCTCCTCTTCAAGGATCGCCTGCGCGTTCACCGAGGCCGTTATCGACATGAACGCGATCGTCGCGATGATCGCCAGCAGCCCCACCGCCACCACGATCTCTACAAGCGTGAACCCCGACCGGGCCGGGCGCGATCTGATCGACGATGTCACCGATCCGTGCATCATTGCTCCGCCGCGTCCTGCGGGATGTTGAGCTGGCCCGACGGGTTGACGAGGTGGGTCGTGATCTCCACACAGGACATGCAGCCATCCTCTGACGCGAACTCCTCGTCCGGCCCCCACCACACCAGCACCCGCACCTCCCGCACATAGGGCGCCAGCATCTCGCTGATCTGATCGGTCGGCAGCATCGAGCTCATGTCCGCCCCGGCGCCCGCCTCTCCGCCTTCAGAAGACTCCGACGCCGGGACCAGCCCCTCCTCCTGCATCTGCCCCATCGCCCCCTGGATGTCCCCGAGCGCGAAGTCCACCTCCCGGATCGTGTACGCCCACTGGTACTCAGAGAAGTCGATGTCGTCGGTGTTCAGCGTCCCCCCGAAGCTCGCCGCGTACTCCGAAAAGTCCCCCGCCTCGTCGATGTCGCTCTGCGAGAACCCCTCCCGCTCCAGCCGGAACTGCACCTCCGCCAGCTTCTCCTCCGCCAGCGTCGTCCCGATCAGGTAGCGCTCGCTCTCCAGCGTCGCCAGCACCGCGCCGCCCTGCGTCTCCACCAGCACCGTCATCGCGATCGCCAGGATCGCCAGGGCCACCATGATCTCCACCAGCGTGAAGCCCGCCCGCGCCCGCACGGATGTGTGCTGTGATGTCCTCTGTGCGGCGCTCATCGGATCGTCGGCGCCTCGTCCGGCAGCCAGCTCATCGACTCCCCCGGCTCCTTGATGTCCCCGTCCACCCGCGTCTCCCCTGACAGCGGCTCGACCTCCACCGTGTAGCCGTCCTCCCGGTCGTCCTCGTCCACGATCCGCACCAGCGTATAGTCCGCCGTCCCGTTCGGGTACACATAGGAGTAGGCCACCCGGTGCTCACCCTCCTCCACCGCCTCCTCCGACGGCCGCACCGGCTCCGGGTACTGCGCCGTGTACACCCAGGCGAACACGCAATTCCCAGGCAACACCCCTGCTGAATCGATCCCAGGGAACGACAGATCCGCGAACCGACCCATCACGTCCGCGTCCTCCTCCGCCGCCACGTCCTCCTTCGACTTGAACCGATCCCGGTTCTTCTCCTGCTCCTTCTGCCACGCCTCCATCTCCTCCACCGTCCCGAACACCAGCGAGTCTGGATCGCCAACCTCCACCTTCCAGGTCTGGCCGTCCAGATCGAACGCCACCCGGAAGGTCACGTTGCGGAGGGCGGCCTCAGACAGCAGGAAGCGGTACATCCGGGCCATCTCCAGGGCGGCTGAGCGCTGCTGGACGTCGAACACCCCGGCGAGGCTGGGGACGGCGACGGCGGCGACGATGCCGATGATGGAGAGGACGACGATGATCTCGACGAGGGTCATGCCGTGGCGGGAGGGGCGGGAAGAGAGCGGAAACGCAACCACGGAGGCACGGAAGCACGGAGGAACACGGAGAAAGGCGAAAGGAAGGGAGGCGCCGGATGGGTCTGGAGCTTGTAGAGGGCGGGGGATGAGGGGGTGAGTGGTCACTGGTTCAGTTCCCAAAAATGGATGTCGGTGTCGCTGCCTGTGCCTTTCCGCCTTTCGTCTTTCCGCCTTTCGCCTTTCGCCGTGATCGCCGTGCCGCCGTGATCCCCTTTTCTTCCTCTACTCGTTCAGTTCCCACGACTTGATATCCGCGTTGGCCCCGTCCCCGCCCTCGGCCCCGTCCTTCCCGAGCGAGATGATCTCATACGGGTGGTTCCCGTGCGTCCCCGGCGAGAAGTAGAGGAACTCCTTCCCCCACGCATCGGATGGCACCTCCTCATTGACGAGCAGGCTCTTGACCGCCCCGATGCCGTCTGCGGTGCCGGGGTACTTGCCCTTGTGCTTGGAGGAGTAGATCATGAGGGCGTCCTCGACGCGCCGGATGGTGATCTTTGTGGCGTCGGCGTTGGCCTGATCGAGGAACCCGACGACGTTGACGAGCAGCACCGTCATGACGATCCCGATGATGGACAGAGAGATCATGATCTCGACGAGGGTCATACCCGCCTGACGCGCCCGACGCAGCAGCTTCCGATGCATAGCAGCCTCCTTCCTGTAGATGTTGTGAGAGTTTTAGCCGCGAACCACTGAGCTGAGCTGCATGAGCGGCAGCAGAATGCCCAGCGCGATGACCAGCACGACCCCGCCCATGACGACCATGAGGATCGGGGTGAGGAGCGAGGTCATCGTGTTCAGAGTATTATCCACTTCCATATCATATGCATCAGAAACCTTGGAAAGCATAGTCTCAAGCTCACCTGTTTTCTCACCGACTGTAATCATATGTATGACAATCGGAGGAAATTCGCCTGATGCCTTCAGCGGGACAGCGATGCTCTGCCCCTCAGCGATGTTCTTCGTCGCGTTGTCGATGGCCAGGGCCACCACGTCGTTGCCGACGACCGAGCGCGTGATCCCGAGCGCGGTCAGCACCGGCACCCCGCTGGTCAGCAGCGTCCCGAGCGTGCGGCAGAAGCGCGACACGGCGACGAGCCGGTTGATGCGCCCGAACACCGGGAAGCGGAGCTGCCGCTGGTGCCACCAGAGACGGCCCTTCTCGGTGACGATGTGGCGGCGGAAGAAGTAGGTGCTAAGACCGCCGACGAGCAGGATCAGCCACCAGTAGCCGACCATGAAGTTTGAGATGCTGAACAGCACCTGGGTGAGGAGCGGCAGCGCCTTGTCGAAGCTGTCGAAGATGCGCTTGATGCGTGGCAGGACGAGGGTGAACAGCCCGACGACCATCAGCAGCGACATCGCCGTCATCAGGATCGGGTAGGCGAGCGCCGAGCTGAGCTTGGAGCGCATCTGCACCTGCTTGGTGGTGTACTCCTCCAGCCGCTTCAGCACGATCTCCAGCGCGCCGGACTGCTCGCCCGCATCGACCATGTTGATGAACAGATCGTCGAAGACCGTCGTGTGCTGGCGGAGCGCCTTGGCGAGCGAGGAGCCCTCGTTCACCTTGGCCCGGATGTCGACCAGCACCTCCTTCAGCTTCTTGTTCTCGACCTGATCGCAGAGGGCGCTCAGCGCGTCGACGAGCGGGATGGCCGCGCCGACGAGGGTGGAGAGCTGGGAGGTGAACTGGGCGATGTCCTGGACGCTGACGCGCTGGAAGTACTTATCGAAGTTGATGCTGATGTTGATGCCGGTGCCGCTGACCGCGCCGCCCTTCTTGAGCCACACGTCCTGCGGGAACATCCCCTGCTTCCGCAGCCGGGCGCGGGCGGCCTTCGGGCTCTCAGCGTCCACCACCCCGGCGGTCGCCTTCCCTCCCGAGTCCAGGCCCTTGTACTCATAGACTGCCATCAGCCGATCTCCGAGTCTTCCTGCGTGACGCGCATGACCTCATCCAGCGAGGTCAGCCCCCCCAGCACCTGCCGGATGCCGTCATCCCGCAGCGTCTTCAGCCCCTCCTCCATCGCCCGCTTCTTGATCGTGTTGGTCGGCGCCTTCTGCATGACGAGCTGCCGAACGCCGTCGGTCACCGCGAGCAATTCATAGATGCCCGTCCGGCCCTTGTACCCGGTGCCGAGGCAGGCCGGGCAGCCGGTCCCACGGAAGATCGGGCGGTCGATCTGCAGGCGCGTGACGCCCGCCTCCAGCAGCTCGACGTCGCTGGGCGTGTAGGAGATCTTGCAGCTCGGGCAGAGCCGCCGCACCAGCCGCTGCGCCAGCACCCCGAGCAGCGAGGAGGAAACAAGGAACGGCTCCACACCCATGTCGGTGAGCCGCGAGAAGGCGCCCGCCGCGTCGTTGGTGTGGAGCGTCGAGAAGACGAGGTGGCCGG
>JBEIQZ010000123.1:0-12519 GCA_040376255.1 Alphaproteobacteria bacterium
CAGCCGCCCGCGCCCGCGATGCTCAGACAGCAAGTCCATCACCAAATCCTGGAGGGCGTGCATCTCCGCGACCTCCACCGCCGCCCCCACCAACATAACCGACCGCCCCAGCCGCACCAGCAGCCCGTAGTGCCGCCGCCGCAATTCCGCGCAGAGCGACGCGCGCTCCACCGAGGACAGCACCGGGGCCAGCCGCTCGAACAGCGACTCCTCCTCGACATCGCCCTGCAGCGCCAGCAGCTCGTACAGCGGCCTCGGCCCGCCCGCCTCCGGCAGCCCCAGCGCCTCAGGCGCCACCAGCCGCTCCAGGACGCCCGGCGACGACATCCCCAGCAGGCGCTGGCGCCCCGCCACGTCCGCCGGCAGCCCGTACCGGGCGAACACCTCCGACGCGAGGCCGAGCTCCGTCAGCCGGATCAGCGCCGCGCGGCGCGGACCCTCCAGCCGATCTGCGGTCAGCGGCTCGACCGGCTCGGCGCGCGGCTCGCCGGGGCCGGGGCCGAGGTACAATTCAAGCAGCAGCTCCAGGCGGCTCGCCTGCGGCCCCTCCCGGTGCCGCTCCAGCAGCAGGGGCAGCTCAGCGCGCAGCCGCTCGCGGACGCCCTCCCCCAGCCACGGCGCGCGCGCGAGGATGATCGCGGCGAGATCGCCTTCCCGCACCGGGAGCCGATGCGGATCGATCCAGCCCTCGCGCAGGGCCAGCACCAGCGGCTCCGCCCCCTCCTCCAGCGCCCGCCCGTCGACGAGCGTCCGCGCCAGCAGCGCGCAGGCCGACACCAGCGGGTCCGACCATGCCTTCTGGAGCAGCCGCAGCGCCCGCACCGGCAGCATCGTCGAGCGGGACTGGATGCCGAGGCACAGCAGCAGCGTCGCCGCCACCGCCCGATCCGTCTCCTGCTGGAGCCGGCCGGCGAGCTGCTCAGCCGGGATCGGGTTGTTCGTCGCCATGCAGGCCAGGATCAGCGCCGCGTGGGCGCGCAAGCCCGGCCGCTCTGCGTGGAGCCACGCGCGGATCTGCGGCAGCCTCGCCTGCACCGCCGCCAGCCGCGCCGGCTCCCGCCGGACGGTGCCGCCCGGCGCGCCGCGCAGGAGGGCGCGGAGATCCCCGCTCAGCGCCTCCGCCACCAGCAGCAGCAGCGGCTCCGGATCGACCCCGGGCGGGCAGCGGGCGGCCTGATCGAGCAGCCCCGCGATTATCTGGACAGACGGGATCTGGACAGGAGGGATCTGGGCGGGGGGCCGCGCCTCAGGGGCCGCGTCTGGATCGGGCGCAGACAACCGCTGGCGCAGCACCGCCCGCGCGCCCTCGCGCACCAGCGGGTCGGTGAAGATCACCCAGTGAAGCGCCTCCGCCACATCTGGCGCAAGCTGCGCCTGCTCCGGCTCTGCCATCCGCTCAAGATAACCGTTCCCGCCGCTTCCGCATCAGCCCTTCCTGCGCCACCGAGGCGACCAGCTCCCCGCGCTGCGTGTAGAACCGCCCGTGGACGAGCCCGCGCCCCCCGCTGGCTGAGGGGCTGTCCACGTCGTAGAGCAGCCACTCGTCGAAGCGGAACGGGCGATGGAACCAGATCGCGTGATCGAGGCTCGCCACGTGCATGTCCGGCATCAGCCAGCTCAGCCCGTGCGGCATCATGGCGGTGATCAGGAAATTGAAGTCCGAGGCGTAGGCCAGCAGGTAGCGGTGGACCGCCGGATCGTCGGGCAGCCGCCCCGCCGCGCGGTACCAGAGCTGCCGCACTGGCGGCGCGGGCTCCGGGCGCAGGTGGTTGTAGGGCTGGATGGGCCGGATCTCGATGGGGCGCGGCGCGGTCGCCTGCTCGCGCAGCTTCCGGGGCAGCCGCTCCGCCACCATCTGCGCCAATTCCCGCTCCGAGCGCAGCCCCTCCGGCCCCGGCACCTCCGGCATCGGGCGGTGGTGGCTCGCGCCCTCCTCATCGACCTGGAACGATGCCGCGAGGCTGAAGATCGCCTGACCGCCCTGGATCGCCAGCACCCGGCGCGTGGCGAAGCTCCCGCCGTCCCGGATGTTGTCGACCTCGTAGACCACCGGGCGGGCCGCGTCGCCCTGCCGCAGAAAATACGCATGCAGGCTGTGGACGTGCCGCTCCGGCGGCACCGTCTGCGCCGCCGCCGACAGCGCCTGCCCCAGCACCTGCCCCCCGAAGATCGCGCCCCAGCCGAGATCCTGGCTCTGGCCCCGGAACAGGTTCTGCTCGATGCGCTCCAGCCGCAGCAGCGAGAGCAGCTCAGTCAAGGTCTGCGCGCTCTCAGGGTCGTCAGCAGGGATCTCAGGTTCGTCCGTCATGCGCCCATGTACCCCCGGACCGCGACATCTGCTATGCTCGCGCGATGTACGCTGCCCTGCTGATTGCGCTGTCTGTGACGCTCGCGCCGCCCGCCCGCGCCGCCGAACCGGACATCATCTGGCCCGGCAGCGCTGCCCCGCCGCCGGATCTCATCCATCCTCCCGCCGACACATGGCGCGCCGCCGCCGCCCGCCTGCCGCTGCCCGACGCGGTGCGGCTCAGGCGGATCGACATGGCGTTCCAGGACGCGCCGCTCCAGACGGTGTTCTGGTTCCTCGCCTCGGTCGGGGAGGTCAACATCGTGCTGGATGAGGCGGTCAAGGGTTCGGTCACGGTGCAATTGAAGGACGTCACCTGGGAGGAGGCCTTCTTCGCCCTGCTGGCCGCGAAGGGGCTGGCGTGGCAGGGCAGCGCGCGCGTCCTCACGGTGTCCCCGATCGGGGGCTGACAGGCCGGTGCAGCGTAAGCCCCGAGGGGCGAAGGGTCGTGAATCACAAAGATTCGGTATGACGCTGTCAGACACCCCTCTGCTGCGTGGCAGATGTGCCTCTGACGCTGTCACACACCCCCATGCTGCGTGGCAGATGTGCCTCTGACGCTGTCAGACACCCCCATGCTGCGTGGCAGATGTGCCTCTGACGCTGTCAGCCGGGCAGCCTGCGATCCCCGCAGACGAGCTCCGCCCCCTGCCGCTCCCAGCGCATCGCCGCCATCCCGGCGGGGACGGCCTCGCCGTCGCGCAGCACCAGCACCACCGGCACCCCGGCCTCCTTGATCAGCTCCTCGGCCACCGCCGCCGCGCCCTCGTCCTTCAGCGGCTCCTCCAGGCAGTCCAGCCCCTCGGCCACCGCCGCCGCCGCCGACACCGCCTTCAGCGCCGTCCGGACGCGACCGGGATCGGGACGCGCGGCCTTCAGCCGCCAGACATGACCGGCGCGGATCGCCGGTTCTGCGCCGGGGCGGGGCAGGTACAGCACGTTCCCGGCGGCGGCAAGCGCCTCCGCCGCCGCGAGGGCCAGCCGCCCGCTCTCCTCCGGGGCGCACACCCACACCTCTGTCCCGCTCAGCGGGTGCGTCCCGAGCCGCAGCGGCAGCGCCGGAGGCGCGATCAGCCCCCGCCGCCCGCCCCACGCTCCCAGCAGCGCCCGGCCCGCCGCCAGCGCCGCCAGCAGCGCGGCCCCGCCCAGCGCATACGGCAACCAGCCCGGCCCGGCTGATCCGCCTGATCCGCCCGGCAGAGCCTTCTGACCCGGCGCCGGGGGGCTGCCCGGCTGCCCGTCAATGGCGGGTGTCGCGGCCTGTTCCAGCGGTGGCGGGCCGTTGGTCGCGAGAGAGACGGTGGAGATCGCCACCTTCGCCCCCCCCTGATCGCCCGGCTCCAGCCTGAAGGTGAGGTCGAGCGTCTTCTGGGTGATGTCGAAGGTCACCTCCTGCTGCCCGATCAGCGCCCCGCCGACGGCCCCCACATAGAGCGCCGCCTGCACCGGTCTGCTGATGTCCACCTCGGCCACCAGCCCCCACACCCGATCCCCCGCCGCCGCGTCGCCGTTCGTCCCGGCGTCCCCGACCGCGACGGTGATCGTCTGATCCCCCTGTACCAGCGCGACCACCGGCTCGCCGCTCAGCAGGGCGCCGGGATCCTCCACCCGCACCAGCACCGGGCGCTGATCACCGCCCGGAATTTCCTCAGCCGGCGGCTGGCCGTCCGGGGGCGTGCCGGACGGCTGGCCGTCGGGGGGCGTGCCGGACGGCTGCCCCGGAGCTGCGGGCGGGATCGCGGGATCGGCGGGGCCGGTCGGCTCTCCGTCCGGCACGACGCCGGGCATGCCCTGCGGCGCCCCGACGCCCTCCGCCCCCTCCGGCGCGGGCTGCGCGGCCGTCATGTGTACGCCCCAGAGCAGGCCAGCTACAATCCACATCATGCCCGTCCTCCTGCCCCGTCCCGAATCGGCGCCGCTGCTCTCTATCCGATCGCCCGACCACCTGGGAGACGCGGTGATGGCGCTCCCGGCGGTGATGGCGCTGGCGGCGCGCTTCCCGGTGCAGATCCACGCGCCCCGCTGGGGCCGGGAGCTGTACCCCGATCTGGCGGTGCTGCCCAAGGACGCTGAGCCGTCCGGCGACATCGGCGTGCTGTTCAAGCCGAGCTTCGGCGCGGCGTGGCGCTGGCGGCGCCTCCCCCGCCGGATCGGCCTCTCCACCGCGCTGCGCGGCTGGCTGCTCACCGATCCGGTGCCGGAGCCGGGCGGACACCGGCGGCTGGGCTACGCGGCGGTCGCAGCGGCGCTGCTGCAGGCGGGATCGCGGGAGGGATCGCGGGCGGCTCCGCTCCCGCTCCCCGGCTGGTCACGGCGCGGGACGGCGGCGCCGCTCCCCGGCGGGGCCGTGCTGCCGGTCGGGCTCAACCCCTGGAGCCCCAGCCCGACCGTGCGCTGGCCGCGCTTCCGGGCGCTCGCGGATCAGCTGGTGGCGTCCGGGTATCCGGTGGTGTTCTTCTGCGGCCCCGGAGAGGAGGCGGCGGTGCGGGAGATCGCCGGGCCGCACCCGCTGCTGGCGGGGCTCTCCCTGGCGGACTTCGCCGCCACGCTCCAGGGCTGCGCGCTGTTCCTGTCAAACGACAGCGGGGCGGCCCACTTCGCCGCCGCCTGCGGCGCGCGGGTCTGCGTGATCCACGGATCGACGGGCGCGGATCGCACCGGAGTGGGGGAGCCGATCCAGGGGCCGGGGCGGATCTGCCAGCCCTGCTACCGGAAGTCCTGCCCGCGCGGGCTGGTCTGCCTGACGGACGTCACGGTGGCGCAGGTGCTCGCTTCGATCCTGGGCGTGCTACGTACATCCCCATGCTGAGAAAGGCGCTCCTCCGGCTCCAGACCCGCCGCTGCCCCGTCTGGTACCACCCCTCCTACCGGCTGCCGCTGCCCGGCGTACAGGCGCGGTCGGGGCTGGATCGGCGGCGGGCCGATCTGGTGATGTGGTGGATGGAGGACGCCGGGCTGGTGTCGCAGAAGAACCGGCGCACGCCGGAGCGCATCTCCTGCGCGGATCTGTCTCAGGTCCACAGCGACCGCTGGATGGAGCAGAGCTGCACCGCTGAGGCGCTCGCGGAGGTGTTCGCCGTCGATCCGTGGGAGGTGCCGGTGGACGGGCTGCTCGACGCGGTGCGGCTCGCGGCGGGGGCGACGGTCGCGGCGGCGCGGGAGGCGCTTGAGCGGGGCGGCCCCTGCCTCAACCTCTCCGGCGGCTTCCACCACGCCCGCCCCGACAGCGGCGCGGGCTTCTGCGTCTACAACGACATCGCGGTGACCATCGCCCGGCTGCGCGCGGACGGGGTCGGCGGGCGCGTCGGGATCCTCGACCTCGACGCCCACCCGCCCGACGGCACGGCGGCCTGCCACAGCGCGCTCGGGCCGGTCTGGATCGGATCGATCTCCGGCTCGGACTGGGGGCAGCTGCCGGGGACAGCGCCCGGACCCGGCGGGGCGTGGCTGGAGGAGCACGTGATCCCCGGCGCGGACGACCGGACCTACCTCGCCTGCCTCGACGCGATGCTCGACCGGATGCCGTCCTGCGGGCTGTGGCTGGTGCTGGCGGGCGGGGACGTGCTGGCGGGCGATCCGCTGGGGCGGCTGGGGCTGAGCATGGAGGGCGCGTGGGCGCGGGATCGGCGGGTGGCGGATCGGCTGGCGGGGCAGCCCTCGGTGTGGATGCCCGGCGGCGGCTACCGGGAGGACGCCTGGCGGGTGCTGGCCGGGACCGCCTGGGCGCTGATGCGCCCCGGATCGCCGCAGATCCCCGATCAGCTCGATCCGCTCGCCCACCACTTCCGCCGCGTCTCCTCCGCCCTCTCCGAGCAGGATCTCGGCAGCCGCGACATCGATCTCTCGGATCTCGCCCAGGATCTCAATATGGCGCCCGCGCAGCCCGTGCGCTTCCTCGGCTTCTACACCCGCGCCGGGATGGAGCATGCGCTCCACCGGCTCGGCGTGCTGAGCCAATTGGAGCAGCTCGGCTACCGCGACCTCCGCATCGACTTCGCCGCCGGGAACCCCGGCGAGCTGGTCACCCTCACCGGACGCTTCCACCCCGGAGGCGGGACGCCCGGCACCGGCCACCCCGGCGTCGCGGCGCGGCTGGTCGAGGTCAGCCTGGAGCAGCAGCAGATCCCCGGCGCCGGGCGCGTGCTGTTTGTCCACTGGCTCACCCTCCGGCACCCGAAGACCTCGTTCCGGGAGGGCCGCCCGCAGCTCCCCGGCCAGGAGCAGCCCGGCCTCGGCATGGCGCGGGAGGCAGGGGCGCTGCTGGCCCGGATGGCGGAGCGGCTGGGGCTGGACGGGGTGGCGCTGCGGCCCGCGTGGTTCCACATCGCCTGGGCCTCCCGCAGCCACTTCCGGTTCCAGGACCCGGCCCTCCATGCGCGCTTCCTGGCGATGGCCCGCGATCTGCCCGCGCTGTTCCCCGGCCCCGCCGGCTTCAACCTCTCCGCCGCCAGCCGCGCCGTCGCCGCCGGGGAGATCGGCGTCTCCACCGACGGCGGCCCGTGGGCGCCGCTCCGCTGGGAGCCGGGGCTGATGGTGAGCTTCAAGACCCACAGCTTCAAGACAGACAATGGTGCGCTGACAGGCGCTCCGGTCGGCGCTCCGGTTGGCGCTCAGGCGGGACATCCGGCTGGAGATCCGACAGGAGATCAGCCAGATCCGCGCATCCGGGTCGGTCGGGTGGCAGATCCGCCGCCTGCCCGGTTATCGGGGGAGCGATGAGCATGACCCGCTGGTGGCTTCTGACCCCTGAAGGTGTGCGATGGAGGATCCGCGAGCGCGGTCTGCTCCTCGGACGGCGGCGCAATTGTGACATCGTGCTCATGGATCGCCAGGCCAGCGCCGTCCACCTGAGCATCCTCCCCACCGTCGAGGGGCTGGAGGCGACGGTGCTGGGGCGCAACCCCACCCACATCAACGGGCAGCCGATCCAGGGGCGCGTGCTGCTCTCGGCGGGCGACGCCGTTGACGTGCCGGGGGCGCGCTATGTCGTCGAGTGCGAGCAGCCCGAATTGTGGCGGCAGGCCACCTGGATCGTCGAGACGCTCGGCGGGCGCTTCGGGCTGAAGCAGCTCCCGGCGGTCATCGGCGGAGGGAGCGATGACGATCTGCGCGTCCCGGGCTGGCCGCCGCACGCGCTCCGCCTCTCCAGCGCGCAGGGGGATCTGGCGGTGGAATTCGGCGCGGACGGGCTGCACCGGCAGGAGTCTCAGCCGGAGGGCGCGGTCGTCGGCGTGGAGCACGGCGATGACTTCCGCTTCCAGGACACCAGCATCCGGCTCTTCCTCGCCTTCGGTGAGGCGGAGACCACCGTCTCCGGCGGCTCCTCCTCCCCCCCGGACGAGGTCCACTTCCGCTTCCTGCCGAACGGCGGCATGGTCGATCTCCGCTGGTCCACGCCGAGCTGGTCGGTCAGCGTGCAGCTCCCCGAATTGCGGGCGCGGCTGGTGGCGGCGCTGCTCCGCCCCCCGCCCCCCTACCGGATGGGCGACTTCATCCCGGACGACGTGCTGATCCGCTCGATCTGGTCCTCCCAGGCCAGCAAGGGCCGCACCGATCTCAACCTGCTGCTCCACCGCACCCGCCAATTGCTGCTGCAGGCGGGCGTCAACCCCGTCGGGCTGCTCGTCCGCCCCCCGCAGGGCGGCTCGGTCTGCTTCCGGCTGGCCTCCGGGGCGCGGGTGCTGATCGAGTAGCTGCCCGGGATCAGGGCCGGGGCTCGGGCGGGGGCGGCCCGCGCCGATCCTCCCGCAGGTACAGCGACTCCAATTCCGTCCACTGCTCGTAGCTCAGCACCTTCCGGAGCGAGATCATCAGCTCCACCCGGATCTGGCGCAGGCCGGTCTCCGCGCGGGTCAGGGTATCGAGCGCCGCGCGCACCGCCTTCTCGTCGAGCGTCTGCGCCGAGAGCAGCCGCTTCAGCTCCAGCCCCGACCGATCCCGCGCCGCCTGCAGGTCGATGCGCTTCATGCTGTACTGGTACAGCAGATCGGCGACGACCCGGCGCTGATCGCCGCTCAGCCCGAGCTGATCTGCGATCCCGTCCATCTGTTCGGGCATGTCGCGGGGCTCCGCCTGCGCAGGCGGCAGAGAGAGCGCCAACACGGCGAGGACAGCGACAAACAAGCGGTTCATCATAAGCTCCACCCTTCCACGACGTCCGGCTCCAGCGCCGCCGGGATCTCCCGCGCTGTCGGCTGCATCTCGTCCAGCAGCGGCTCCAGCAGCTCTGTCCCCGCCAGCTCTCCCGACGGCTCCAGCCCCGCGAACCCCTCCTCAAGCGCCGCCAGGATGTCGACCTCTGGCGGCTCCGGCGCGCGGGGCTGCCCCCGCCCGACCAGCGCGACGAGCGCCACGACCAGCGCGACGAGCGCCGCGCCCCCGACCTCCCGCGCCCGGCGACGGCGATCCAGCCGCTCCAGCCCCTCCAGCGTCAGCGCCGTGTCCTGCCGCGCCGTGTCCCGCCGCGCCGTGTCCCGCCGCGCCGTGTCCCGCCGCGCCGCGCCATGCGCCTCCAGCCCCGCGACCAGCCCCGCGCGCCCCGCGCAGACCGCACAGCCCGCCGCATGCGCCGACAATTCAGGCGTCAGCGCCTCCCCTGACACCTGCGCCTGCGCGACCGCCGCGCAGCGCTGATCCCCGGTTATTCCCCGCATCATCCCCCGCATCATCCCTCCTCCATCCGCTTCTGCACCGTCGCCACACCCCGGCTCAGATGCGTCTTGACCGTCTCGGCGCTCATCCCGCAGGCGGCGGCGATCTCCGGCACCGTCCACCCCTCATCGAACCGTAGCCCGAAGCAGAGCCGCTGCTTCGCCGGGAGCTGCGCGATGGCCGACTGCAGCTGCACGCTGCGCTCAGCCCGGATCATTGCGTGATCCGCCGGGAGGAGCGGCGCGGCAGGCTCCGGGTGCTCCTCCCACGACAGCAGGCGCCGCAGCCCCCGCCAGCGCATCGCCCGCAGGCACTCGCGCACCACGATCCGGCGCAGCCAGCCCTGGAGCGCCCCCCGCTCCTGCAGGCTGTCCCGCGACCGCCACGCCCGCAGCCACGCCTCCTGCATCACGTCGTCCGCCTCCGCCTCCGATCCCATCATCCGCGCCGCGAGCCCGCGCAGCCCCGGGCGCGTGACCGCGAGCGCCTCGACAAACGCGGCGTCTGTGTTCACAGTGACTGTCTTCACCGCGCCCGTCGGCAGATCCATCGGTGTGCTCAGCGCCTTCATCACCCCGGTAGACCCGCGCGCCCTCCCGATGGGGGACAGCGCTGTGCAGATTCTGATCAGAGCCGGTAGATCCGGAGCATCAGCGACCACTCCTCGATCAGCTTCATGTTCTCATCCAGCCCCGGCATCTTCGTGAGCTGCACCTCGATCACCATGCCCTGGTACTCGCTCGACGGGTTGAGCGGGATCCAGCTCGTGTAGGCGCCGTTGGTCTCGACCTTCTCGCTGGCGACCAGCGCGCAGCAGGCGAGCGTCGAGTTGGTGACCTTGGCGACGAGATCCTGGTAGGCCTTGCGCCCCTCGGCCTCGGTGCGCCAGCTCCCATAGCTGGCGTGGAGCCGGTTGGCGCGCGCCATCATGTCCTGGTACACATAGGTCTTCTGCGCGCCGGGGAGGGACTGGCGGCTGGTGTAGCTGCCCGCCTCCTCCATCGCCGCGCCGCGCAGGCTCTCAAAGTTCTTCGGGAACGCCGCCACCAGCAGCGCGAGCGCGTCGGAGAAGGCGCTGACCGACTGCGCGGTGACCAGCGTCGGCGCCGACCGGACGGGGGTGGGGGCGACGGTGGGGGCGACGGTGGGGGCGACGGTGGGGGCGACGGTGGGCGCAGGCGCGACGCCCGCGACGGGTCGGCTCCCGAGGCCGAGGCCGCCGCCGGAGGACGCGGCGATCGGCGGCGCGGCGCTCGACGCCTGGATGCCGCCCTGGCCGAAGATGAAGTAGATGTCGCGGGCAGGGCGCATATCGGCGGGCATGTGCTGGTTCTCGGCGGCGGGGACGCGAAGCACGACCTTGTCGTTGAACCGGGCGATGACGTAGACGCGATAGCCCTTCATCTGCTCGCGGCGCGCGATCCGCCCGTCGAGCGTGGCGATCCCCGACGGCCAGCTCCGCTCATTGGAGTAGACCAGGATGTCCTGAAGCAGCGTCGCCGAGGTCTGCGCCTGGATGCTGGCGAGGGTGGCGGCCTCGCCGCTCAGGTTGTAGGTCGAGTACAATTCTCCCGGATCGGAGATGGCAGCGCTGAACTGCCTGACGTCGGCAGGGACGGCAGAGGGGGGGGCGACAGGGACAGCAGGGGCGGCAGGGGCGCCGACGCTCACGCCGCCCTGGCCGAAGATGAAGTAGATGTCGCGGGCAGGGCGCATGTCGGCGGGCATGTGCTGGTTCTCGGCGGCGGGGACGCGCAGCACGACCTTGTCGTTGAACCGGGCGATGGCGTAGACGCGGTAGTCCTGGATCTGCTCGCGGCGCGCGATCCGCCCGTCCAGCGTGGCGATCCCCGACGGCCAACTCCGTTCATTGGAGTAGATCAGGATGTCCTGGAGCAGCGCCGCCGAGGTCTGCGTTTGGATGGTGGCCCGCGCGGCGGCGTCGGCGGTCAGATCGTAGGTGGAGTACAGCTCCCCCGGATCTGAGATCCCGGCATCAGCGGCGGCGTAGGCAGGGGTGCCGGCAGGCACCTGCGCCATCCCTTCGGGGGTCGTGATGAGGAGCGCAGCGAGGATCATGAGCAGAGAGGACATGACTCCGGTTTATCCGATCCTTCTCTGCTGTACCACTGTCCAGACCCAGACCCCGGCAGCGCTGCTCCTCAGGCGCTCTTCTTCAGTTGATTGTTGACCTTCGCCACCAGATCGTTGTCCCAGTCCAGCTTGTCGCGCAGCTCGTCGCGGGACTGCTGCGGCAGCTTCATCGGGTGGCCCGCGCCCAGCTCCTCCAGCACATCGCCGAGCACGTCCGCGTCCCAGCCCTTGCGCCCGGCCCAGCCTGCCCAGGACTTCGCGTCGCTCTCCCAGCTCGGATCCGAGCTAAGGCGGCGCGCCAGCTCGGCAGATTTTCCTGCCGGGACCGCCGCGATGCCGCTGTTGTCGATGGTGCAGCCCGCCTCGCGCAGCATGCGGACGACCTCGGCCTTCTGCCAGCCGTGCTCCACCGCTGTCCGCGCCGCCGCCCTGACCTTCAGCAGCCCGTCGTCCGATCCGGCCGCCGGGACCGGCACGCCGTCCATCAGCCAGCCCTTGATGATGTCCGCCACCTCGCGGCCGGGCTTCATGAACACCTTGCCGTCCAGCGCCGCGCAGCGGGTCTTCCCGATGGCGAAGTGGTGGTCGTGATCCATCATGCCCTCGATGTCCATCTCGTACTGGAAGCTGTCGCGCATCTCAGGCGCGAGGCCGATCTTGCGGATCGAGGTCTTTCCACCCTCGTTGACGCGCTCATACTCGGTCTTGGCCCGCAGCGTCACGATCACGTGCAGCGGCGCGCTCAGGATCGCCTGCACCATCCGGCGGTAGATCGGGTCGATGTCCTTCCAGGCGGCGAAGGTGTCGGGCTTGCCCCCGCGCGCCTTCTGCCGCGTCACCTCCCGATCCACCAGGTCGAGGAAGCCGCCCGAGCCGTTCCAGAACAGCGACATGTTGTCGATCACCAGCACATCGTAGCCGCTCTCGCCCGCCACCCGGATCGTCTCGATCACCTTGTCCGGGTTGTAGTCCTCCGTCACGCTCACCACATCGAAGTCGAAGTGATCCGCGTACTTCGCCGCAGACCCATGCTCCGTGTCCAGCAGCGCCACCTTCGCGTTGACCTCGACCCCCGCCCCCATCCCGCTGGCGATCGCGAGCGCCGTCCACGTCTTCCCGCTGCCGGAGGGGCCGTGAATCGCCATCCGGAGCTTCGCCTGTGCCTTGGTCGCCTTCTTGAAGCTGATCATGTCCTGGTTCTCCTGTACACGCTCAGTCTAACCGCATCCTGTACAGCGTCCAGAGGTCAGTGCCACAATCTGTCCAAAGACATAATCACATGTTCATAGCCTCGCCTCGCCTGACAACCCTCCCAGCGCCATGAACAAACCCGCGACCGCTCCCGAACAAAAATCATCCGTAGCGTCTCTGCGGGCGTGGCGGTGGGCCAAACGCCGCCCCGGCCGCCCGGCCCCCCCCCGGAGGCG
>JBEIQZ010000692.1:0-2634 GCA_040376255.1 Alphaproteobacteria bacterium
CCACCTTCGGCTTACGCTGCTTGCCGGTATTACCAGCCCGATCCGAGGAACCGGACGACCAGCAGCCATGAGTCCGCCCCTGCCTCAACGAAGCCGCCCTCCCCGCTGTCCCCGCTCCCCGGCCCGCCCAGCGGCTCACAGGGTTCGCCGGTCTCCATCGCGAAGGCTGCCACCTGATAAGGCGTCTCCGCGCTGAGCGTCACCGGCTCTGACCGCCCGATCCGCGCCCCGTCCTCGGTCAGCACCTCCACCGAGATCTCCACCGGCACGCCCGCCGCGAGCCCCGGCAGCGAGAGCCGCCCGTTGCCCGCGCCCTCCTCGCGGCTCCCCACGCCTGTCGCGCAGATCCGGGCTGTTTCGGCCTCCTCCGGCACAGCGGCGTCGATGTCGAGCTGCAGATCGGCCTTATCGTAGTCCGGCGTCTGACAGCCGGCTCCGCAGAGCAGCGCCACGATTACCCCTGCGGGCAGCGCCCTGAGCAGCCCACATCTCACGGCTCCGGCGTCCACTCGTAGTCGAGCAGCACCCACTTGCTCGTGTCACCGCTGCCCTGGAACCAGGCGGTGCCGTAGCTGGTGACCTGCCAGTACTCCCCGGCGAAGGGGAGATCGTCCGCGTCGTTCCCGTCGCCGTCGTCGAGCCGCAGGTGGATGCAGTTCTCCCACACCAGCGTCCCCCACAGCACCTCGCAGGTGCCGACGTCGAGGATCTCGGAGGTCCAGGTGGCGCCGCCGGTGGTGGTCTCGATCTTCTCGCCGGTGTTCATGAAGTCGGTGATCGGGGCGACCTGGATCGGCGGGTCGAAGGTGGTCTTGTCCCCGGCGCCGTCGGTGTAGCTGTGGATGATCACGCCGTCGCCGGAGGGGGCCGACCACTGCACCGACCAGGCCAGCACCAGCTCGTTGTCGGTGGACTGGTAGGTGTCCCACTGCCAGGTCTCCACGTCGTCGACCATGATCGCGTCGGGCAGCTTCTCGCTGCGGAGCCGGTAGGGGATCTCTGTGTCCTCGCTCTCGTGGATCGACATCCGATCCCCGTCCTGCGGGAAGTACTCAGACATCTGGAAGCCCTTGTTCTCCCCGATGTTGTTTCCGTTGCACCCGAGTAACAGCAGCGCGATCATCAAGGCCTCCTCTTATCCAGCCACACCGGTTGTACCATCCTCCCGCACGATCCGCCAGAGCCGGTGCGCCTGCCGGTTCCGGCAGTCCGGCGGGACGCTCTCAGCGGTCAGCTCGGTGATCGCGCTCACGCCCGCCTCCCCCAGCCCCTTGAAGTCCGGCGTGAAGCCTGAGTGGCGCGTCAGGAGCCACAATTCCCCGCCCGGCTCCAGCAGCGGCAGGATCTGCCGGAGCAGCGCCGGGTGCTCGCGCTGGAGATCCCACGGCACCGCGTCCGTCCGCCCGCTGAACGCAGGCGGCTCGCAGACGCATATTTCCCAGCGGTGGCCCATCCGGCGCGCCCGCTCCGCGAACGACCGCACCTCCATGCTGTACTGGACGTGCCGCCCCGCCCCGCTCCCGTCGAGCAGCCCGTTGATCCTCAGGTTCTCCTCGCCCCGCCGCAGGTGCCGCTCCGAGGCGTCCACCATCACCGTCTGCGCCGCCCCGCCCGCCGCCGCCGCGACCGCGAACGCGCCCGTCCCCGCGTACAGGTGCAGCACCCGCCGCCCCGCCGCCTGCGCCGTCAGCTTCTGCCGCGCCAGCCGCCCGTCCAGCGCCAGCCCCGTCCCCGCCCCGTCCTCCAGGTTCACCCGGAAGCGCAAGCCCCCCTCCCGCACCGTGAGGCACCGATCCCCGCCCTGCGGCTGCTGCCGGATGTGCAGGTTGCCCGTCGGTACGCCCAGCCGCTCCGCTACCGCCCGCCCCACGATCTCCGACCAGCGCCCGCCCCGTGTCTGGTCGCGCACATACTCAGAGAACACGAGGTGCGGCCCGCCCCCCTGCGCGGCCTCTTCTTCCGCGCCGTACCAGTCCACCCGGCACCGGATCTCAGGGATGTCCTGATCGTAGAGCTGGAACACGCTGATCTGCTGCTTCTGCATGCGCGGGTGCAGCCCCCGGAAGGTCTTTCCCACCCGGTTCGCCAGCATCTCCGCCTGCTCCAGCACCTTCGCCATCGGCAGCGTCCCCAGGCTCAGGCCCCGCCCGCTCTGTCGCTCGTCCATCGTCCCTCCCCGCGCCACCGGATAGCCGGTGCGGCCCGCCGCCGCTACCGGGCCGCCCGGTTAAGCGCCGCCCATGCGCCCCTCCTTCCTCCAGCGGCTCCTCTCCCACCCTCCCGATCGCGACGCCCTGTATTTTGATCGCTGGTACACCTGTGGCGATCTCCGCGCCATCGGGGAGCAGACCGCCGGGTGGCTCCGCGCGCAGGGCGTCGGCCCCGGCGACCGCGTCGCCGTCCAGCTCGACAACGGACTGGATCTCGTCGCCGTCCACCTCGGCTGCATGGCCCTCGGCGCGGTGCGCCTGCCGCTCAACGCCCACTACCAGCGCGCCGAGCTGGCCCCGATCCTCGAAGACGCCGCGCCCGTCCTCGCCATAAGCCTCCACCCCGACCGCGTGCCCCCCCCCCGCCCCCCCCCCCCCCCCCCCCCCCCCCCCCCCCCCCCCCCCCCCCGCCCCCCCCCCCCCC
>JBEIQZ010000612.1:0-3405 GCA_040376255.1 Alphaproteobacteria bacterium
CGGTGGGGGCGGCGGCGGCGCGGCCGGAGCTGGAGCAGATCGCGGCAGAGATCGGGCCGGTGCTCAGCGGGGACGGGCCGATCCCGCCCGGCGAATTGGTGGATCGCTGGCGGGCCTACAGCGCGAGCATCCCCGGCTACCCGGCGCGGCTCCGGGATCGGGCGTGGCGCACGCAGCCGATCCTCGACCGGGCGGCGGCGCAGGGCCATCCGATGCCGCTCCATGTTGCGTGGCTCGCCCCCTGATCGCGCCTGCGCCGGGAAAGCGGTTAGCAGAATAGCAGCGTGCTGCTCTGGCACACCTTCCCCCCCCCGGAGTATACTCCCCCCGTGCCAGCACCACTTGAACGGATCCTGCGTAAGGGTGACTACGTCTACGGCTCCTTCCTCCGGGGAGAGCAGATAGACGGCTTCATCAATGCGGTCAACCCCGGAGATCGCTCCGATGTACTCGGGCGTTTCCCGTTCTCCCTGCGGAACGTCGACGAGGCGGTCGACGGCGCGCAGCGCGGCTGGCGGCAGTGGCGCCGGGTCGGGCTCATGGATCGCGCCACGGCGGTCATGCGCTTCCGCGACCACCTCCACAACCACTCCGAGGTGCTGGCGCGCCTGATCACCCGCGAGACCGGCAAGCCGCTCTGGGAGTCGCGGCAGGAGGTGTCCTCCGCGATCCGGGCGCTCGATCTGTACCTCGACGACGGGCTCGGGCTCATCGCGCCGCGCGTGATCGAGGACATCGGCGCGCGATCCGACTACCTGCCACGGGGCGTTGTCGGGATGGTCTGCCCGTATACGCTGCCGGTGCTGCTCGGGGCGACGCTGTCGGCGGCGGCGATCCTCGGCGGGAACACCGTCGTGCTGAAGCCGAGCAAGTTCACCCCGGCGACCTCCCAATTGCTCGCGGAGCTGTGGGATCGCTGCAAGCTGCCGCGCGGCTGTTTTAATTTGCTCCAGGGATCGGGCTCGGTGATCGGCAACCGGCTGCTCACCCACCCCGGCCTCGACGCGGTGGTGTTCCACGGCAGCTATGACACCTCGCGCGAGGTGCGCCGCGCCCTGCTCGAACGCCCCGACCTTCCCGCTTTTTATCAGTGCGGCGGCAAGGGCATCTCCATCGTCCTCGACGACGCCGATCTCGACCGCGCCGTCTACGAGGTGCTCGTCGGCGCCTGCCTCTCCACCGGCCAGCGGCACAACTCCACCGCCCGCGTCATCGTCTCGGACAAGATCTACGACAGCTTCGTTGAGAACCTCTGCGCCCGCACCCAGCGCGTCCGCATCGGATACGGCTTTGAGGCGGGGAACTTCATGGGGCCGCTCGTCTCAGAGAGCATGCGCTCCCGCTTCTACAAGTACTGCACCGCGCTCCAGTCGCGCGGCCACCAGCCGCTGCTCGACGGGCTGCCGCTCGAAGTGCAGGGCTACCGGGGCTGCTACGTCCGGCCCGGCATCTACCGCGTCTTCTGGGAGAACGGCCACCCCTTCCTCAACGACGAGCCGCCCGGCCCGGTGATCCTGCTCTACCGCGTCAAGGGCTGGGAGGAGGCGGTCCACCTGCACAACCAGGCGCTGTTCCGCCTCGTCGCCTCCATCTTCACCCGCGTCGACAACCCGGCCCTCCCCGAATTGCGCGACTCCCTGAAGACCGGCTCGATCAACATCAACCGCGCCACCGTCGGCTCCAGCCTCCGCCTGCCCGCCTCCGCGCTCGGCCGCTCCAGCAACGGCTTCGCGGTCGGCCTGGATCTGATGCGCGTCCTCACCTACCCCCGCGCCTCCATCGTCGAGCCCCGCTCCTTCGACCCCCACAACCTCGTCCCCGGCATCCACTGGGGCGCGCTCAACGAAGAGGAGGGGGAGACGACGCTGGAGCTGGCGGTCGATTAGAGATCCCGAACAGAAGGTTCCTATGCTCCAGATCGCCATCGGTAACGTCCACCTCGACCTCGGCGCCGGTCGCCGGGGCGTCGATATGGGTCCCTCCGCCATCCACCTCGCCAACCTCCGCGCCGATATCCAGACCCTCGGCCACCGCGTCGTCGAGACCTTCGCCATCAGCGTCCCCACCCCGGAGATGATCGATCCGGGCCGCACCGACGCCCGCTACCTCCCCGAGATCGCCGACGCCTGCCGCCGCCTCGCCGACCACGTCGAGGCCAACCTGGAGCTCGGGCGCTTCCCCGTCGTCCTCGGCGGCGATCACTCCGTCGCCATCGGCACCATCTCCGGTATCGCCCGCTACTGGCGCAAGCGCGGAAAGCGCATCGGCGTCATCTGGGCCGACGCCCACACCGACATGAACACCCCCGCCTCCTCCCCCACCGGCAACATCCACGGCATGCCCCTCGCCGTCCTCCTCGGCTACGGCGACCCCGAGCTCGTCGCCATCGCCGGAGACCAGCCCGCCCTCGATCCCCGCCACGTCTGCGTCATCGGCGCCCGCGACGTCGACAACGACGAGCGCACCCTCGTCCGCAAGTCCGGGATCCGCGTCTACAGCATGAGCGAGCTCGACGAGCGCGGCACCGCCATCTGCGTCCGCGAAGCCGTCGAACGCGCCTGCGATGGCACCGTCGGCGTCCACCTCTCCTTCGACCTCGACGGCGTCGACCCCGCCCACGCGCCAGGAGTGGGGACGCCCGTGCCGGGAGGGCTCAACCTGAGAGAGTCCCACCTCATCTGCGAGAAGGTGGCGGACACCGGGCGGCTGCTGGGGGTGGAGATGGTGGAGCTCAATCCGGTGCTGGATTCGGAGAACAGGACGGGGAAGCTGGCGGTGTGGTTGATTACGTCGGCGTTGGGGAAGCGGATCTTGTGAGGGGATCACGACGGCACGACGGCACGGCGAAAGGCAAAAGGCGGGTCTGGGAGGCACGGAGGCACGGAGGGCACGGAGGAAAGGCAAAAGGCAAAAGGCGGAAAGGCGAAGTGGAGGTTATTGTTTAGATTTGTCTTCGTTACAGATTAATGTCGTACCACTGATCGTGCACAACCACCCCGAACCCGCATAGACAACCGCAGACGTAGCGACCACGCCCTTCACGAACAGGCTGCACGCCCCCGTCTCCGGCATCCCGTTGAACTCCGCACGCCCCGCGACCACGACCTGCCGCTCCCGGTACCCGGACGCACAGACGACCTCCGCGCTCACCGGGATCACCTCCCCTGAGAACTGCACCTCCACCCCGCCCCACACCTCAGACGGCGCCTCCACCGTCCCCGCCCCCTCCACCGTCCCCGCCCCCTCCGCCCCCTCCGCCCCCACCGGTACGACCTTCGGCACACACCCGCCCGCCAACACCAACACCAACCCCACCCTCATCATCCCCCTCATCATCCCTCCCCGCCTTTCGCCTTTCCGCCTTTCGCCTTTCCGCCTTTCCGCCTTTCGCCTTTCGCCTTTCGC
>JBEIQZ010000198.1:0-9548 GCA_040376255.1 Alphaproteobacteria bacterium
GCCGCGGTTGGTGGGTATTCCATTGCTGTTGCCTTCGCCCGCGATCCGGGGGACGACGCGGTGTACGAGCGACCGGGTCTTCGGGTGATCCAGCCGCCCGAACCGCAGCGAGTTGAGCAGCGCCACCGGGCGCGCGCCCATGGTGAACACGTCGCGCAGGATGCCGCCCACGCCGGTCGCCGCGCCCTGGAAGGGCTCGATGTAGGAGGGGTGGTTGTGGCTCTCCATCTTGAAGGCGAGCGCCCAGCCGTCGCCGACATCGACCACCCCGGCGTTCTCGCCCGGCCCGATCAGCACGCGCGGCCCGGTCGTCGGCAGGCGGCGCAGGTGGGCGCGGCTGGACTTGTAGGAGCAGTGCTCCGACCACATGACGCCGAACACGCCGATCTCCACCTCGGTCGGCTCCCGGCCCAGGCCCTCGCAGGCCCGCTGGTACTCCTCCATGGTGAGCCGGTGCGCCTTTACCTCGGCCTCTGTCCGCGTCCCGATGAAGCTCATGCCGCCCCCCCTGCCGGCCGGCCGGCCAGCGACAGAAACACCCCCAGCCCGTCCGTCCCGCCGACCGCCGCCTCGACATAGCGCTCCGGGTGGGGCATCAGCCCGACGACGTTGCCCGCCGCGTTGCTCACGCCCGCGACGTCGTTGAGCGCGCCGTTCGGGTTCTGACAATAACGGAAGATCACCTGCCCCTCCCCCTCGACCCGCGCCAGCGTCTCAGCGTCCGCGAACCAGCTCCCCTCCATGTGCGCGATCGGCAGCCGGAGCGGCCCGCCGACCCCGCGCGTGAACGGCGTCGCCCGCCCCTCCACCGTCAGCTCCACGTCCTGGCACAGGAACTTCAGCCCCCGGTTCCGCAGCAGCACCCCCGGCAGCAGCCCGCACTCAGTCAGGATCTGGAACCCGTTGCAGATCCCCAGCACCGGCCCGCCCGCCCCCGCGAACGCCCGCACCGCCTCCATGATCGGCGAGAACCGCGCGATGGCCCCGCAGCGCAGGTAGTCCCCGTACGAGAAACCCCCCGGCAGCAGCACCGCGTCGACCTTGCCGAGATCGCGCTCCTTGTGCCACACCGCCACCGGCTCCATCCCGGCCAGCGCGACCGCGTGGCGCAGGTCGGCGTCGCAATTGGAGCCGGGGAACGTCAGGACCGCGACCCGGCTCATCCCGCCCGCTCCGGCAGCTCGATGCGGAACTTCTCGATTACCGTGTTCGCCAGCAGCGTCCGGCACATCGCCTCGACCCGCTCCTTCATGTCGGGCCGATCCTCGACCTCCAATTCAAAGAAGCGCCCGATCCGCACCCCCTGCACCTCGTCGTAGCCGAGGCTCTGGAGGCCGCCCTGGACGGCCTTCCCTGCGGGATCGAGGACTCCCGGCTTGAGCGTCACATAGACCCGTACCTGCATGCGATCCTCCGGAGGGCGGCGGCAATAACCTGTCGGGACGGGCGCGGCGACGCCTGATGGACAGCCTGCGGGTTAGGCTGCCGGATGGAGCTCCCGCGCGCCCGCCATGTGCTGCTGACCCCTGAGCGCTTCATTGATCTGGGGGCGGGGACGCCGCTGGCGATCTGGCGGCAGCGGCTGGTGGAGGCGGGGGTGGCCGACATCGGGGCGGACGCCTCTGAAGAAGGGCGGCTGATCGCGCGCATCCAGGCGCTCACAGTGACTTCCACAACCGCGCAGCCGGAGGGAGAGCGCCCGCTGCGACCGGCAGAATTGCTGCTGATCTTCGTCTTCGCGGTGGCCGGGATGGCGCTCGCGACGCTGCTGATGCGGAGCGCGGCGGGCGGGACGGTCTGTTTCGCCTTCGTGAGCCTGGGGCCGCTGCAGGCGGCGTGGCGGTGGTGGCGGCGGCGGCGGGCGGGGCCGGGGCCGGGTCCGGCGCTGCGGGCGGCGGTGGACGCGCTGCTGGCGCGGAATTTCATTGCCGGGATGGGAAACAGCCTCGTGGAGAGCGTCCCGATGCGCGCATGGCTTCAGGAGCGCATCCAGGCGGTGAGCCGGGCGATCCAGGAGGCGGAGGCGCGCATGCAGCAGCTCGCCGGGGTGCGTGACCGGATGCGCGAGCTGAACCGGCAGATGCAGCAGCCCGAGGAGGACGCCGAGACGGAGGCCATCGGGCGGCACATCGCGCAGCTCCGCGAGGGCAGCGCCCGCGTCCGCGCGCTCCAGATCGGCCTCTCCGGCAAGCTGGCCGAATTGGATCAGCGGCTGCAGGAGCGGCGGCTGCGTACGGAGCGCCGGATGCTCTCTGCGCGGCTGGATCAATTGCAGGAGGGCGAGCAGCGGCAGCGCGCCGCGCCTCTCGCAGCGGACATGGGCGCGCTGGAGGAGGAATTGGAGAGGCTGGACATACAGATCCGCGAGGAACAGGCGAAGCTGGAGGCGGGGCTGGAGGTGCGGCGCATGATCCCGGGTTAGCGCTTCCCGGATGTCCGCGCTGTCCCTGCCCCTCTCCCTCCTCCTCTCTCTGCTGACCGGCTGCTCCGGCTGCTCCCCCTGGGCCTGCTCCGGCGCCCCGCCCGCTCCGACTGCGGAGCCGGCCCCCACCCTGAATATCCCGCCGCCCGACCCGAACCTGAAGCCCGCCCCGACGCTGGACTTCATGGGCCTCACCATCGGCGCCAGCGACGCCGCGCAGATCGAGGCGTGGCTGGCCGCCCGCAGCCTGACCTGTCGCCAGACCCCCTCTGTCCGCCGCACGACCTTCCGCTACGAGTGCGGCGACGGCCTGACCCCCGCGCTGCTCCCCGACCGCAAGATCTCCGGCCAGCTCAGCAGCCTGCTCCTCGTCCGCAGCGACGCCCCTGACGCCGCGACCCGCCCGCTCACCCACGCCTCGACGATCCGCCGCTACAGCCTCCCTGAGCGCGCCGCCGAGGACTACGAGGCCGCCGTCGCCGCCCTGACCGCCGCCTTCGGCCCCCCCGCCCGCACCTCCGCCATCGACCGCGCCAAGCTCTCCGCCCCGCTCGTCCGCTACGCCAGCCTGTGGAGCTTCAAGGATCTCCAGATCTCGCTCAACCTCATGCGGATGGGCGGCACCTACTGGAGCGTCAGCGAGCGCTGGGATCAGCCCGGCGTCGAGCTCTCCCAGCCCGCCCGCACCCCCGCCACCCCGCCCGGCTTCGACCGCAGCAAGTGCAAAGACCCCTTCTGCTTCGATCAGCCCGGCATGGCCCCCCCCGGCCTCACCGACCCCTTCGGCCACGACAAAAAAACCCCCGCCCCCGCTCCCCCCTCCCCCTGATTCCCTTTCGCCTTTCGTCTTTTTAGCGTGTGTTCCTCCGTGCTTGCGTGCTTCCGTGGTTGCGTTTTCCCCTTTTTCCCCCTACACTCCCCCCATGCCCGCCCTCCTCGCCCTGCTCCTCGCCCCCTCCGCCCTCGCCTACGACACCTTCCTCTACTACGACTCCACGCTCATCCCCGCCGCCAACGTCAGCAGTTTCTCTGCCGCCCTGACCGCCGCCGGCGCGAGCGTCTACACCACGACGAGCAGCGCCTGGCCGACGAACTACACGGGCTACCGCCTCGCGATCTTCCTGATGCCCGCCACGAGCTTCACCACTCCTCAAGCCAACGCCCTCACCACCTTTGTGAACGGCGGCGGACGGATGATCATCTCTGGCGACTGGTACAGCGCGGGCAGCGGCTTTTTGGCGTGGAACAACAACGTCAACGGCCTGATGGGCAGCATGGGCGTCCCGATGTTCCTGAACAACACGGTGGTGTCGGGATCGGGCTGCTCCTCAAGCTCCAACATCACGGCGGACAGCGTGACGAGCGGCGTGAGCCAGGTCCACATCGCGGCCTCCAACACGGTGAGCGGCGGCACGACGCTTGTGCGCTTCGCGGGCAGCAGCGTGCTGTCGGTCTCTCAGCCATCCACTTCCACCCATGCGCGCGACCCGTATGATGTGGTGCTGTCGGGTGACGTGAACATCTTCCTCAACGACTGTGTCGGCACGACGACCGCCGGGCGCAACACGACGATCTGGACGAACATCTATAACGGCACCTGCAGCGACGACGACAGCGACGGCCACGACGACGCGGCCTGCGGCGGCGACGACTGCGACGACAGCGACAACACCATCTACCCTGGCGCGCCGGAGACCTGTGACGGCGACGACGACGACTGCGACGGCAGCATCGACGAGGGGGCGGCGGGCGCCTCGACCTGGTACGCGGACAGCGACGCGGACGGCTACGGCAACCCGACGGTCAGCACGACCTCCTGCACGCAGCCGTCGGGCTATGTGTCGGGGCGGACGGACTGCGCCGACGCGGACGCGACGGCCTATCCGGGGGCGCTGGAGTACTGTGACGGGGTGGACGACGACTGTGACGGCGCGATCGACGACAGCGCGGTGGACATGACCGACTGGTACCGCGACTTCGACAGCGACGGCTGGGGCGACACGAACAGCACCTCCACCTCCTGCAACCAGCCCTCCGGCTACGTGAGCCTCGACGGCGACTGCAACGACCGGAGCGCGACGCTCTACCCGGGCGCGGCGGAGATCCCGTACGACGGGATCGATCAGGACTGCGACGGCTCCGATCTGACCGACCGGGACGGCGACGGCTACGGCGCGGTGCAGGCGGGCGGGACGGACTGCTGGGACACGGAGGCGGGCGTCTATCCGGGGGCGGCCGAGGTGGCGGACGGGGTGGACGGGGACTGCGACGGCACGGTGGACGACGGGACGGCGGCCTGGGACGACGACGGGGACGGCTACACCGAGGAGGGCGGCGACTGCAACGACGCGAGCGGCAGCGTCTCCCCGGCCGGGACGGAGATCGTGGACGGGCTGGATCAGGACTGTGACGGGCTGGTGGACGACGGGACGGCGGCCTATGACGACGACCATGACGGCTACACGGAGGTCGGGGGCGACTGCAACGACGGGGACAGCGCGGCCAACCCGGCCCGCCCTGAGGTCCCGCTGAACGGGATCGACGACGACTGTGACGGCGCGACGGACGTGGGTTTTGACGATCTCGACGGCGACGGCTACGCCCCGGAGGGCGGCGACTGCGATGACAGCCGCGACGACGTCCACCCCGGCGCGGCGGAGGTCGGGGACGGCGTCGACAACGACTGCGACACGGTGATCGACGAGGACACTGACGCCCGCGACGACGACGGCGACGGCTTCTCTGAGCGGGACGGCGACTGCAACGACGCCGACCCGACGATGCTCCCGGCGGGCGGGGAGGAGGCCAACGGGCGGGACGACAACTGCGACGGGGTGACCGACGAAGGCACGGACGCCTTCGATGACGACGGTGACGGCGTGGCGGAGGCGGGCGGCGACTGCGACGACGACGCGCCCACCGTCTACCCCGGCGCGCCGGAGGTGCCGGACACGCTCGACAACGACTGCAACGGCGAGATCGACGACGTGCTGGAGGACATGGACGGCGACGGGGTGACGCTCGACGACGGGGACTGCGACGACGACAACGGGTGGGTGTGGCCGGGCAACCCTGAGCTGTGCGACGGGCTGGACAACAACTGCGACGGGCAGATCGACGAGGTGTCCTGCGAGCCGTTAGAGGAGGACAAGATCAGCACCTCCAACCCCTCCTGCGCCTCCAACGGGGCGTCGGGCTCGCTGTCGCTGCTGCTGTCGGGGCTGTGCGCGGCGGCGCTGCTGAGCAGGCGGCGCTGAGGCGGGGCGGCGGACAGCGCGTTAGCCGGGTGGCATGCTGATCCTCCTGCTCGCCTGCGCTGAACCTGCCCCTGTCTCCGCCCCTGCCGCGCCTGCGCTCCAGCCGGTGAAGGTCGCGCTGAACTGGTACCCGGAGCCGGAGTTCGGCGGCTTCTATCAGGCGCTGCTCGGCGGCGGCTACCGCGCGGCGGGGCTGGACGTGACGATCCTGCCGGGCGGGCCGGGGGCGCCGGTGCTGGAGCAGCTCGCGGCGGGGCAGGTGTCGGTGGCGATCAGCGGGGCGGACGATCTGCTGACGCGGCGGGCGCGCGGGCTGGAGGCGGTGGCGATCTTCGCCGGGTTCCAGGACTCGCCGGTGGGGATCATGGTGCATGCGGGGGGGGCGACCGGCTTCGGCGCGCTGAGCGGGCGGGTGGCGATTGAGCAGGGGTCGCCGTTCCAGCTTTTTCTGGCGCAGAAGTACCAGTGGGGCGCGAGGGACGGGAACCCGGACGTGGAGATCGTGCCGAACAGCGGCGGGATCGGGGCGTTCATCGCAGACCCGACGCTGAGCCAGCAGGGCTACATCACCTCTGAGCCCTGCCAGGCCGAGGCGCAGGGCGTGCAGACGGGCTTCCTCGCGGGGCGGGAGGCGGGGTGGAACCCCTACGCCTCGCTGGCGGTGGTGCGCGGGGCGGAGGCGGAGGCGCCGTGGGCGCGGGCGTTCGCGGTGGCCTCGCAGGCGGGCTGGAGCGCCTACCTCGACGATCCGGCAGCGGCGAACGCGGAGATCGCGAGGCTCAACCCGAACCTCCCGGCGGCGATGATGTCCTGTATCACGACGCGGCAGCGCCCGTTCGTGACGGGGACGCCCGCCGGGGGGCCTGCGGGCGCGCCGGGCCGGATGGAGGCGGCGCGCTGGGAGGAGGTGGCGGCGGCGCTGAACAGCGTGCTGCCCGCCGGGGGCCAGCCGGTGTCGGCGGCGGGGGCGTGGCGGCAATTCTGACCCGCTGCCCGGAGCGCCGATCAGGCTCCGCTCAGCTCAGCCAGCCCCACACGAACAGGTGGACGGCCCCGAAGTAGAGCGGCACGCCCCAGAGCCGGTTCCACAGCCCGGTCTTCGCGAACCGGTCGAGCGCCACAGAAACGTCTGAGAGCGCGAAGGCGATGGCGGCGATCCAGCACCACTGGCTCCCGTCCGCCCAGGCGCTGCCGGTGGCGAGGCCGACCATGCCGGAGATGACGACGGTGTAGAGCAGCACCGCGCCCTTCAGCATGTCGGGGATGCCGCGCCGCACCGCGCCCAGCACCGCCGCGCCGATGAGCAGGAAGGGCAGCGCGCCCGCCGCCGCCGCCGCCCGGTCGATCTGCCCGCTGACCGGCCCGCTGAGGAACGCCAGCCCGAAGCAGAGGTGTCCGGCCAGGAACGCCAGCACCCCGCCCAGGAAGATGTCCCTGCGCCCGCGCGGGATCAGCAGGATGTCCCCGAGCATGCAGAGCGCGAGCGCCGCCAGCATCCAGCCCCCGCCCGGCCGCCCCCCGATCCCGCCCATCACCCCCGACAGCACGAAGCCGAGCGAGCAGAGCGGCTTGAAGATCCAGATCCCCACCGAGCGCTCGCCGCTCTCCCGGGATCGGGCCTCCGCGATCAGCAGCAGCGGGAGGGAGATCCCGGACAGTATCCAGCCGTAGATCATCAATTGCTCAAGACGCCGGTGCCGACGACGCCGAGCTTGGCGGTCGACTCGATTGTGGCGCCGTCGGTGGGGCGGACGCTGCTGCTCTCCTGGTCGCGGGCGACGGTGATCGAGAGCAGGGAGCCGTTGCTGAACTGGCCGAGGTAGGCGGCGGGGAGGGTCATCGATCCGTTGTCGGCGGCCACACAGTAGATCCCGCCGAGGTACGCCGACCCGTCCGAGCGGTAGACGTCGACGAGCACGATCACCGTCCCGTTCCCGCCGGAGGGCGACCAGGAGATGCGCTCCCCGGCGCGGGAGATGCGCTCCTGGAAGGCAGCGTTGATGCCGACGTTGAGCATCCCGACCGGCTGGATGTCGTCGAAGCCCTGCGGGGTCTGGAGCGCGTTGGCGACCTCGAAGGCCGGGAGGTCGGGGCCGTCGGGGACGGTGAGCCGGTACTGGGCGGACTTCACAAAATCGCTGCTGACCAGTTCGCCGGAGTCGTAGGTGACGGTGCGCCCGTCGATCTGCTTGCGGAGGCCGATGCTGGTGGAGCCGGAGTCGAGGTAGATCCAGTCCCCGGCGTCGTAGCTGGCGGCGGAGGGCAGGCTGGGGTTCGGGTTGAGCGTACACTGCCCGGCGCGCGGCGCCCAGTCGAGCCAGGAGCCGCTGGCCGGTTCGTGCAGCTGCGCCCCCGCGTAGATGCTGGTCTGGCTGGTGAGGCCGTAGCACTCGGGGCAGGCGTAGGCGAAGAAGCTCATCTCGATGACGCCGCCCACGAGGCCGGTGGCGGTCGCGCCGGTGTCGTCTCCGCCGGTGCCGGTGTCGTCCGCGCCGGTGCCGGTGTCGATGGGCTCGGTCTCAGAGTAGGTGAAGCCGCCGGGCAGGGTGTCCTCGCCCAGATCCGAGCGCACATAGACGTCCACCGGCACGGCGAAGTCGGCGGGCGGGGTGGTGATCAGCAGGGTCTCGGCGTCGAGCCGGGTGTAGTCGACAGCCTTCCCGCCGATCTCCACCGTCATGTCGCCGTCGAAGCCCACCCCGGTGATGTCCACCGAGGTCCCGCCCTCCGGCGTCCCCCAGTCCGGTTTTAGCCGCGTGATCTGCACCGGGGAGGCGGCGCTGTCCTCCGCGCTGTCGAAGCCCTTTACCGGATCGAGGCCGCTGCCGTCGCACCCGACAGCGAGGAGGGCGACGAGAAAAACGGTGGACACCCCGCGCTCTCTCCCGATGCGATGGACAGTTCCCCGCATCACCGGCCTGCCACGCCCGGCTCATCGTCGCGGGTGGGATCGTAGAGGAAGTAGCCGACGGCCTGCACGCCGTCGTAGTCATCGGTGATCCAGAGGTGGATGCGGTCGCCGATGGCCACCGCCGCGACAGAGCTCACCGCCCCCTCCTCTGTCCGGTTCAGCGGCAGCGGGTCGCGCGCCTTGATCCACTGGCCGTCGAAGCTCGTCGCCCAGCCGAGGTACATCGCCGAAGAGTTACGGTAACCGGGGTGCTCCTCCCAGTCACCGAACCCGACATAGAACATATAGCGGCTGTCCGACAGCGAGGCGATGGCGAGGGAGATCGTCCCCTGATCGTCCCATTCGCCGCTCTCGCCTGCCGGCAGCACCGGCACATCCCCCGGCGCCCAGTCACGGACGTTGTCGGCGTCGATCTTGTAGACCTGGCAAGGGCCGCTGTTCCGGTCGTACCCGGCGATATAGCCCTCGAACCCGGCGCCTTCCCCGAGCGTGAGGCCCAGCGGCCAGCAGTATCCCACAACATCCCCGCGCGGTTCGTTCAGATCCAGGATCGGGTTGTCCGCGAGCCGCGTCCAGTCCTGCCCGTCAGGAGAGGTGGCGACGCCGAGACCCCATATATTTTCGGGGATGTTGATCCCCTGGTAGAGCATCACATACTGATCGGTCTCTGGATCCCAGACGACCTGCAGGCTGTCCATCGTGCTGGTGTCGAAGGCGTCTTCAGCAGACTCGGTGAGGAGCGGGTTGGCCGGGGAGGGTTCCCACTGTGTGCCTTCGGCGCTGACGGCATAACCGAGGCCGTAGTCCCCGAACTCCGCGTCATCGGCGACACCCTGGTACCACATCTGGTAGAAGGGGTGGCCCAGCACCTCGGTCACGGCGAAGGTGGTGGTGCCGATGTCAGGCGCCCAGTCCTCGCCGGTGGTGGTGAAGACGGGGTTGCAGTCGTACTCGTAGA
>JBEIQZ010000940.1:0-1179 GCA_040376255.1 Alphaproteobacteria bacterium
AAGCCGCCCGCCGCTTCTGAGGAGCTTCCGGCGCCGCGCTTCCCGCTCTCCCCGATGGTGAGGAACTTGGTGAGAATGGTGTCGGCGTCCATGCCGATGCCGTTGTCGTCCCAGGAGAGGTTCCAGACGTTGCGCTCCTCGTACCACGCGACATGGAAGGTGCCGTCCTGAGCCTTGATCTGCTTCGCCCGGATGGCGGCCTTGATGGCATCGACGCTGTTCTGGAGGGCCTCGCGGGTGGCGAGGACGGGGAGATCGCCGCTCTGGTAGACGCTGGTGGTGAAGTAGCGCCACATCACCGAAGCGTTCGCGGAGGGCCGCCCGCTGGCCTTCGGAGCAGCAGGCAGCGCGTTGACGTAGCGCCCACCACCCGGCAGGCGGGCGACCGCAGCCCGGTTCAGGCGCGGACGGGCGCGGGCGAGCGGCGGCGCTGCCTCTGCGGCGTTTGCGGCGGCTGCACACAGAGAGCAGGACGACACGGGAGCCTCCAGAGCGGGGAGGGGAGAGAGGTGAGGAGCGCGGAGCAGGCCGAAGATCACGCGCCCTGCGGCCTCTGCGAGCGGGGGCGGGACGGCGTTGCCGATCTGCCGGTAGATCGCCTCGGACGTTCCCTGGAACGGCCAGTTGCGTGGAAATGCCTGGAGGATGGCGGCCTCCTCCTCGGTGATGCGCCGCCCACCGAAGATGAGAAACGCCGCGTCTGCGACCAGCGCGGGCCCGCCGTTCATCGTCCACTCCGGCGCGAAGGCCCGCGTCCCCTTGACCTCGGTGGTGACGACGGTGGGCGCGGGCCGATCCAGCCGCCACGGCTCGGTGCAGGCCCGCCCGTGGTCGGCGTCGCAGGGGTAGCAGAACCGCTCTCCCCCCTCGCTCCGGCAGCTCCGGCGATGGAATTCCACACCCTCTGTCTGCCGGAGCGTCTTCCAGGGCTGCACCCCATCGGGCAGTTGCCCCTCGTCAGGGTTGAGATGGGTCGGCGGGGGCGGCTCGGCGGGCAGGGGCGTGTAGCTCGCCCACAGCAGCACCCTCCGTCGCGTCTGCGGCACTCGATAGTTGGCCGCGTTGCACAGCCACACCCCGACATACGGGTAGCGGGCCTTGAAGGCGGGTAGAATCTCGTTGTTCCAGTAACAGCCGATGCAGGTCAGGTCGTGGCCGCGCCGATCACAGCCCTCCCGG
>JBEIQZ010000628.1:0-3248 GCA_040376255.1 Alphaproteobacteria bacterium
CCTGGTTGTTGATGACCAGGTGCAGCGTCCCGCCGGTCCGGTAGCCCGCCAATTCGGAGAGGTTCAGCACCTCCGCCACGATCCCCTGGCCGATGAACGCCGCGTCCCCGTGGATCAGCAGCGGCATCGCGGCAAAATCGGTGTCGTTTACGCGATCCTGCTTGGCCCGCACCCGGCCCTCGACGACCGGGTTGACCGCCTCCAGGTGGGAGGGGTTGAACGCCAGCGACAGGTGGACGCGCTGCCCGTCGACGGTCTCGTAGTCCGAGGAGTAGCCGAGGTGGTACTTGACGTCGCCCGACCCCTTGCTCCCCGCCTTCCCGTCCGGATCGGCGAACTCCGCCAGCATCGTCGCCGGGGGCTTGCCCATGATGTTGAGCAGCACGTTCAGCCGCCCCCGGTGCGCCATCCCGATCACCACCTCGCGCACCCCGCGCCGCGCCCCCTCGGTCAGCACGCAGTCCATCAGCGGGATCAGCGACTCCGCCCCCTCCAGCGAGAACCGCTTGTTGCCGATGAACTTCTTGCCGAGGAACTCCTCGAACCCGTCCGCCCGCGTCAGCATCTCCAGCATCCGCAGGCGCTCCTCCCGGCTGTGCGGCGGCGCGAGTACCCGCGTCTCGAACCGCTCCAGCAGCCAGCGCTTCTGCTCCAGGTCGTAGACGTTCATGAACTCCGCGCCCACCGTGCTGCAGTAGACCGCCCGCAGGTGGGCCAGGATCGCCCGGATCGTCGCATGCGGCGCGATCCCGAAGAGCGGGCTCGTCGCCACCACCACGTCCAGATCCGCCTCCGTCAGCCCGTAGTACGACGGATCCAATTCCGGCTGCGCCGCCCGCGCCTTCATGTCCAGCGGGTCGAGATCCGCCGACCAGTGGCCGTGAACCCGGTAGGCGTTGATCAGCCGCGCCGCCCGCGCCTGCCGATCCACCGCCGCCGTATCGACCGCCTGCGCCGCGCCCGCCGCCCGCGCCCCGCCGAAGATGCTCCGCGTCACCGGCCCCGGTGCTCTTGTCACCGGCCCGCCCTGCTCCTCCAGGAGCCCCTCCAGGTAGGCCACGTTCTCACCGGAAAGGTCGCTCAGCGTCTCGGTCATCTCTCCTCCCGTCCAATTACCGGCAGCCCCCTTAGCCGATCTGCTGCGCTGCGGCGAGGTCGCCTGCCCCTCTCAGGTCAGCCCGTGAACGTCCGGCTCCTTCGTCTTCACCACCGTCAGCACCATCTCCCCCAGCGGGCAGTACCGCAACATGCTCATCTCCAGCACCGCCGCCTGCTTCCAGAACCGGATCTGCGGCCCCGCGTCGGTGTTCCCGTAGGTCAGCACGAACAGCCGACCGTCCGGGCTCGTCTTCAGCAGGAAATTCTGCTCACCCGCAGACCTCCCTCGCGGCGGCACGATCAGCCACCCGCAGTCCCCCAGCCGCTGCGCCGGTTGCCGCTTGACATCCAGCACCGTCCGCTGCCACCGGAACCCGGCAGGCAGCACCCGCGCGATCTCCGCTTCGATGTAGGTCACCCACGCTTGAGATGCCGGGTCCAGATCGTGCCAGTCCATGGGGTTCGCTTACTCCGGCTCAAAGTCCTCAATATCCACCACCACCGCCTCCGCGCTCGACGCGATCGTCAACCGCTGGAGCGCCCGCCCCGCGATGTCCTCCCACCCGCGCTCTCGGGCCAGCACGCCGAGCCGTTCGAGGGGCAGCCAGAGATCGGGCGCGTGGCGCTCCTCGATCCCGCGCTCGCGCGCCACGGCCCACCAGGCCCGGCAGCCGCGCTCATCGCCGTCCACGGCGCATCCGACGGCGCGGAGGAGGCCGACATGGAGCCAGAGGCCGTGGCGGGGGGTGTCCTTGAGGTCGGTCTCGGCGGCGGCGACCTCGCCGTGGAACATCTGGAGATCCTTCCGCGCCAGCGCGAGGAGGGCGACCTGTACGCGGGCGCCGGCGCACTCCAGCGACCAGCCCCGGGAGTCGCAGAAGCGGATGAGCTGGCGGTTGATCTTGAGGGCCTGCTCGCGATCACCCCGGTAGCGGCAGACCTCTCCGAGCGCGGTGCGGCAGCGGAGGTGGAGGTTGTCGGCGCCCAGGGTGGCGGCGATGGCGCTCGCGGCGTTGAGGAGGCGCTCGGCCTCTTCGAGCTGGCGGCGGAGGATATGGACGAGGGCGGTGGTCCAGGTGGCCTCGGCGATGCGGCGGACGTCGGCGCTCAGGCGGCTGATGCCTTCGAGGCGGCGGAGCTGGGCGTCGATGTGCTGGAGCCGACCGGCGCGGACGAGGGCATGCACCATGCCGTTTCGGGCCTCGGCCTCCAGCACGGGGTCGATCCGGTTGCGGAGGACGTAGCCCCAGTGCTCGATCTCCTGGGCGGCGGCGCCTTCGATGAGGGCGAGGCGGGCGCGCTGGGTGGCGACCTCGATGAGCCCGTTGCGGTCGCGCATGGTCTCGAACACCTGCCAGGCGTTGTCCAGCTCCCGGGCGGCGCCCTCCAGATCGCCGATCTTCCGGCAGGCCCGCCCGAGCAGCACGCGGAGCCTGGCGCGCTCCAGCCGGTCGCCGCCGTCGACGCCGGAGAGGGCGTGCTGGAGGAGGGGGAGGGCGCGCTCGGGCTCTCCGACCTCGACGAGGGCCTCGGCGTGGAGCCGGCGGGCCTGGAGGCGGGCGCCGGGCTGGCCGACGCGGTCGGCGGCCTCGATGGCCATGACGGCGACCCGGATGGCGCTGCGGGCGCGGCCCCCCTGGTTCATGCGGCGCACGGCGCGGAGGAGCGGGGTGAGGGCTTTTTCGGGCTGGCCGCCGCGCAGCAGGTGGGTGCCGACGGCGAGATCCACGTCCATGTCGCGCGCGAGCCCGGCCCAGATCTGGGCGAGCCGGAGGTGGATGGCGCTGACCTCCTCTGAGCGCTGGGCGAGCACGATGGCGGCGTCGCGGATCTGGGCATGCTCGAAGCTGAGGTAGCCGTTCTGCTCGGCGAGGATGCCGACGGCGAGGAGCGCGTCGAGGCCGGCGTCGTTGAGCGCGCGGATCAGGGGCGCTGGCGGTTCGAGGCCGGAGAGCGCGGCCGCGTAGAGCACCTCGCGGGCGGCGCGCGGGTCGGGGGCGTTCTGGATCGCGGCCTCGATCCGGCGGTGGGCGAGGCTCGCGGGGTTGAGCGGGTCGGTGGTGAGCGGGATCGCATCCTCCAGCCGCACGCCGGGCCGGAGCCGGTAGAGGCCGCGCTGGTCGGGCTCCAGCAGCCGCCGCAGCGCCCAG
>JBEIQZ010000150.1:0-11178 GCA_040376255.1 Alphaproteobacteria bacterium
GATGGGCTGGCTGCTCCCGGCGATGACCCAGGAGAAGCTCGACAACCAGAAGCAGGTCGTCCGCAACGAGCGGCGCCAGCGCTACGAGAACCGGCCCTACGGAAACGCCTGGGTCTACCTGCTCCAGAACATGTACCCCGACGGCCACCCCTACCAGCACGCCACCATCGGCCGCCACGAGGACATCGACGCCGCGACGCTGCAGGACGTGCAGGACTTCTTCCGCAAGTGGTACCTCCCCAACAACGCGAGCCTCGTCGTCTGCGGCGACTATGACCGCGACAGCACCGTGAAGGCCGTCGCTGACTACTTCGGCGAGATCCCCGCCGGGCCTGAGCCGGAGGCCGTCGAGCCCGACGCGGTGAGCCTCGCGGAGCAGAAGGTCGCCCGCTACCAGGAGGACGTGCCGTTCCCGAAGGTCTGGATCGCCTGGCACACGCCGCGCGCGCTGACGAAGGAGGACGCGGGCATGGATCTGATCTCCTCGATCCTCGCGGACGGCAAGGACTCGCCGTTCTATCAGGAATTGGTGTTCAACCTCCAGGTCTCCCAGGACGTCGAGGCCTACCAGTCCTCCAGCCGCTACGGCAGCATGTTCGTCATCGAGTCCACCGCCGCCGCCGGTCACACCGGGGACGAGGTGGTGGCCGCCATCGACAGCATCCTCAGCCGCTACCGCGCCTCCGGCTTCACCGGCGAGGAGCTGTCCATCGCCCGCACCGGCTACATGGTCCAGTTCTACGACTCCCTCGCCTCCATCCAGGGCAAGGCGAACCTGCTCAACCACTACAACTACCTGACCGGCGATCCAGGCTATATCGGCGAGGATCTTTCCCGCTACTACGCGGTCAAGACCGGCTGGCTGAAGCGGCTCTATAAAAAATGGCTGCCGCTGGATCGGCGGCTGGTGATGCACATCGACCCGAAGGCTCCGGCAGCTCCGGCGGCTCCGGCAGGAGGTGGGAAATGAACCGGCGCGCGCTGTTGACCCTGGCGGGCGGGCTGTTGCTGGCGGGCATCGAAGGCCCTGCGGCGCTGGCGATCGATCGCAGCCGCCTCCCTGATCCGCTCCCGGATCGGCCCTTCACGCTGCCGACCGCGCAGCAGGAGAAGCTCCAGAACGGCATCCCCGTCTGGCTGGTTGAGGATCACGAGCGCCCGCTGGTCTGGGTGAGCCTGATCTTCCGCGCCGGCGGCTTCGCCGATCCGGCGGGCAAGGAGGGGCTCGCCGCGTACAGCATGGACATCCTCAACGACGCCGCCGGGCCCTACGACGGCCCCTCGCTGGCGCGGGCGGTGGAGTCGCTGGGGAGCTCGCTGACGAGCGGCGCGGGCGACGACGGCAGCAGCCTCGGCATCCGGGCGCTGAAGCAGAACCTCGCGCCCACGCTCCAGCTCATGCAGACCGTCCTGCTCCAGCCGCGCTGCACCGACACCGACGCGGAGCAGCACCGCCGCCGCCTGCTCGCTGAGCTGACGCGCGACCGCGCCGATCCGACCGCCACCGCCAGCCGGGTGCTCGACCGGCTGCTGCACGGCGACGCCTACTCAGGCCGCATCCAGGGCGAGGCCGCGATCAATTCGCTCACCGGCCAGGACGCGAAGGACTGGATCAAGGCGCACCTCGGCCCCGATCAGGCGATGCTGGTGGTGGGCGGAGACACCACGATGGCCGAGGTGAAGCCGCTGCTGGAGCAGAATTTCGGCGCGTGGAAGAACGAGGTGCAGCCGCTCACCTTCCCGGAATTCCCGGCTCCGCCGAAGGAGACCGCGATCTATTTTGTCGACAAGCCCCGCGCGGCGCAGTCGGTGATCCTGACCGGGCGCTACGTCAGCCGACCGACCGACCTCGATCACGCCGCCTTCCTCGTGGCGAACTCGGCCATCGGCGGCATGTTCACCTCGCGCATCAACCTCAACCTCCGCGAGAAGAACGGCTACACCTACGGCGCCCGCACCTCCGCGCTCTACGATCTGAGCGGCGTCTCCCACACCGGCTCCGCCCCGGTGGCCACAGACAAGACCATCCCGGCGCTCCAGGAATTGCTCAACGAATTGCGCAATGTCCAGGGGGATCGCGCGCTCAGCGAGGCGGAGGTCGCCAACGCCCGCGACTCCGTCGTCTCCGCGCTGCCGCTGCGCTACGAGAACCCCGACTACCTGATGAGCCAGCTCGGCCTGATCTGGCGCTACGGCCTGCCCGCCGACTGGGTGAGCGGCTACCCGGCCCGGCTCAACGCCGTCACCCGCGAGAGCGCGCAGGCCGCGTGGAGCCGCCGGATGCAGGATCAGCCCTTCTATGTCGTCGTCGTCGGCGACGGGGCGGTGATCGCGGAGGGCCTGAAGGGGCTCGGACTGCCGGTCCGGCAGATGAGTGTGGACGGGGAGTTGATCAAGCCCTGATAGAGATGTATCGATCCAGTATATCTGTCAGATATGCTGGATCGATATGCCGATGCAGTATATCGGTGCGGTATAACGGCACAGCATATGCTTCTACCGATGATCAGCCCGGCACCGGCGCGAACAGCGCCGCCCGCCGCGCCTCCCCGATGATCGCGTAGAACCGCTCCTCGGCCCCGCCCCGCCGCTCCTGGGTCTGGATCTGGAGCAGGCAGAGCTGCAGCAGCGCGTGGGACTGCTGCTCCGTCAGCGCCCCCGCTGAGAGCAGCGCGTACATGCGCCGGATCCGCTCCTGCTGCGGGCGCTCGCCCCACGGGTCGGCCTCCGGGCGGTCGGGCAGCGGCGCCTCGGCGTAGCCGTAGCGGTCGAGGATCGCCTGAGTCAGCCCGAGCAGCACCGGATCGACCGTCGATCCCGTCTGCCGCAGCGGCGGCTCCATCGGGGTCAGCTCCTCCGCCCGCGCCCGCTGCGCCCCGTCGAGCAGCCCCGCCGCCCGCGCGCCCCACTGCGACTCCAGCGCCCACGCCCGCTCCATCTGATCCAGCAACAGATCGATCTCCGCCTGTGCCAGCGGGCTCAGCCGGAGCTGCGGCGGCATCCGCCCGATCCGGGCGCGCAATTCCTGCGGGGAGGTCGCCGGGTGGTGGCCGGAGGACGCCTCGTGCAGCGCCTCCTGCACCGCCGGCGCCGCCCCGGCGTACCAGCCGACGCTGAGCGACAGCCCCAGCCCCGCCCGGAGCCACAGCCGCCGCGCGGCCTCCGGCGTCGCGGGTTCAGGCATCGCTGTCCAGCGCGGCCTCTGTCTGCACGGTCTCTGCGCCCGCCGGCTCTCCCGGCGCGTCCGATGTCTCTTTCGGCGCGTTCCGTTCCAGCCCGGTCGAGCCGCCCGCGTCCGCGTCCTCCTCCTCCCAGCGGGGCGGCGCGCCGTCCACGACGCGCTGCATGTCGGGCGGCAGGGGCGCGACGATCTTCAGGATCTGCCCGCTGATCGGGTGGGCGAAGGCGAGGCTGTGGGCGTGGAGGCACTGGCGCGGGAAGCCGACAGCCTTGCGGACCGCCGGGGTGGGGCCGCGATCCATGTACTCCAGGAACACCGCGTCCGGCTGGCCGTAGATCTTGTCCCCCAGGATGGGGTGGCCGACGCTCTCGACGTGGACGCGGATCTGGTGGGTGCGCCCGGTCAGCGGCCTGCAGGCGACGAGAGAGAGCGCCCCCAGCCGCTGCCGCACCTCGATCCGGGTGCTGGCGATGTCGCCGCCCTCCCGCACCGCGCGGCGCAATTCCAGCTCGTTCCCGCACAGCCCGATCGGCCCGTCCGCCAGGGTCTCTTCCCAGGCCGGGCTGCCGTGGACGATGGCGAGGTAGGTCTTGCTGACGCGGCGCTGCTGGAAGACCTCCTTCATGTAGCGGTTCGCCTCGGGGGTCTTGGTGATCATCATCACGCCGGAGGTCTCGCGGTCGAGCCGGTGGGCGAGGTCGGGCTTGATGTCGGGGCGGGCCTCGCGCACCAGCCCGATCACCGCGTACTCCCAGCGCTGCCCTGACGGGTGGGCGAGCATCCCGGCCGGCTTGTCGATCGCCAGCAGGTGCGCGTCCTCGTACAGCACGGGCGGGAAGGGCGGCGGCGCGCCGCCCGGGGCGATGCCGGGGATGAACACCCGCAGCACCTCGTCCGCCCGCAGGGTGGTGGAGGGCTTCAGCGGACGGTCGTCCGACACCACCAGCCCCTCGGTGATGGCCCGCGCGATGCGGGTGCGCGACCAGTCGGAGAAGCGGAGCGACAGGAAGACGTCCGCCCGCCGTCCGGCAGCGGAGCCCGGCACGAACACACGGCGGAACGGACGATCCATGACGGCAAGATAGCCCGGCGGCCTACGGGAGGCCGACTGACTTCTCCTTCTTCACGGTCAGCTTGTAGTCCGGGTGGGACTTGGCCCACTCTGCGGCCATCTTCTGCGCCCAGGCATCGACCTCAGCGGTGGACTTCAGCGGCTCCGGGCTGTGGAGGACGGCCCACGGGGTCTCCACGGTGCAGCCCTTGAGCTTGGCCTTGAAGCCGCGCATCGGCCCCTCGATGTCGCTGAGGATCGTCCAGCGCTTGCCCGGCTCCTCGATCACAGAGACGTGGATCACCGCGCTCTTCTTGCCCTTGCAGTCCCCGAACTCGATGGCGGCGGCGCCGTAGATCAGCCCGTTGTCACCCTGGAGGCGATCGGCGTAGATGATCGGCAGGAGGCTGGCGGCGGCGGCGTCGGCGCCGGAGTTGGCGAGCTGGTTGGCGACGCTGCGGGCCTTGTCGGCGGGGAGCTGGCGCGCGAGGCCGACCAGCGCGTCGGTCAGCTTCTGCTGGTTCTCCGGGGAGATGGTGCTGCCCATCTCGGGCGCGACGGCCTCGCCCATGCGCGCGAGGATGGAGTCGAACGGCCCGCCGTCCTTCCCGGCCTTGATCGCGGCCTCGGCCAGCGCGGGGAGCGCGTCGGCCTTGCGCGAGCGCACGTAGATCGCGAGGAGCACATCGTACTTCTCGTCGAAGGAGGCGCTGGGGACCTTCTTCACCTGCTCGTCGAGCCATGCGGCGAGCGCCGGATCGGCGCAGATGATGAAGGCGTCGTCCCACTGCTGGAAGTCAGCCTCGCGCAGCCCGAAGTAGGCGCCTTCGAGGAAGGGGATGATCTTGGGGTTGGTCGAGCAGGACTCGCCGACGCGCCGGGTGACCTCGTCGCGCGCCTCAAAAGACTGGATCTTCCCGATGGCGGTCCAGAGCGGGTTCCAGACGTCCATCTCGATCGCCTTCAGCGAAAGGTTCACCAGCACGTCGGCGTCGGTGGCCTTGCTGAGGAAGCGGGTGAAGTGGGTCTCAGCGAGCTTACGATCACACTTCGCCAGATCGACAAAGCCGCTGACGACCGTGTCCTTGGTGAGCGAGTCGATCCGGTTGAGGGCGGCGTCACAGCTGCCTGCCCAGGCATTGGAGGTGAGGAGGGTCGCGATCAGCAGCATAGTGGCTCCTTGGCTTTGAGGCCGGCCGGGGCGCCGCCTATCCCGTGAGAGGGGAGGATGGCAAGCGGAATCGGACGGCGCCCGATGATGAAACGCAGCAATGGCCTGTTGAAGCAGGCCGGTGATGAATCCTCACAGAATGTGATCGGCAGTGTGATAGTTTCAGCCGAACAGCAGGTAGATCGCTACACACAGCAGCGCGACGCCGCCGAGGATTCCCGCGACGATCTTCGGCTCCAGGGCGGGCTGGGCTGGCACCGGCTCCGGCTTCTGGAAGCGGAAGGAGGGCGGGACAGGGCGGCCGGAGAGGCTGGTGGTGGGGGAGGGCGGCGCGATCTGGCCGGAGAGGCTGGCGGTGGGGGAGGGCGGCGCGGGCATGGCGGCCGAACGCGCCGGATCGGGCGCGCTGCGCTGCGGGGTGGGCTCGTCGCCGTCGGGCGAGGGCATCTCGACCGGCTCCTCGTGATCCATGTGCAGCGGGGTGTCCATCCCGCCGCCGCCCATGTCGGGCAGCACGTCCATGCTGATGAGGATCTGGGTGGGGCCCTCCTGAGTGACGGGCGGCGGCTCGTCGGGCATGATGCTGCCGACGCCGAGGATGCGCGTGGGGGCGTCGGCGCTGACCTCACGCTTGATGTCGATCTGGGAGACCAGCATGTAGCTGCTGCCGGCGCGGATGCCTAGCCGCTCCAGCGCGAACACGCAGCGCTGACGCCCCACCTCGTCCGCACGCATCGCGCGGGCCGGGCCGCGCAGGGAGTTGGCGAGGGAGACGCGATCCGGCCCTGACATCTCGGGGTTGGAGATCGTCGGCATCAGAGAGATCAGCTCCTGCACCGACGGGCGCTGCCCCGGATCAGGCGCGAGCGCGCGGCTGAGGATCGGGACGAGCGGGGGCAGGGTGGCCTGGATCGGGGCCATGCCGGGGATCTCGCGGCGCCCCATGCTGGCCAGCACGCCCTTCTTCTTGAAGGGGTTCTCTCCGGCGAGCAGCGAGTAGAGGGTCAGCGCCCAGCCGTAGACGTCGGTGGTGGCCGAGATCCGGCGCTCGGCCTGCTCGACCTGCTCAGGGGCGAGGACGAACGGCCCTTCGGTGGCCATCGCGTTGACCGCAGAGCCTGCGGCGGGGTGGCTGCTCTGGTGGCAGAGGCCGGGGAAGCGCAGGCGCCCGAGGTGGTCGATCTTGATGTGGCCGGGAGAGAGCCGCCCGATGTAGGGGCGGGACTGCGGCGTGCCGAGCTTCTGAAGATCGTGGAGCACCTCCAGCAGCCGCCGCATGACGTGCAGCGTGAAGGAGACCGGGAGCGGGCGCCCGGCGGCGGCGGTGGAGTTCTGGAGATCGAGCAGGGTCCAGCCGATGATCTCTTCCATCCAGATGTACGGGGAGTCGCGGAGGACACCCTGCTCCCAGATTTCAGGAAAGAAGCCGGGCATCAGCCGCGCATGAACCGCCGCCCGCTCCGCGAGCCGCAGATCCGAATTCGGCGTCGCCACCACCTTCAACACGCCGGCCCGCCCGTCAGGGGGGCCGTCAGCCGCCAGCAGCAGCGAGGTGCGGCCGACCATGACGCAATGATTGATATGGAAGGCGCCTACGCGCAGATCCATCACCTTCGGGGCATGAGGGGAAGGCATGGGCGTCACGGTCATTGACCACCGGGGCCGGGCCGCCCATATCGTCTCCGCAGCTCAGCGGCAATCGCCTCCTTACTGCTGCCGTTGGCGGCGCCGCTCTGGATGATCTGGAGCATCTCAGAGGGGTAGAGGAGGTAGACCTCAGGGGGAGGGGAGAGGGCGAGGAGCTGCGCGCGCAGGCTTTCTGTGACCCCGTTGGCGATCTCCGGCGGGACGCCGCTGCGCACCGCCTGCGCCTCCACGCTGCGCAGCACCTGCTGGACGTCTGCCGCGCTGCGGGCGCCTGAGGCGCTCGGCGCGACCCGGCTGGAGGGCTCGGGCAGCAGCGCCGCCTCCATGGGCGGATCCTGCGGCGCGGGGGCGGCGTCCGGCGCGGGGACGACGTCCGGCGCGGGGACGACGTCCGGCGCGGGGAGCGTCGCTGTCGGCACCCCCGCCTGCGCGGGCGGCAGCGCCTTGTCCTGGAGCGGCTGGAGGTTCAGGCTGATCGACTCCTGGCGGCTGTTCTTGATCTCCACCCGGCGCTGCTGGGAGGAATAACCCCGCATGCGGATGTGGATGGTGTGCCTGCCGACGGGGATCGTGAGCTTGGAGATCGGGGTGCGCCCTACCATCACGTCGTCCACGTAGACCGTCGCCCCGGTCGGGGTGGTGGCCACCGAGAGGCTGCCTCGGTCGGTGGTGCGCTGGACGTTGCCCTCCACGGCCCGCTTGCACTCAGCGAGGAGGGTCTGGATCTCAGGGTCGTCCGCGTGCGTGTCCAGCAGCAGCCGACACCGATCCAGCGCCTCCATCGCCTGACCGCTGGACAGCAGGCGCTTGACCTCGCTGAGCCCGAGCGCGCGCTGGTAGCGCAGATCCAGCTCAGCGATCTGGACGAGCAGCGCCCCGTCGGTCACCGTCAGCCGCTGGATCTGCTCCACGAGCTTGCTGGCGACGATCATGTTGCCCTCGTCGATCTTCTTGCCCGCCTCCAGAACCATGCTGCGGGCCTGATCGTCCACCGTGGCGAGCGCGGCGACCGGCTGCTGGCTGGAGGGAGGGGTCCCCTGCATCCAGCCAGCAGCCGCGATCACGCCCAGCACGATGATCGCCCCGGCGGCGAGGATGGGCCACTGCGTCGCCGGGCGCCGCACCTGCTCCTTGCGGGCCAGCCCGGAGCCGGGGACCGGGGTCAGCGAGTTGATGCGCGGGTAGGCGCCGGAGGGCTCGTGGGTGTCGTAGCTGGCGCCGTTGGCGTCGGTCTGCTGGAAGAGCGCCTTCAGCTTCTTGGCCGCTGTCCGCGAGTCCACGCCCTCAGACTTGGCGAAGTCTTCAAGCGCCTCCGCCATGTTGGAGGCGTCCGGCCAGCGGCGATCCCGATCCCGCACCAGCGCCTTCAGCACGATGCGCTCCAGCAGCGCCGGGTAGTCCGGGTTCAGCTCTGAGGGCAGCGGCGGATCGTTGTCGAGCCGCTCGCGGAAGAAGCGCACCGGATCCTCAGTGGTCAGCGGCGCGCGGCCGGTGGTGAGCCAGTAGAGGCAGACGCCGGTCTGGTAGATGTCCACGCGGTGATCGAGGGACTCGCCGACGATCTGCTCCGGCGCGAGGTACAGGAGCTTGCCCTTCAGCGTCCCGACCTCAGTGACCGACTTCGCCAGCCGGGACTTCGCGATGCCGAAGTCCACGAGCTTGGGGATGCCCTCCATGTTCACGAGGATGTTCGCGAGGCTCACGTCCCGGTGGATGATGTTCAGCATCTGCCCGTCCGGGTCGATGCGGGTGTGGGCGTAGGAGAGGGCGCGGCACACCCCGGCCATGATCCACGCCACCAGCCCGTAGTGCTTGTGCGGCTCATGCTCGATCTTCCGCAGGATCGCCTGGAGGCTGGGGCCGTCGACGAACTCCATCACCAGGTACGGCAGCCCTTCGTGTTGCTCCAATTCGAAGGTCTGCGGGATGTTCGGGTGCGTCAACCCTGCGGTCACCCGCGCCTCATCGAGGAACATCTCGATGTACTGCGGATCCTCCATGCGCTCAGGGTGCAGGATCTTGAGCAGAACATACTTCTGGAATCCGCCGACTGTCGCCAGACGGCAACGCAACGCGAGCGCCATGCCGCCGGTCCCGATGGTCTTCTCGACGACATAGCGACCGATCGTCGTGCCGGGGACAATGAGCATCATCGGGAGGTCTCCTCGCTTGGGTGCGCTGGCATAACTCTATCACGCCGCCGAGCCTCATACACCGCTGTTGCTTCATTCTGGACGCTGAACCACACCCGTCGAGTGGGCATTGAAAGCTCCTGCAGGTGGTTGTACAGTGCCGGTGGAGAGCGCGACATCAGAAATAAGCATATCGGCAGCGTCCAGGGGGGTCTGGAGGGGAGATTCTTCCGCGCTGCCCGCCCGCTATCCGCCCTGCACCCAGAGGCTCTGCTGCACCACCCACGCCTGATCCCCGGAGAGCGCCGTGGCAGCCGATCCGCCCGACCACCACATCAGGTTCTCCGCTCCGCTCCCCGCGCACTCTCCGGCTGACAGCAGCCCGTCCCCGTCGATGTCATTCTGACATACCGGCGTGTCCGACAGCGGATCCTCAGTAGATCCGTCCGCCTCCACCGGATAGAACAGCCCCATCGCCCGCAGCCCCTCCCGCGCCCAGGCCCTGCCGACCCCGGCCGGATCGGACTCCAGCTCCGCCACGGACAGCGCCAGCCCGGATCGGCTCGTCCCCGGCTGCGGCAGCGCGGGAGCGCCGCCGGCCGCGCCCGGATCGTCCGGGGAGAGGGAGATCGACGGCACCGCGAACAGGGGCAGCGTCCGGCCATCATCCGGATCGGATCGCAGCAGCAGCGCCAGATCCTCAGCTGAGCGGATCGACCCGTCCCCCAGCCCGATGTCTTCCGGGTAGAGATCGCTGTACCGCACCTCTCCCAGCGCGAGCGCCGGAGACCAGCGGAGCCGCAATTCCTCCATCGCCTGCTGGAACGGGGCGTTCACCGTCGCGCCTGTGGCGTTGAGGTCGCTGACGGCGCCCTCCGCCCCGACGAAGATCACGTGCAGATCGACCGTCGGCAGCCCGCCTGAGGCGTCGACAGCGACCGGGCGGTACAGCAGCCCGCAGCTCACCGTGAGCTGCCCGCCGCTGATGCGGAGCCCCGCCTCCCAGTCCCCGCCCGCGAGCGGCAGATCCGGCGACACCGGCAGCAGCAGGGCGAGGTGATCCGCCGCCGCGTCCGCCCGGATCCCGCCGCCGGTCATCGGCAGCGCCGAGCCGCTCCCGTCCCGCAGCGACACCACCTGCCCCGTCCGATCCAGGCCGTAAGGCCCGCAGTGGAGCAGCGCCGACTGCGCCGACGCCGGGACGCTGAACGGGACGGTGAGGTCCCCGTCTGCGTCGCTGGTGAAGCTTCCGAGATCCACAGACTGCAGGCCGGACTCCGCCGCCTTCGTTCCGCCGGCGCAGCCCGACAGGAGCGCCGCGAGCGCTGCGATCACTGCTCCACCGAGAGCTGCGCGTACCAGCTCACCGCCACGTCGAAGCGCTCACCGGTCTCCGCCCGCAGGCTGAGCGTCGACTCCACCGTCGTCTCGAAGTCCCCCGGCACATGCCCGCAGACCTGCACCGCCAGCAGGTAGATCGCGCCCGGCGACATCGGCGTCAGATCCGACGCCACCGACGCGTCCGGGAACCCCTCCACGCACAGCCGATCCCCGTCCCAGGGCTGGAGCGTGAGCAGCGCCTCCTCCTCCCCGACGTTCTCCAGCGAGATCTCGGCGCGCGCATAGCCGCCCTCCGGCATCTCGGTCGGGAACAGCACCGTGCCGAGATCCACCGGCGAGGGGGAGACGGAGATCTCAGTTGTCGCGCCGCCGCAGCCGCAAAACAACATCAGCAGAGACAGGACAGGCTTCCGTGTAGTCCTCATACGCATCTGTTTCTCTCCTCAGAAAGTACCCTCAGAAAGTATCCGGGCGGACTCCAGCACGGAGCGGTACCGCACCTCTGACCGGAGCCGCAGCAACCGCTCCAGGCGCGCCGGCTGGGCGCTGCCCTCCGCGCAGATCATGTGGAGCTGCGTCTGCCAGCAGACGAGCTGCAGCCGCCGGGCCGCCGGGGCGAGCAGGAGCCCGGCGGGGAGCCTGAAGACGCCGCTCC
>JBEIQZ010000022.1:0-26584 GCA_040376255.1 Alphaproteobacteria bacterium
CAGCGCCGCCGCCGCCGCGCTGTCTGCCGCCGCCGCCCGGACGCAGGCCCCCGACCTCGCCGGGGGCGCCGCCGCCCACCTCGGGCGCCTCCGGGATCGGCAGGCCGCCGTGGCCGACTACAACCGGGCGTGGGCGGGCTACTGCTGGCCGGTCAGCTCCATCGACGATCTGCGCTTCGCCCCCTTCCACCTGCTCGCCTCAGAGGGCCATATGTGGATGGACACCGACCACGGCTGGCACCTCGCCGAATTGGCCCGCCTCGCTGAGCACGATCCGATCCTCCTCGCCACCGCCCACCGCACCATTGAGCTGGGAGATCCCGCCTCCGAGGCCGCCGCCATCGCCTGGTGGGAGCGGATCACCGCTGAAGGGCAGGAGGGGATGGTCGTCAAGCCCTGGGGCTTCACCGTGCGCGGGCGCCGGGGCATCCTCCAGCCCGCCGTCAAGTGCCGGGGCCGCGACTACCTCCGCATCATCTACGGCCCTGAGTACACCCTGCCCGATCAGCTCCCGCGCCTGCTCAGCCGGGGCCTCGGCGGAAAACGCAGCCTCGCCATTCGGGAATTCCTGCTTGGCCGCGAGGGGCTGCGCCGCTTCGTGCGGGGCGGGTCGCTGCGGGAGGTGTACCAGTGCAGCTTCGGCGTGCTGGCGCTGGAGAGTGAGCCGGTCGATCCCAGATTATAGATGACACTGCAGGAGACAACATGTCCGACGGGGATGACAGCAGCAGCGCCGATTCAGACGCCAGGATGCCCTTCTACGGGCACGACGACAACCCGCGCAGCCGCGCCGCGCTCCGCGAATTCTGCTGGCGCGAGGCCCGCGACGGGAACCGCGCGGGCGGCCCGGAGTTCTGGCGCGCCTACGCGGCGCTCGACGGGGAGTTCGGCCCGCGCGGCGAATTGGAGGTCCCCGCCGACCTGCTGTGGGAATTGTATGAGCGCCCCGCCGATCCGCGCTGGGACATCACCTACCACCTGATCAACTTCTACCCCGATGATGGCGCCGGCAGCGAAGGCGCCCCGCTCGCCGCCGTGCGCGACTGCTACGTCATGGCCCAGCCCGCCGCGAACGTGATCGTGCTGTTCCTCTCGCACGCGCTGGTGACGCAGCACTTCCGGCGCACCGGCCTCGGCGCGCTGATCCGCACCCTCCCGGCGCTGCTGGGGCAGCAGGCCGCGATCCGCCTCGGCATCCCTGACGCCGACATCCTGCTGATGGCCGAGATGGACCCCATCGATCCGGCGACGGAGGCCACGCTGATCCGGATGAAGGCCTACGGCGGCTCGGGCTTCTCCTTCCTCCCGCCGCAGTGGCTCCCCTACGCGCAGCCCGACTTCTCTGAGTGGCACGGGACGGGGCGCACGCCGGTGCCGGTGCCGCTGGTGCTGGTGACGCGCTGGGTCGGCCACGAGGGCGCGACGGCGCTGCCCGCCCGCCTCGCCTGGGCGCTCTACGACAGCGTCGACGAATTGCACCGCCCCGCCACCCCGGAGGACACCGCCGCCCGCCGCGAATTCGCCGAGCGGACCCTCGCCGGGCGCGATCCGGTGCCGCTCATCGCCGTCGATCCCGCCCGCCCGGAGCTGCTGGAGCCGCTGCTCAAGTCCAACGTCCTGCCGCTCCTGCCCCGCCGCCTGAGCGGGACGGAGGGGGAGCCGGCGGGGGATCGGGCGGCGGAGATGCGGGCGCTGCAGGCCTGGGCGGGGTGGGGGAAGCCCGGTCCCGCCTGACACGGCGCCCCGGCTCTGCTGCGTCCGCGTCGCGCGCTACTTGATGGCGATCAGCTCGACGTCGAAGCAGAGCTGCCCCGACGGCGCGCCCGGGCGCTTGGGGGTGTCGCCGTAGGCCAGCTCGGCGGGGATCCAGAAGCGGGTCTTCTCGCCGACGACCATGAGCTGCAGCCCCTCGGTCCAGCCGGGGATGACGCCGTCGAGGCCGAAGCTGGTGGTCTTGCCGCGCGCGACGGAGGAGTCGAACATCTTGCCGTCCTTGGTCCAGCCTGAATAATGCACCTCGACCTGCGCGGTGGGGCCGGGGTGGGCGGTGCCGGTGCCCTTCTGGAGCACCTTGTAGGAGAGGCCGGAGGCGGTCTTCTTGGCGCCCTTCGACGGGGCGGCGACGTCTGCCGGGGTCTTCGGCGTCTCGCGGATGTCGAGCAGCTCGATGTCGAAGACGAGCATCCCGGCGGGCTTGCCGGGCTGGTTGTTGTAGGCCAGCTCGACCGGGATCCAGAAGCGCACCTTGTCGCCCTCAGACATGAGCTGCAGCCCCTCGGTCCAGCCGGGGATGACGCCGTCGAGGCCGAAGGTGGCGGGGCGGCCCCGGGTGACGGAGGAGTCGAACATCTTGCCGTCGGTGGTCCAGCCGGTGTAGTTGACCTCGACCTTGTCGGAGGCGGCGGGGCGGGCGGTGCCGGCGCCCTTGGTCAGCACCTTCCAGGCGAGGCCGGACTTGGTCTTTGTGGCGTCGGCGGGGGCGGCGGCGACGTCCTCAGGGACGGGCGGGGGCTTCGGGCCGGGGACGATGTCGATGAGCTCGACGTCGAAGACGAGCATCCCGGCGGGCTTGCCGGGCTGGTTGTTGTAGGCGAGCTCGACCGGGATCCAGAAGCGCACGGTGTCGCCCTTCGACATGAGCTGCAGCCCCTCGGTCCAGCCGGGGATCACCTGCTTCAGCCCGAAGGTGGCGGGCTTGCCGCGCTTGACGGAGGAGTCGAACATCTTGCCGTCGGTGGTCCAGCCGGTGTAGTTGACCTTGACCTTGTCCCACTCGGCGGGCTTCTCGGTGCCGGCGCCCTTGGTGACGACCTTGTACGCGAGGCCGGAGGCGGTCTTCGTCGCGTCGGCGGGCGGGCGGCGACGTCGGGCGGGGCCGGGATGTCGGCGACGGGCGCCTTGGCTTCGGCTTTTCCGGTCTTGGCGTCGGTCTTGGCGTCGGTCTTGGCGTCGGTCCCGGGGGCGCCGGCGCCGGCGTCGCAGGCGGAGAGCGTGAGCAGGGAGAGGAGGGCGGTGACAGAGATGATCTTCATGGGACAGGCGGCTAACCTGATTGTTCTGCAGTCGCACCTGTGCGGCGGGGCGGTGGTGGTTAGAACAGGGGCATGCTCGCACGGGTGCTCTTGCTGACGGGGGTGGTTCCGGCGCTGCTGGGCCTGGCGCTGTGGATCGGCCTCGGGGTGTCGCGGCAGCTGGGGCCGCTGCAGGTGACGGCGGGGGCGCTGTTGTTCGGGCTGCTGCCGACGGCGGGCATCTGGGCGCTGCTGGGGCGGGGGCGGTGGGCGTCGGGGGTCTCCTGCTGGCTGTGGCCGATGGTGGTCTTTACATTTTTACCGGCGTTTTTTCCGGGTGAGATGCCGGAATTGATGGGGACGGGGCTGGCGACGCTGGCGGCGGCGGGCGGGTCGGGGGCGGCGAAAGAGGCGGGCCGGGTGGGTGAGTCGCTGCCGCGATTGGGGGTGTGGGAGGGGCAGCTCCCCGCGCCTGCGGCTTCGAAGGTCGCGGACTGCCGCCCGGCGTCGGTGGTGGGGGATGAGGCGGTGGCGCTGCCCTACGAGGGTCAGGGCCACAGCCTGGTGATCCCGGTGCAGTTCGGCGATCAGGAGATCCCGATGCTGTTCGACACCGGGGCGACGGTGACGACGATGGATCGGGCGACGCTCGCGCGCATCGGCGTGGAGGTGCGGGCGGACGCGCCGGAGATCAAGCTGCGGACCGCCAACGGCGAGCGCACGGCGCAATTGGTGCAGGTGCCGGAGGTGTGGATCGGGGGGATGCGGGTGGCGCCGGTGACGGTCGGGATCTGTGAGGAGTGCGCGGACGGGCGGGTGGCGGGGCTGCTGGGGCTGAACGTGTCGGGGCTGTTCCTGGTGACGCTCGACACCGTCCGCAAGGAGGTGCTGTTCCGCGAGCGGACGGGCAGCCTGGATCGGGTGGTGGACGTGGCGATGTGGCTGTCGCTGGAGGCGCTGGCGACGGTGTTCCCGGACGGGCGCGTGGAGGTCGGGATCACCGCCACCAACAAGTCGGATCGCCCCATCGCCTCCGCCGAGGTCGGCATCCACTGCCAGCAGGGCAGCTACCTCGGCAACCTGAAGGACATCCCCGCCCGCCGTCAGGCCACCACCCGCGTCCGCCTCCCGCGCAGCACCGACTGCGAGGGGTACACTGTCAGTCTGGAGCATGCACAATGGTAGAGCGATCGGCAGAGGAGCAGCCCGCAGGGCAGCGTGAGGCGCCGGAGGCGCGGGTGCTGCGGGTGCTGGTGCTGCACGGCCCGAACCTGAACCTGCTCGGCTGGCGGGAGCCGGAGAAGTACGGGCGCACGACGCTCGCCGAGATCGACGCGCGGCTCCTGCAGATCGCGGAGACGTATGGTGCGGGCGGGGCAGGCGGTGCGGGCGGGGCAGATCGTGTCACTGTGGCGCTGGAGTGCCTGCAGTCGAACCACGAGGGCGTCCTCATCGACGCGCTGCATGCCCGCTGGGGGCAGATCGACGGCGTGCTGATCAACCCGGGCGGGCTGACCCACACCTCGGTGGCGCTGCGGGACGCGCTGCTGGCGCTCGCGGTGCCGTTCGTGGAGGTCCACCTGAGCAACGTGCATGCGCGGGAGCCGTTCCGGCGGCACTCTTATTTATCGGACGTCGCGGCGGGCGTGATCTGCGGGTTCGGCGCCCAGAGCTACGCGCTGGGGCTGACGGGGCTGCTGGAGCGGCTGGCCTCCTCCGGGGCGGGCGGGCTGTAGCGGGTTAGCCTCTCGCCGGGAGGAAGGAATGGACGATTTTCTCATCACAGGGCCGAAGGCGTCAGCAGGGTTGAAGATCGCGTTCAACGCGAAGGCTTCCGGGTGGTACATCTATTCGGCCGGGTCGGAGACCTTCGCCGCCTTCGGCAAGGGGCCCAAGCCTGACACGAAGATCCTCAAGCAGTTTGTCACCCACGCCGCAGTTGCCAAAAACAAGGTCTACCGTGGCGCGATCCGGAAGGTGAAGGTCGAAGGCGATCCGGTCTGCGTGCTGCAGCCATCCGGGATGCCTCCTCCGGTGGCCAAAATCTTCGCGGATCTGAAGGCGGTCGCGGGGCGGGCGGCGGTGCTGGGGCTGTTCCCGAAGGCCGCCGCCGGGCTGCTCTTCAACGCGAAGGTCCACAACGCGCCGGAGACCCCGGAGGAAGAAGAAGAGGAGGTCGGCAGCGACTCCGGGCCGGACGTCGACCCGGGCCGTTCAGATACGGCCAGCGACGCGCAGGTAAAGCCGCCCAAGCCGCCGGTCAGCGATCCCAAAAAGGAGGAAGAGGACAAGAAGAAACGGGAGGAGCTGGTGAAGGCCTTGAAGGGGCTCCTGGAGCAGGCGACTCAGGCCTATGATCGCGTGATGGACCCGGTGGCGAAGCTGGAGACCGTCCCGTCGGAGGCGTCAGCGCAGATCGAATTGCTCTCTGAGCTGTACAACCAGATCGAGGCCGGCACCCAGCCGGCGAAGGTCGCGAAGCTCAAGCCTGCGGCGCTGGACAAGTACATGGGCCAGATGGGGGAGATGCTGGCGGAGCTGCGCCAGGTGGGGAATGTCATCCCGGCTTCCGGCTGGTTCCGCGCTTCGGTCCCGCCGGCGAAGGTCGATCCGGCGGATCAGAAGGCGAACAAGGCGCTGATGGAGACGCTGAAGAAGCAGTTCAAGCAGGTCGAGAGCCTCTACACCGGCGCCATCGGGCCGCTGCTGGACGACCCGGGCAGCGCGACCGCAGCGGAGCTGCTCTACAACCAGTTTGTCGCTGCAGAGCGCCTGATGCAGCCCGCGAGCCGGGAGTTCCGGTTCAACGAGAAGGAGCGGAAGCAGTACCTCGGCTGGGCCAACAAGGCGATCAAGGATCTGCAGGCCACCATCCGGAGCAGCAACCCCGCCGCGCCCGACATCGAGCCGATCACCGAGAGCTCCAGCGCCCCGGACCCGACCAGCGCGACAACCTGAGCGGACTTAGGTACGCCTGTCATTCTGCCTCCCTGTTACAGTGGCGCTTCCCGGTGTGTTATCCGGGGAGCCACATCGCACGGAGGCAGGTATGGGTGTTGAAGAGTACGCGCTCGGCGAAGCCAAGAGCATCGCCGGAATGAAACTGGCTTTTCAGGGCAACGGGAATGGATGGTTCATCTACTCGCCATCAGCAGGGAAGTCGCTCATCGCGATGGGGAAGGGCGGCAAGCCCGACACCAACATCCTCAAAGAGTTCGTCGCCCATGCCAAGCAGAACAAGCTCAAGGTATTCCGGGGGAAGGCGGTCAAGGTGATCGTGGATGAGAAGCCAGTGCGCTTCTTCGACATCCAGATGAAGCCGCCGTCTGCCAAGATGTTCCTCGACATGAAGAACCTTGCCTCAAAGTCGAGCGTCGCGGCCATGATGCCGCCCGACGACAAGAGCATGTTCTTCGACGCAAAGATTCACAAGAAGGAGGCTTCGGGTGATCGGGACGAGGACGAGGGCGATGAGGCTCAGGGGGTTGACGAGAGCGCCTCCGTCACCGCACCTGCCACCGCACCTGCCACAGCGCCGACTGCGCCTCAGATGTGGCCGGACACCGAAATCAGAATCAAGCTCCAGAAGCTCCTGCTCGGCGCGAAGGGCGATGTCGGTGCGATCCTCGATGAGCTGCTCGCGATTGAGGATGGCTCAGGGGAGGAGGATGCGGGGCTGGTCGCAGAGCTGCTCGACCAGATCGAGAAGAAGTGCAACATCAAGAAGGCGCTCACGCTCTCAGACAAGAAGCGCGATGCCTTAATCAAGGAGGCGCAAGCGCTGGTTGCGGAGCTGCCGGGAGCGCTCAAGGACGCGCGGAAGACCATCCAGATCGCGCTCGTCGCGCCCCCTGGGTCGCCCCCCACGCCCCCCCCACCGCCGCCCCCCACGCCCCCCCCACCGCCGCCCCCCAGGCCGAAGGGTTCCAGCAGCGGCACGGATGATGCGAGCCATGACGCGGATCGCGCCGAGATGATGGAGGTCAAGAAGGAGGCAGAGGCGTTCCTGGAGAAGAGCGAGGCGATGATGGCCATCCTGCTGTTCACGCTCAGCGACAGCAAGGCGGAGCTGGTCGCGGAGAAGCTGGAGAAGCTCAGGGAGAAGGTGACGAAGTGCGGCGTCTGTAAGCCCGGTTCCTGCGGGGCCTGCGTGACCGACACCCGGAAGATGCTCCAGGAGGCGATCAAGGCGATAGAAGATGGACAGTCAGAGAGTGCGCCTGCCACAGATACATCTGCGCTCTGATCGGTAGATCCCGTCCGCCTGTCCCACCTGCCGCTGGCAGGGGCGCGGCCTCCGGCATAGGGTGCCGCCTCTGGAGTCGGCGATGGAGAGCAAGGAGATTGAGCTGCTGGTGCGGGTGATGCGGCGCCAACAGGTGTCGGAGTTCACCTACAAGAAGGGCGACTTTGAGCTGAATGTCTGCTTCGGCGGACAGGCGCCGGTGGCCGCCCCGCTGGCCGCCCCGCTGGCGGCGCCCGCCCCGCTGGCCGCCGCGCCGGCCGCCGCGCCGATCCCGGAGAAGAAGATCGAGTACCGCGTGATCAAGGCGCCGATGGTCGGGATCTTCTACCGCTCCCCGGCCCCCGACAAGCCCGCCTTCGCGAAGGTCGGGGATCGGGTGCAGAAGGGGCAGGTGGTGTGCATCCTCTCGGCGATGAAGCTGATGAACCAGATCGAGTCTGAGGTCGACGGGGTCATCGCTGAGATCCTGATCGAGAACGGCCAGCCGGTGCAGTTCGGGCAGGAAATGTTCCGCCTGACCGCAGCCTGAGCCGCGCCATGTTCCAGAAGGTCCTGATCGCCAACCGGGGCGAGATCGCGATGCGGGTGATCCGCGCCTGCCGGGAATTGGGCATCCGCACCGTGGCGGTCTACTCCGAGGCCGACCGCCACGCGCTGCACGTCCGGTTCGCCGATGAGAGCGTCTGCATCGGCCCCGCGCCCGCCGACCGCTCCTACCTGAACCTGGCCGCCGTCATCTCCGCCGCCGACATCAGCCACGCCGACGCGATCCACCCCGGATACGGCTTCCTTGCGGAGAACGCCGTCTTCGCTGAGGCGGTCGCCGCCCACGGCATGACCTTCATCGGCCCGTCCCCCGCCCACCTGCGCCAGTTCGGCGACAAGCTCTCGGCGAAGGCTGCCGCCCGCGCCGCCGGGCTCCCGCTCCTCCCCGGCAGCACCGGCGCCGTCGACTCCCCGGAGGAGGCCATCGCCGTCGCCCGCGAGGTCGGCTACCCGGTCATCCTGAAGGCGGCGGCGGGCGGCGGGGGCAAGGGGATGCGGATCGTCGAGGACGACGCCTCGATGCACCGGCTGTTCTCGCTCACCGCCTCTGAGGCGAAGGCCGCCTTCGGGAGCGGCGCGCTGTTCATCGAGCGGTTCCTCCGCGCGCCCCGCCACATCGAGGTGCAGTTCGCCGGGGATCGCTTCGGCGCTGCAGTCCACGTCGGGGAGCGCGACTGCTCCATGCAGCGCCGCCACCAGAAGATCATCGAGGAGGCCCCCGCGCCGAACCTCGCGGTCGGGCTGCGCGACCGCATCCGGGCCGCCGCCGCCACCCTCGTCGCCTCCACCGGCTACGTCTCAGTCGGCACCTGCGAGTTCCTCGTCGAAGGAGACGACTTCTTCTTCCTGGAGGTCAACCCGCGCATCCAGGTCGAGCACCCGGTCACCGAGATGGTCACCGGGATCGATCTGGTGCAGCTCCAGATCCGGCTCGCCGCCGGGGAGCGCATGCCCTTCCGGCAGGAGGAGGTGACGCTGCGCGGCCACTCCATCGAGATCCGCGTCAACGCCGAAGATCCCTGGACGTTCCTGCCCTCGCCGGGGCGCATCGGCGGCTACCACGCGCCGGGCGGGCCGGGGGTGCGCGTCGACAGCGCCGTCCATGAGGGCGCCACCGTCCAGCCCTGGTACGACTCGCTCGTCGCCAAGCTGATCGTCCACGCGCCCGACCGGGAGACGGCGATCCGCAAGCTGCTCGGGGCGATGAACGAGTACGTCGTGGAGGGGATCCGGACGTCGATGCCGCTGCAGAAGCTGCTGCTGACCGATCCGGCGTTCCGGGACGTCACGTTCCACACGCGGTACATCGACGAGTGGCTGAAGGGGCGGCAGGGGTAGCCCGGCAGCCCGGCTCCTCCAGCCCGGCTCCTCCAGCCTGGCTACGCCTTCTTCCGCGTCCACCAGTAGAGGCCCGCCAGCCCCAGCCCTGGCACCCCGATCTGCCCCGCCAGCATCGCCGGCATGCGCTCCGGGGGCTTGCTGACGGCGGTGTGGGTCTTCAGGTACTGCTCGCGGCGCTGCCCGCCCTCGGTGAGCATCTGGAGCTGCCGCTTGATCAGCCGATCCATGACGCTGTTCAGGCGGGCGGCCCGCTCCTCCGGCGCGGCGGCGGCGGCGAAGGCCCGCTGCAGCGCGACCTCGCGGCGCAGGGCAGTGCCGACGCGGCGGAAGGCTTTTTCCTGGAGGCCCCAGAAGGCTTCGTAGTCAGCGGCGTTCTTGTCGGTGGGCGCCGCCACGGCGTTGTCCGGATCCTCCTTGGCGTAGTCGTAGATCACGCCCTCCTTGCGCCACGCCGGCAGGGCGATGGCGCGGGTGGCGCGGTAGACGTCGTCGCCCTCCTCGGCGCTGGTGGCGATCAGGGCGCGGGTGATGGCGACGCCGAATTCTCCGGCTTCGGGGGCGCCGCCGAGCGCAGAGAGCGCCTTGTCGAGCGTCGCAGAGAATTCCGGGTCGTCGGTCTTCATCGCGGCGGTCAGCCGGTCGCCGACAGGGCCGCCCTTGCCCTCCACGGACTCCATAAGGCGCTCCTGGGTGAGCATCTCGGAGATCGTGTGGTGGTTGGTGAGGATGTCGATGCCGATGGAGGCGAGCGAGCGCAATTCGCCGCAGTAGCCGCCGCCGGTCTTGAAGGAGAGCCAGAGGCGGGACTTGAAGGCGTCGACGAAGAAGTCGTAGAGACCGACCTGGACGGTGTGGATCTGGTTGCCGACGTCTTCGAGGTAATGAAAGCTGTTCCCGGCGTACTGCCACTGGAGGGTCTGCGCGTCGGGCAGATCCGAGAGGGCGGCGATCAGCGCGAGGTCGAGGTGGATCTGGTTCATCTCGGCGGCGAGCGTGATGATCGGGCCATCAGGCCAGTTGGCGGGGACGGCGAAGCGCTTGGGGTCGGTCTTCAGCACCTCCGAGTCCTCGCTGAACTCGACCTGCGCGAGCCCGTAGTGGGCGTGCGCCTGGCTGGAGAGGGCGCCGAGGCGGCCCATGTTGATGATGATCGGGTCGGCGGGGACGGGGTTGCCGTCCTTGTCCTTGAGGGGCTGGCGGGCGCTGTCGTAGGCGAGGCGATCCCAGTTGCGGAGGTCGTCGTCGGGCTGGCGGGCGGCCATCGCCGCGACGTCGAGGGCGGTCGCGCCGGGGGTGTCGTTCCGGTCGATGCCGTTGATCGTGGCAGCGGGGGAGAGCTGCAGCCACTCCTTCATCGCCCAGGCGTCGAAGGACTCCGGGGTGGGCCAGCGGCGCAGCCACTCCTCCCGGATCGCCGCGTCGGGGTGGTTGCGGGCGCGGGCGTCGATGAGCGCCCGGATCGCGGCGGGCGAGGCTGGATCCAGCGCGGCGGCGCCGTCGAGCCCGGCGGCGGCGAGGGAGGTGCGGGTGATGGCGTGGTGGACCTTCTCGCCGTAGGCCCAGGCGGTTCCGGTCAGGAGGTGGAGGGAGAGCAGCGGGGGGAGCAGCAGCATGCTCCGGCTCTATCTCATTCCGGTTTTTCCTGCCTGTCCCGCGACAGCTCCCCGTGGAGCAGCCCGTGGAGCAGCGGCCCGTGCCCCCCGCCGTAGCTCCGCCGCGATCCCGCGATGAGCGCCGCCACCCACCCGATCGCCCCGCCGCAGGCCGTCACCAGATCGTCGCCGCAGGCCAGCCGCGCCGCGATGGCCGCCGAGAGCGTGCAGCCCGTCCCGTGCGTGTTCTTTGACGCGACGCGCGGGTGGGAAAAAATATGGACGCGCGCCGATCCCGGAAGCACCCCGTCCGCCAGTATGAGCACGTCCTCGACGATCTCCCCCCCGGACTCCCCCCCGGACGGAGCCTGGAGCGCATGCCCGCCCTTCAGCAGCAGCGACACCCCCCGCAGCCGCTCCGGCAGCCCGCTGTCCCGGCAGCCCGCCAGCCCCAGGATCTCCGCCTCCGGCGCGTTGGGCGTCAGCAGCGTCGCCAGCGGCGCGAGCCGATCCCGCAGCGCCGCCACCGCCTCCGGCTTCAGCAGCGGCGCCCCGCCCTTGGCGACCATCACCGGGTCCAGCACCACCGGCGGGCGATCCGGCCAGGCCTCCAGAAAATCCGCGACCGCGTGGACGCGCGCGGCGTCGGCCAGCATCCCGATCTTGATCGCGTGGACGGGCAGATCGTCGCGGATACTCTGGAGCTGGAGGCGCAGGAATTCCGGCGGTACATCAAAGATCCCCTGCACGCCCAGCGTGTTCTGCGCGGTGAGCGCGGCGATGGCCGACATCCCGTAGACGCCGTGCGTGAGGAATGTCTTGAGATCGGCCTGGACGCCCGCGCCGCCGCCGGGGTCAGATCCGGCGATGGTGAGGGCGGTCGGCGGGAGCGCGGTGAGCGGGGAGACAGCGGCCAGAGGCATCCGGTAGTGTATCCGGTCGCAGCAGGATAGCAGGTGCCATGAGACAGGACACTGAGGCGCTCCCCGCGCCGGATACCCGGCAGGATCCCGCGTCCCGCCCCTACTTCATCCTCCCCGGCTGCGGCCTCGCCGCCTATGTCGTCGTGCTGTTTGCCTTCTTCGTGATCGGTGTGACCGGCCTCGGCCTCTGGACGCTGACGATCTTTTCGGCGCAGGACGGCGCGCACGTCGACAACCTCACCTACGGCGGCCATGTCCCGTCGGCGGTGGTGATCCCGATGTTCACCGCCGGCCTGCTGAAGCCCAATGAGATCCCCGACCTGTTCCACGTCGAAACGGCGGACGGCAGCGTGGCCTGCGCGGTGGTCTCAGGCGACATCGTGCGGATCTCGGACAGCGAGAAGATCCGCTTCCCGCTCAAGGAGATCCGCGAGGTCCAGGGCGATGAGGAGCACATCATCGTCGTCGGCCCCCAGACCTTCGCCTGCGAATTCGCGCCCGGCACCGGCGGGGATCGCTTCCGCCGCATCCTCGTGGGGGAGAGCAGCGTGGAAGAAGCGGGATTATAGCGCCGGGCGGGCTTGTACCGGGGCCTCAGATCGGGTATAGTGGACAGATGTTCTCCTCTATCCTGGGTCTCTTCTCGCACGACATGGCCATCGATCTCGGGACCGCGAACACGCTGGTCTACGTGAAGGGCCGGGGCGTGGTCTGCAACGAACCCTCTGTCGTGGCGATCCACCACGACAAGCGGGGCAACAAGCGCGTCGTCGCGGTCGGCACCGAGGCCAAGGCGATGCTCGGGCGCTGCCCGATGGACATCCAGGCGGTGCGCCCGCTGAAGGACGGGGTCATCGCCGACTTCGAGGTCACCGAGGCGATGCTCCGCTACTTCATCGAGAAGGTGAACGGGCGCCGCAACTTCGTCGCCCCCCGCATGATCGTCTGCATCCCCTACGGCACCACCGAGGTCGAGAAGCGCGCCGTCCGCGAGAGCGCCGAGTCCGCCGGGGCGCGCGAGGTCCACCTCATCGAAGAGCCCATCGCCGCTGCCATCGGCGCCGACCTCCCGATCACCGAGCCCACCGGCAATATGGTCGTCGACATCGGCGGCGGCACCACCGAGGTCGCGGTCATCTCGATGGCCGGGATCGTCTACTCCCGTTCGATCAAGGTCGGCGGCGACCACATGGACGAGGCGATCATCCAGCACGTCCGGCGCCGCCACGACCTGCTGATCGGCCCCCGGATGGCGGAGGAGGTCAAGGTGCAGCTCGGCAACGCCTGGGCCGACAACCAGAGCTGGGAGATGCAGGTGAAGGGCCGGGATCTGATCCGGGGCTACCCGCGCATCGTCACCGTCCAGTCCGACGAGATCCGCGACTCCCTCGAAGAGCCCATCAACCTCATCCTCGAAGCCGTCGCCAGCTCCCTCGAACACACCCCGCCCGAGCTGCTCTCCGACATCGTCGAGCGCGGCATCATCATGACCGGCGGCGGCTCACTGCTGCGCGGGCTCGACCACCTGATCAGCGAGCACACCGGGCTGCCGGTGCTGGTGGCCGATGACCCCCTCTCCGCTGTGGTGAAGGGATCGGGCCGCGCCCTGGAGGAGATTGAGCTCCTGGGTTTGTTGAACTAGTCCGCCCACCGACGATGCGGATCTCGCGATGATTGCTGAATGTCAACCGGACTATTCAGCCGCGATGAAGCCCTTCGCGGTGAGATAGCCGACCACCTCCTGCGCACACTGCTCCAGATCAAGCTCTGCGGCCTTGATGTCCAATTCCGGCGCGGTGGGCTCCTCGTAGGGCGCCGAGATGCCGGTGAACTCCGGGATCTGCCCGGCGCGCGCCTTCTTGTACAGCCCCTTCGGATCGCGCGTCTCGCAGACCTCGATCGGCGTGTTCACATACGCCTCGATGAACGTCCCGGCCGGCAGGATGCTGCGGACCTGATCGCGGTCGGCCCGGTAGGGCGAGATGAAGGCCGTCAGCACGATCACCGAAGCCTCGGCGAACAGCTTGGAGACCTCGCCGATGCGGCGGATGTTCTCAGTGCGATCCGCAGGCGAGAAGCCCAGATCCTTGTTGAGCCCGAAGCGGATGTTGTCGCCGTCCAGGACGTAGCTGGCGACCTTGCGCTCCAGCAGAAGCTGCTCGACGCGGCGGGCGATCGTCGACTTGCCCGATCCAGAGAGGCCGGTCAGCCAGATGACCGCGCCCTTCTGGTTGAGGAGGGACTCGCGCTCAGCAGTGGTGACGTTGGCGCCGTGCCAGGTGATGTTCTTGCTCTTGGTCATGGAAAGGCTCCTGAGAGGGGGGCGAAGGTATAGCGGGAGGGTGGTCAAGGCAAGGGGCTCAGCAGACCCACCCCCCGTCCCACCTGCAGGTCACCGTGGCGATGATCGCATCATCGAAGGCGCGGGGGGTGATGGTGACGGTGAGGCTTTCGGGGCTGTCTCCGGCGATGTCGAGGACGGTGTAGCCGCGCCGGTCGTCGGCGTAGAGGGTGCGGTCGGGCGGGTCGGCGCGCTTGGGGGTGAGGTCGCGGTGCTTGGAGCCGCTGCCGCTGGTGATGGCGAGGACGCCGTCCTTCAGCGTCGCCTCCTGGTGGTGGGCGTGGCCGTTGACCCATATCGTCGGGCGGCTGCCATCCGGGTGAACCTTCCAGTCTGAGAGGCGGCGGCGGAGCGCGGCGGGCTGGGCGCCCTTCTCGTGGGTGAGGGACCAGGCGTGGTGGCCGACCCACACCTCCCACAGCAGGCTCCGGGGGCTCAGCGCCTCCCCGTTCTCAAACTCCCCGTCCGGCGACTGCAGCGCCCGGTTCGTATCGATCAGCCGCACCACCCCGCCCGGCAGCGCCCGCACCCCGCCGTCCTCCATGGTCTGCTGGATCGGAAAGTCGTACACCCCGATCCCGCCCTCCGGCCCCCACCCCATCGCCGCCATCGCCTGCTCCGAGCAGTACCGCCGCGCCCGCCACCCCGCCATGAACCCGTGCCCGACATCGTGGTTCCCCAGCACCGCATAGACCGGCGCATAAGGCATCAGATCCGCAAAGAAGGTAACATACCGCCCGACCACCGCATCAAAATTCCGCTCCTGCCGCGACGGCTTCGAGTACCCGCGCGGCCTGCACCTCGGCGCCGCCTCGAAGATCCCCGGCCCGTAAAAATTGTCCCCCGTCACCAGGATCGCGTCCACCGGCGTCCCCGCCGCCCGCTCCGCCGCCAACCTCCCCCGCACGCTCCGGATCAGCCCCGCGATCTCCAGCACCTCCGCTCCCCGCGCTCCTTCCCCCTGCGCCCGCTCCACACACCGCGCCACCCCCTGGACAACACACCGCGCCTCCTCCACCTCCGGCGCCCCCGTGTCCCCCACCACCACAAACTGCGCCCCCGCCGCCCCGCATACTCCGATCCACACCCACCACATCCCGCCCCCTGCCTTTCTTCGTTCCTTCGTTATCTCGGCGCGTCAGCGCCCCATCTCCCGCCCGATTGTCAACCCGATCGCCATCACCGTCACCTGCGGATTAACGCCTAAACTCGTCGGAAACACGCTCGCATCACTTACCCACAAATTATCCCACTCCCACACCCGCCCATCCGGCCCGCACACCGACCCCTTCTCCTCTCGCCCCATCCGGCATGTCCCCATCGGGTGGCTGGCATAGAGGCAGAGATCCCAGGTGGAGATGTCATCGTGAATTGCCGCATCGATCTGATCCGGCGAAGCGAGCAGCCCGACCTTGTGGATGCCGACCGCGACATCCAGCGCTCCGGCGGCGAAGAAGGTGCGCGCGGTGAGCCGCATCCCGGCCAGCAGCGTGCGCCGATCCTGGTCGCCCATATTGTAGGTGAGGGTGCCGTCCCCGACTGAGCCGGTGGAGTCCAGGTCATGGAGCACGACGCCGACTGAGGCGAGGTGGCGCATGTGGCGCAGGAAGTCGAGCGAGACATCCGGGGGGAGGGGGAGGGTGATGTAGTGCTGGTCGGGGGGCATGCTGAAGGTCTGGAGCAGGAAGCCCTGATCCCAGCAGTCGACGTAGTAGCCCTGGGTGACGCCCTGCCAGGGGCGGATCTCGTGGGCGAAGCGGGCGACGATGCCGCTGGTGGGGTGGATGTGGAGGTTCTGGCCGACCGGCCCGTCGGAGAGGCCGTTCTGGAGGAGGAAGCGCGGGGAGCCGATGGCTCCGGCGGCGAGCAGGAACTTTGCGGCTTTGACGCGGAAGGTGCCATGCTCGGCGAGGTCAGCGGTGCGGATCAGGCTGCCGGTGACGGCGGTGATGCGGCGGCCGTCGGTCTCGACCCCGGCGGCTTTTGTCTCCGGGTAGACGGCGACGGTGCCGGTCATGAGCGCCTGCGCGAGGAAGGTGCGGTCGGCGGAGTACTTGCCGCCGCTGGGGCAGCCCTGCTGGCAGCGGGCGCAGGCGGTGCAGGCGGGGGCGGAGCTGTCGAAGAAGGCGCCCTTGAGCTGGAGCGCCTCGGCGCCGCGCGCGAAGACGAGGTTGCTCTCGCCCTGGAGCTCCATGCGCGTGACGCCCACGCCGAGGGTCGTCCAGATGCGGTCGAAGCATTCCCCCATCCAGGCGTCGTCGAACAGCGCGCAGCCGTGCTGATCGCGCCACTCCTTCAGGATGGAGGGCGGGGTGCGGAAGCAGATGGCGCTGTTGATCAGCGTGCTGCCCCCGACGCCGCGCCCGCCGGGGAGCGGGATCAGGCAGTTGCCGCGCGTGGCGCGGGTGCCGAGGCCCGCGTAGAGGTTGCGGAACGCCCAGGTCGAGGTGTGGCGGAAGTCCTGGGGGAGCCAGTGGCGGCCCTCCTCCAGCACGAGGACGCGCTTGCCCGCCGCCGCGAGCTGAGCCGCCGCCGCGCAGCCGCCCGCGCCCGCGCCGATGATGCAGACATCGGCCTCCAGCTCGAGGTGGGAGGGGTAGTCGGCAGGGACCTGGATGCCGGGCTGGAAGGTCATGTGCGCCCCGTATCACAGGAGGGGACCCAGCCGATCGCCTCCTGCACCGCAGGCAGGTTGAAGTAGGCCATCCCGACCTCCATGCGGATCGCGTCCGCCAGCAGCCGCCGCGCCATCACGCGCTCGCTCTGCCAATTTGCAACGATCTCCTGCCGCACCGCCAGCGGCAGATCCACAAAGTGCGCCTGCCGGGAGGCGTACGTCCCGACCACCAGCGCGCGCAGCGCGTAGCGGAACACCTGCTGCAGCAGCGGCTCCTGCTCAGCGACGATCCGGTCGACCTCGTCGCCGATGCGCAGCTCCGTCGCGGGCGGGCCGAGCGGGTTGCCCGGCGGGAAAAGCGCGTCGGCGTAGGCGTCCACCACCCCCAATTCGTCCGCTGAGAGGATGCGGTGATCGGGGGCCGGAGGCGGCAGATCGACCGCCTCCCAGGTGACAGCGGCGGCGGTCAGGGCGGCGCCTCCGATGAGGAGCTGGCGGCGGGTCGGGGGCATGGGAAACATTCTTACCGGTCGGTCGGGATTCGGCTACCGGGGTGCGTAGAAATTTTCGCAGAGGGAGGGGGACCTTTATTCAAGGGAACGTGGACACATCCTCCGCCCGGTGCAGCCCCCGGACCCACGCCACCACCCGCGCCCGGCTGACAAAGTGCTCCGCGCCGGGGTGGGCCGCGATCCAGCCGAAGTCCCAGGCTCCCGGCGAGGCCACCGCGTCCCACCGGCTGCGCTCCCACCGCCAGTCAAAACGGTTCCCCATTGACTGCCGGTGGCGCGACCAGAATTGCCCGCAGCTGAGGCACAGCCACTCCTGGCTGTCGTAGCAGTCGTCCGAGATGCCGTAGTACCGCTTCAGCGGACCCTCCGGGCGGCGCGGGTCGGCGTCGGGGCAGGGGGAGGGGACATCGGGGCAGCCGCAGGGGGCGGGATCGCCGGGGGCGGGATCGCGCTCAGAGGTCCCGGCGATCAGGCGCGACAGCCAGGCGCGGCGGGCGTCGGCATCATCCCCGAGCAGGGCGCGGGCCTCGTCGGCGCGCCCGGACATCAGGGCGGCGGCGGCGTGGAGGGCGCGCAGGTCGGGGGCCGGGAGGGGGCTGGGAGGGACGGGCCAGAGCAGCGCGAGCAGCAGGCGGGCGCCGGGGGGGTCGGGGTCGCTGCCGGAGAGGGCGGGCAGGGTGCCGGGGATGAGCGGGATGGACGGGGGCAGCGGCGGGATCGGGCGCCGGCGCATGGCGCGGAGCCGGTCGGCCTCGGCGCGTGCGTCGCGGGCGTCGGCCCACCAGCGGCGCAGGAGCGACAACAACGCGATCTGATCCTGCGCCTGCGCAGCGGCAGCGCGACCCTGCAGGGCCTGCCGGGCGGATCGCCACAGGTCGTACAGATCCGTCGCCCGGAGCGCCCCGGAGCGCCCCGCCTCCGCCAGCGATGGCAGCGCAGCGGCGACATGAACCCGATCACGCACCGGGAGGTGCCAGAGCCGGAAGTGGATGGCGCGGACGGCGATCCTGGCGCGCTCCCCGCTGTCCGGTTCGGGGACGGACAGGGCGCGGATCGCCTCAGAGATGGGAAGATCCAGCAGCGGGGGCAGCGCGGCGCGGGCGAGATCGGCGCGGAGGTCAGCCTGGAGGGCGGCGCGGGTTCTGCGGGGGCGGCGTATGGGCATTGCGTCAAGATATCCGCGCAGGAAGGGATGAGCTTCGCCCTCTACCCGGCCGACGCGACGTACCCGCTCGCCCGCTTCTGCCATGTCTGATCGGACGGCGGGCCGCCGGGCCTGATCGTGGCAGCGGCGTGCCGGACATGCTAGGGCGGCGATCAGACCGCACCCGGACTGCATGCTGCGATGGCCCTGAAGATCACCTGTCCCCACTGCCGGAGGCCGATACGGCTGGAAGAACCGTACCCGTTGCCGGGGGTGGAGCGTCAGTGCGCCTGCGGGCGGACGCTGGCGATCACCTACCCGATGGGGATGATGGAGCTTTTGAAGCAGCGGGGCGGGCGGTTTGCGGAGGAGGAGGCGCTGCCGCCGAGGGTGCAGGCGCGGCGTCCGGACGTGCCGTCTGCGCCGACAGCGCCGCGCCCGCCTGAGCCGGTGGGGCGGCGGACGGTGGTGCCGGAGACGCGGGCGCCGGAGACGCGGGCGCCGGAGGCGCGCGGGGCGATCCCGCCGGTGCAGCCTGCGGCGCGCGGGTCTGCGGGGCGCACGCCCCCGCTGGCCGTGCCGAAGGACGAGCCGCCGGCGCTGCCGGAGCGTCCCCGGAGCGGGAGGGCGGAGGGGAAGGCGGAGGGGAAGGCGGAGGGGAAGGCGGCGAAGAAGAAGGGCCGGAGCTGGCTGCGCGTCTTCGGGGTGATGGGGGCGATGGCGCTGATGGCGGTGCTGGCCGGGGCGGCGGCGGTGGGCGGGGTGTTCTGGCACTACGCCCAGGATCTGCCGACGCTGGAGACGCTGGAGAGCTACCGGCCGCCGACGGTGACGGTGGTGTACGACGCTAAGGGGGAATTGCTCGGGGAGATCTACGAGAAGCGCCGGTATGTGATCGAGCTTACCCGGATGCCGAAGCACCTGAAGGACGCCTTCATCGCGGCGGAGGACGCGAGCTTCTACACGCACGACGGCGTGGACTATATGGGCATCCTGCGGGCCGTCGGGCGGAACGCGATGGAGGGCCGCATGGCGCAGGGCGGCTCGACGATCACGCAGCAGGTGGCGAGGAACTTCCTGCTGAACAACGAGAAGAAGCTCTCCCGGAAGATCCGGGAGGCGATCCTCTCCTGGCGGATCGAGGAGGCGTTCGACAAGGATCGCATCCTGTACCTGTACCTGAACCAGATCTACCTCGGCTCGGGCGCCTACGGGGTGGAGGCGGCGGCGCGGGTGTACTTCGGCAAGCATGTGGAGGAGCTGACGCTGGCGGAGTCGGCGATGATCGCGGGGCTCCCGCAGCGGCCGAGCGACTACTCGCCGCACCGGCATTTTGACAAGGCGAAGGCGCGGCAGCGCTACGTGCTGGATCAGATGGTGGAGAAGGGGCTGGTGCCGAAGGGGGAGGCGGACGCGGCGTGGCGGGAGGAGCTGCAGGTCGTCGAGCGGACGAACGAATTTCTGTTGAAGGCGCCCTGGTTCACCGAGCATATCCGCCGGTATCTCGTCGAGACCTACGGGTTTGACAAGGTGTACAACGACGGCCTCGTCGTCGAGAGCACCTGTGAATTGGCGCTCCAGCAGGTCGCCCAGCGGGCGGTCACTGAGGGCGTCACCAAGACCGACGCGCGGAGCGGCTGGCGCGGGCCGGAGGAGCACCTGGAGGCGGCGCAGTTCCCGGCGATGATGGCGGAGCTGAAGGAGAAGAACGAGACGCTGCTGGAGGGGGAGCGCTACCGGGGGATCGTGACGGAGGTCAAGAAGCGTCACGTGCTCGTCGATCTCGGGACAGAGCGGGCGATCGTCCCGCTGTCGGGGACGGAGTGGGCGTGGCGCAACGACGATGGGCGGAAGCAGCGCATCGACGACATGGCCCGGTCGTTCAAGGTCGGGGACGTGATCCCGATCGAGATCGAAAAGCGCAATTTCCGCGACGTGGCGGCGCTGAAGGACTACCGGGAGGCGGGGGACGGGCCGTTCCTCGGCGCGGAGCTGTACCAGGCGCCTGAGCTGCAGGGGGCGCTGTTCTCGATGCGGAACAAGGACGGATCGGTGGTGGCGATGGTGGGCGGGGTGGACTTTCACGCCACCGAGTTCAACCGCGCCATCCAGTCCTACCGGCAGGTCGGCAGCACCTTCAAGCCCGTCGTCTACGCCGCCGCCATCTCGACGAAGCGCTACACCACCGCGACGATCATCCCCGACGCGCCGCTGGTGCTGAAGACGATGGGCGCGGAGCTGTGGAAGCCCGAGAATTACGGCGAGGACTACCTGGGGAACATCACGCTCCGCAAGGCGCTGGCGCTTTCGCGCAACGTCGTGACGATCCGGGTGCTGGACAGCATCAAGCTGCCCATCGTGATCGAGACGGCGAAGAAGCTCGGCATCCAGACGAAGATGACCGAGGATCTGTCCATCGGGCTGGGCGCGGCCTCGCTCACCATGCCGGAGATGACCACCGCCTACGCCACCTTCGCCACGCTCGGGCGGCAGGTGGTGCCGCACTATGTCAACCGGGTCGTGGATCGGGACAACACCGTGCTGGAGGAGTTCGCGCTGCCGAATTGGCCGCAGGTGATCGACGCGCAGGTGGCCGGGATCATGACGTGGCTGCTGACGGAGGTGGCGACCAACGGGACGGCGGGCAAGTCGCAGGCGCTCGGGCTCCACGTGGCGGGCAAGACCGGCACCACCAACGAGTTCCGCGACGCATGGTTCGTCGGCTACAACTACGAGCTGACGACATCCGTGTGGGTCGGCTACGATCAGCCGCGCAGCATCGGCAGCTCCGCCACCGGCGGCCACATCTCGCTCCCCATCTGGATGGAGTATATGAAGGTGGCCGCGCCGCGATCCGAGGATCGGCCCCTGCCGATGCCGGAGGGGCTGGTGTGGGCGGGCATCGACGAGCGGACGGGCTTTTCAATCCACGGGGGGCGTCAGATGCCCTTCCTGCCGGGGACCGCGCCCGCGCAGATGGATATAGAGGCGGGGCAGATGACCTCGCAGGATCTGATGACAACAGAATTTTAAGCAGAATTCTGAACGGGAGCCGGGATGATGATGGGGATCTGGGTGGGGGCGCTGTCGCTGATGGCGGGCTGTGTTACCGAGACGAGCACCGGCAGCACCCGCTGCCAGCTCCCGACGCCGATCGTGGAGCCCGCTGAGGCCGCCGCCGGGGCGGAGGTGTCGGTGCGGACTGAGCCGATGAGCGTCACCTGGGACAGCGCGGTGCTGATCGGCCCGATACGCGCGGAGATCACCGGGCTGCTGCGCGAGGAGTGCGACGCCTGCGACGCCTGCAAAGAGGCCGCCGGCTGCTTCACCTGCGGAGACTGCGAGGGCTGCGAGGCGGACTGCGCGAGCTGTGTGCAGTCCCTCACCGTCATCGTCCCCGATCTCCCGGCGGGCGCGTGGCCGGTGTCGGTGCTCAACCACTACGGAGAGGGCGCGGGCGGGTCGCTGTCGGTGATCGCCGCAGACACCGGGGCCGATACTGCGGGCGACACCGCCGGAGACACCGCCGGAGACACCGCTCCCTGAGCGGCGCTCCCGCCTGCGGATCAGGAGGAGGCGGCCTCTCCGAGCGCGAGGGTCTTCAGGTTCTTGCCGACCTTGAAGAAGACATGGCGCTTGGGCGCGATCTCCATGTGGGTCTGCGTGGAGGGGTTGACCCCCCGGCGACCCTTGCGGACCTTCACGCCGAAGGTGCCGAACCCGGGGATAGTCACCTTGTTGTCGGCGATGATCTCCTTGACCAGGATGCCGGTGCCGTTCTCAGCGTCGAACAGCGCGTTGATGATCTCCATCGCTTTGACCTGAGAGATCGAGGTGGTCTTGGCCAGCTTCGCCACCAGTTCCTTCTTGTTCATCACGTCCTCCAGACAGGATATCAGACAGGGATATCAGACAGAATGTTCGGCGTATGGATGCCGATGGAGACTTATACCGGAATCGCAGCACAGAGGGAAGGGGTGATACCCGAAAAAGTACCCATGTACCTGATGATAGTGACATGCCTTTGACACAAGGCAGCGCAGTATTCTGAAAATCCAATCATTTCAATGATTTGAAGATATCGAAGACGGGATAGCCGGTAATGCAGGTAGGTGGCCTCACCTCATCCGGTCGGGTACACTATTCTGCGCGGCGCCGTGTCAGCGATAAGCGCGTCCAGGACGCATCTGTCCCTGGAAGGGTCCCAGGAAGTTCGGGGCGGCGCTTGCAGAACACGCTGCGTTGGTGTATCAAGAGCGCTGCTCTCTATCCGGATGGAGCCTGCATGCGTTTCTCTCTGGCCGCTCTTTTGGGATGTGCTCTCCTGTTGCCCGGCACTGCGATGGCGGGTGGCCTCGGGGTGCTGGGGATGGGGGGGCTGCACGCGGATCGGCTGTATTACTACGCTGAGGACGAGTCGGGCGTGCTCACTCAGCAGGCTCCCTACAACCAGCTCAACCCGAACTTCGGCGGCGGCCTGGAGCTGGTGCTGGGAGACAAGGACGACAAGATCCTCGGCGTCTTCCGCGCCTACTACATGCAGGACGCGGCTCAGACCGTGACCGGTCCGCTCGCCGACGGCGGCGACTACGTGTTCAACATCCGGACCGTCCCGCGCGACGTCGGGATGCTGAGCGGCGGGATCCAGTGGGGCATCGTCGGCGACCCGACCGGGCTGCAGTTCATCCTGACCAGCAACATCGGCTCCGGCTTCTTCACCAGCGACTTCACTGAGTTCATCGACGCAGAGCTCGGCGCCGGGATGAGCTACATGTTCAACCGCAAGATCCAGATACACGCTGAGGTGACCGGCGGAGTGCGCTATCGCAAGCGCGTCTACCATACCGAGAACCTGTATCTGGGTGTCCGTTACCTCTTCGATTGAGCGGCCTGTTGCGGTTCCGCGCGCCGGTCCTGCTCATCCCGTGGCTGGCTTCCTGCGGTTTCGCTGCGTCGGTGCCTTCCTGGGAGGATCAGCTCTCTCCTTCCGGGCCGTGCTACGAGGCGGATCTGGCCGACGGGATCGACGCCCCTGCTGAATTGCACACGGTCTTCGCCTGCCTGAACCAGGGCGGCACGCTCGACGCGATGCGCGGGCTGGACGCGGCGCTCGACGCGCCGACGCGCGAGGGGCTGGTCGGGGTCGTGGCGGTGGCGTGGCTGACCGATCTGGGCGGCTCCGGCGGCGCGGGCGCGATGATCGGGGCGCTGCTGGAGGAGGGCCGCGCGCTGGTGGAGGAGCGTTCAGACTGGGAGTGGGTGGTGCGGCTGGGGCTGGAATTGCTCTACGGGCGCGGCTACGGTGAGGTGGTGACGCTGGATCTCGCGGCGCCCTCTCAGCTCGCGGCGGGGCTGCTGGTGCCGCTCTCGCCGGTGATCGGGCAGGCGGCGGGGGCGATCCTCGACGACGATCTGGCGCCGCTCGGGCCGGTATCGGAATTCCTGCGCTCGGAGGCGCTCCCGTCGCTGCTGTGGTCGGCGGCGCTGCTGCCGGGGGCCGGCTCCGGGGCGGGGCCGGAGGGGACGGCGCTGGCGGCGCTGGCGTCGGAGTGGCCTGCGGATCTGGCCCGGACGATCCAGGACGTGGCGGACACCTCCAACAACCGCCACCCCGGCTCCGGGGACTCGCTGCGCGATCTGATCGAGGCGGTGCTGGTGCAGACGGGCGACGACGGGCGGCCCGCGCTGGCGCACCTCTCCGATCCGCTGCTGCCGATCCTCGCCGATCCGGCGCTCGCCGGGGCGCTCACCGGCTGGATCGGCGACGAATTGGCGCTCGGGAACCTCCAGCGGGTGCCGGAGCAATTGCTGTACCTCGCCTCGGTGGATCGGGACGGCGGCGCGCTGGAGGCGGCGCCTGCGGGGGAGGACTCCGCGCTCGCGTCGATGGTGCGGATGATGGCGCGGGCGAACCAGCCGGTGCGCTGCGAGGCGCGGGTGCTGGGGCTGTGGCCGGTGTCGCTGGAGGTGGACAACCTCTCGGTGCGGCTGCTGGAATTGCTGGCGGATCAGGACCCGGACGACGTGGAGGGCGTCGTCGCGCTGCTGTCGATCCTGCTCGGGGTGGACTGGCTGACCGGGCCGATCCTCGACGCGGTGCCGGACTACTGCCCGGTGCTCGACGGTCAGATGATCGGCGATCTGTACGCGCTCGACCGCCTCACCGACGAACCCGCGCACGGCCTCGTCCACGCCCTCGTCACCGGCCTGCAGGCCGTCGGCACGCAGGGCGCAGAGAGCCGCATCCCGGAGGTCGTCGATCTGATCTCCGCCGCCGAGTCGTTCGGCCTCGTGCCGCCGCTGGAGGAGGGGCTGCGCGATCTGGTCGGCGGGCCGCTGCTCACGCGCCTGATGGCGGCGCTCCCCGGGCTGATGGATCTGGAGGGCGCGCTGGCCGGGGCGCCGGGGCGGTCGTCGGTGCCGCCGGACGTGCGGCTGCCGGACACGGCGATGCTCCTCGGCTGGATGGTGGCGATCCTCAGCCCGGACGGGGAGGGGCGGACGCCGCTGGATCGGCTCGGGCCGCCGCTCCAGGCTGCGCTCGCCCAGGAGGGGACGTGGGAGGCGCTCGCGCACCTCGGGCTGCTCCTCCAGGCGCCGGACACAGAGCTCGCGGGGCTGCTGCCCCGGCTCCTGCCGCTGCTGGAGGCCGATCCGTCGATCAGCCTGCTGGACAGCGCGGCTGACCTGCTGAGCGATCCGGCGCTCGTGCGCCCGGCGCTGGTGCTGGCCGAGGAGGACGCGCTGCGCGACGCCGTCTTCGCCACCTCGCTCACTGAGGAGGGGCCGCTGCCCTTCCTCGCCCGGCTCCAGGTCGGCGGGACGCTCGACGCGCTGCTCGGGACGCTGGAATTATTCTTCGATCTGCTGGAGCCTGCATGAGCCACCCCGATTCTGCCTACCGGACCGTCCACCCCGGCGACGCCCCCCACGCCTTCGGCGACCGGCTCACCCTCCACAGCCAGCCCTACGCGCTCTCGCTGCTGGCGCGGCTCGGCAGCCCGCAGACCCGCCAGCCGGAGGTCGGCCTGCTCTGCGCCCGCGCCTTCGAGTACCTGTTCACCCGCATCGCCAGCGTCGAATTGCCCTCCGTCATCGAGCGCCACCCCACCCGCATGACCCGCGCCCACCCGGAGCAGGCCTATGAGGGCGTGGTGCTGGATCGCGCGCAGAAGGTCGTCGTCGTCGATGTCGCCCGCGCCGGCATGGTCCCGGCCCAGCTCTTCTATGAGCGGCTCAACGAATTGCTCGAACCCGACAACGTCCGCCAGGATCACCTCTTCGTCGGGCGCGCCGTGGACGGGCAGAACCGCGTCACCGGCGCCAGCGTCACCGCCGCCAAGGTCGGCGGCCCGCTCGACGGCGCCATCCTGATCGTCCCCGACCCGATGGGCGCCACCGGCGGCTCGCTGCTCGAAGCCCTCGCCCACTACGAGCGGATCGGCGCCGGGCGCCCCCTGAAGGTGATCTGCGCCCACCTCATCGTCACCCCGGAGTACGTCCGGCGCGTCCTCGCGGCGGGCAGCGCGGAGGGCCACCCCCCCGTCCACATCCACGCCCTCCGCCTCGATCGCGGCCTCTCCAGCCCCGCCGCCCTCGACGCCCTGCCCGGCAGCCTCCCCGCCGAGGAGTCCGGCCTCAACGATCACCAGTACATCCTCCCCGGCGCCGGTGGCCTCGGGGAGATCCTCAACAACGCCTGGGTCTGATCCCGCTGTCAGCCCGCCCCGCCATCTGCCCGTCCCCCAGGAGCCCCCCTTGTCCGGCACCATCCAGACCCTGATCTCCGCCGAAGAGATCCACGCCCGCGTCCAGGCGCTCGGCGCCCAGATCCGGGCCGACTACCCCGACCAGACCCTGACCCTCATCGCCGTCCTGAAGGGCTCCTTCATCTTCCTCGCTGACCTCGTCCGCGCCATCCCCGGCAACGTCCGCGTCGAGTTCCTCGGCGTCGCCAGCTACCACGGCGGCACCACCTCCAGCGGCGCCGTCCAGATCACCCAGGATCTCCGATCCGAGATCGGCGGGCAGGTCTGCATCCTCGTCGAGGACATCGTCGACACCGGCCTCACCATGGACTACCTGCTGAGGATGCTGGAGGTGCGCGGGCCGAAGGCGCTGAAGGTCGCCGCGCTGCTCGACAAGCCCTCCAACCGCGAAACAGCGGTGCAGGTCGACTACGTCGGGTTCTCGATCCCCGACGAGTTCGTCGTCGGCTACGGGCTGGATCTGGGCGAACTCTACCGTAATTTACCGTGTATATCTATATATAACCCCTGAATCATCGGGGAGGAGCGGGGGGGGGGGGGGG
>JBEIQZ010000450.1:0-5272 GCA_040376255.1 Alphaproteobacteria bacterium
CCGCCCCGATCCCCGCCGCCCCGATCCCCGCCGCCCCGATCCCCGCCGCCCCGATCCCCGCCGCGTACCGCCACAGCCCCGGATGCCGCGACCGCACCGGCGCCAGCCACCCCCGCCCGACGATCACCGACCCGATCCACGGCAGGAACGACGCCGCGAACGCCGCCCGCGCCAATTCTGTCGGCGTCCACGCCACGAGGTAGAGCCGCGTCAGCCACGCCAGCCAGTCCCCCAGATCCGGCCACAGCGCCAGCACCGGGATCAGCAGCCACCCCGCCCCCCCGATCACCGCCCCGATCCCCCCGATCACCGCCCCCGTCCCCGCCCCCGCCGCGTCCGCCCGCCGCCCCGCCCCGACCTCCTCCGCCAGCACCGCCCCGTCCGTCCCCGTGATCCGCACCCGCTCCACCTTCGCCGGTCGCGCATCGGGATCGGCAGACGGCAGCAGATCCACCCGCCCCGGGCTCAACGCCCCCGCCCCCTGCCCCTGCACCGTCAGCGTCCCGCCCTCCGTCCCGATCACCACCTCCCGCGCCCCCGACAGCCGCAGCGACCCCGCCCCGATCTCCTCCGGCGACACCGTCACCATGATCCCCGGGCTCCCCGGCTTCTGATCATGAAACAACAACCTCAGCGGCCCGCTCCCCTCCCCTGTCGTCAATTCCACCCGCCCCGTCGCGCTCCCCCGCACCGGAAAAATCGTCGTCCCCCGCCCGAACGGCATCGGGATCAACCACAGCGCCCCATCATGCCGATAAATCCCCCGCCCCCGATCCACCGTCGCCAATTGCGCGTCCAGCCCCGCCGTCACGCTGCTCCACACCGCCGCATCCACCGGCTCCGGCACCCTCAGGCTCCCGGTCCCCCACCCGCCCACCACCCCCCCGCAAACCACCCCCACCACCACCGCCCACCTTCGCGCTCCCTTCGTTCCTTCGTTCCTTCGCGCTTGCATCTCCTCCCCCTCTCCCCCCTCCCTCACCGCTCCCCCGGCTTAAAATCATACCCCGTCCGCTGGAGCGCCTCCACCGCCTCCGGGCTCAGCTCCAGCTTCGCCCCCGCGTTCCCCCGCGCCGCCCGGAACCGATCCCACCGCCCGAGCAATTCCTCCACCACCGCCGGGTTCTCAATGGCCACGCTCCGGAGCTGCCCCGGATCCTCCTCCGTGTTGTACAGGCAGCTCGCCGGCTCCCCCGGCCCACGCGGCGGCTGCGCGCTCTCCCCGCACCCCCGATCCTGCCGCAGCAGCACCCACGGCGGCGCCACCACCGCCCCGCGCGCGATCCCCGTCTCGTTCGCGCGCACCCCGCCCTCGATCAGCGCCACCGACCGCACCCCGCCGCTCTCCCCGCGCATCACCGGCAGCAGCGAGTGGCCGTCGATCCCCGCCGGGATCACCGCCCCCACCGCCTCCAGCAGCGTCGGCGCCAGATCCACGTGGCTCACCAGCGCGCCGCTGCTCCCGCCCGCCACCCCCGGGATCCGGATCAGCAGCGGCACGCGCGTCACCCCCGCCCAGTAGGCGTCGCCGTGCAGCAATTCGCCGTGCTCGTTCAGCGACTCCCCGTGATCCGCCACCAGCAGCAGCACCGTCGGACGCCCGCGCGCCGCGACGGCGTCGAGGATCACCCGGATGTCAACGTCCATCCGGCGCACCGAGGCGGCGTACTCCCGGCTCCACGCCTCCACCGCCGGGCGCCCGACCCGATCCACCAGCAATTGCAGCGGATCCGGCCCCCCGACGTCCACCACCCCCTTCTGCGCCGTCCCCCCCGCCGTCCCCGGCATCGGCCCCCTGTGCGCCTGTGTCCGCCCCGCGTCGTAGAGCGCCTGGATCAGGCCGGTCGGATCGCCGTCCGCCCCCTTGTCCGTCAGCACGAACGGGAAGTGCGCCGTCCGGTTGTGGTACATCAAGAACACCGGCTTCGAAGTCGACTGCTTCGCCAGCCACGCCGCCGCCGGCCGCGCCGAGTCCCCGCCCGGCCCCGGCGACCCGCCGCCCGTCCGCCCGTCCGGGGTGTCGCGCGGCGGCGGCATGATCTCCATGTGCTGGAAGCCCCGATCCAGCCCGTAGTCCGGGCGGAACCCGGAGGGCGCGTCTATCGTGAAGCCGCCCGTCGCGTAGCCGTAGTAGCCCAGGATCTCCGGCAGCGTCGGGATGTCCGCCGTCAGCCCCTTGTCCCAGGTCAACACGCCCGTCGTGCTGCCGAACCGACCGGTCAGGATCGCTGACAGGCCCGCCAGCGTGAAATTTGACGCCGACCACGCGTTGTCCATCCGCCAGCCGTCCGCCGCGATCCGATCAATGCTCGGCGTCAGCCCCTCATGGCCCGCCACCCCGTAGCCGCTCACGTGATCCCGCCGCAGCGAGCAGACCGTGATCACCACGACGTCACAGCCCGGACAGGGCGCCGTCCCCGCCGCGCTCGACGTCTGCTCCGGCGCCGCCTTCGTGAAGGTGCTGGCCCCCACCCGCACCGGCGCGGCAGCGGTCGGCGCGCCCCCCGCCCCCACGCCACCCGGCACCACGGCGCCCGGCACGCCCTCCGGCGCGCCACCCGGCCCCCGCTGCCAAACCCCGACCCCGATCCCGATCCCGGCCAGCGGGACAAGAACCCACGGAAGAACCCGCAACCGCCGCCGCCATGCTCTGGACATGCCGGATCTCTAACCGGCTGCCACCGCGCCGCCGCTGGCTCCCCCCCGGCGAACAGGATAACCGGCGCCCTGTTTTTTCTGCCCTGCCCTTTTTCGCCCCCGCACTCCCTGGAGCCGACATGCCCGGTCCCCGCCACGAAGCCGTCAAGACTGCCCTCTCCCGCGATATCCGCACCTTCCAGCGCCCCACCGGCGCCGACGGCCGCCCGCAGCGCATCTCCGCCTTCTTCGGGAGCCGCTGCTTCGGCGCCGACCGCATGCGCGAGCGGCTGCCCCCCGACATCTTCCGCCGCTGGCAGGACGTCGTCGAGAAGGGCGTCCGCCCCGAGCGCCCGGTCGCCGACGCCATCGCCCACGCTGTCAAGGAGTGGGCCATCGAGCAGGGCGCCACGCACTTCTGCCACTGGTTCCACCCGATGACCGGCCTCACCGCCGAGAAGCACGACTCCTTCCTGGCCTTCGACAGCGCCGGTCGCGCCATTGAGAAGTTCACTGGCGCCATGCTCATCCAGTCCGAGCCCGACGCCTCTTCGTTCCCCTCCGGCGGGATGCGCAGCACCTTCGAGGCGCGCGGCTACACAAACTGGGACCCTACCAGCCCCATGTTCCTCATGGACACCCCCAACGGGCGCACCCTCTGTATCCCCTCCGCCTTCCTCGGCTACCACGGACAGGCGCTCGATGAGAAGGCGCCGCTCCTCCGCTCCATGGACGCGATCAACCGCTCCGCCGGGCGCCTGCTCAGCCTGCTCTCCCCGACCGGCGAGCACCCGGGCCGCATCACCGTCACCGTCGGCCCCGAGCAGGAGTACTTCGTCATCGACCGCGCCTACGCCGCGCTCCGCCCCGACCTCGTGATCGCCGGGCGCTCCGTCCTCGGCGCCCGCGCCCCCAAGGGCCAGTCCCTCGAAGATCACTACTTCGGCAGCATCCCCCAGCGCGTCCAGTCCTTCATGGAGGAGGTCGAGGTCGAGCTCTACTACCTCGGCGTCAGCGCCAAGACCCGCCACAACGAGGTCGCCCCCTCCCAGTTCGAGCTGGCCCCGATCTTCTGCGAGGCCAACCTCGCCGCCGACCACAACCAGCTCGTTATGAGCACCCTCCGCAAGGTCGCCGCCCGCCACGACCTCATCGCCCTGCTCCACGAAAAACCCTTCGCGGGCGTCAACGGCTCCGGCAAGCACCTCAACTGGTCGATGTCGGACAACAAGGGCCACAACCTCCTCGATCCGGGCGATAACCCCTCCGAGAACCTCCGGTTCCTCGCCGTCCTCGCCTCCATCCTCCTCGGCGTCCACCGCCACGCCGCCGTCCTGCGCGCCTCCATCGCCTCCTACGCCAACGACTACCGGCTCGGCGCCAACGAGGCCCCCCCCGCCATCATCTCCGTCTTCCTCGGCGACGCCCTCACCCGCGTCGTCGAGGCCGCCGAGCGCGGCGAGAATGTCGTCCTCGACCCCGGCGCGCCCATCCAGCTCGCCGCCCAGCTCCCCCTCATCGCCCGCGACAACACCGACCGCAACCGCACCTCGCCCTTCGCCTTCACCGGCAACAAGTTCGAGTTCCGCGCCGTCGGCGCCAGCGCCTCCATCTCCTGGCCCGGCACCTGCCTCAACGCCGTCGTCGCCGACGGCATGGATCAGCTCGCCGCCTGGATCGAGGCCGACGCCTCCCCCGACCGCGTCCTCAGCGCCGTCCGCCGCGCCCTCACCGAGGCCGCCCCCGTCCGCTTCGACGGCAACGGCTACAGCGCCGAGTGGGTCCAGGAGGCCGAGGGTCGCGGCCTCCCCCACGCCCGCACCACCCCCGCCGCCCTCAGCGCCCTCCGCCAGCAGGCCGCCACCGACCTCTTCACCCGCCAGAAGGTGCTGAGCCCCGAAGAGCTCCGCGCCCGCCACGATGTCCGCCTCGACCAGTACAACAAGCGCGTCGAGATCGAGATCGACCTGCTCCTCCGCCTCGTCGACACCCAGATCCTCCCCGCCGTCGAGCGCGACGCCCAGGAGTTCTCCGGCGGCTGGCGCGGCCGCCAGCTCGAAGCCGGCCTCGAAGCCATCATCGCCGCCCGCGTCGAGCTGAACCGCCTCCTCTCCAACCACGTCGAAGGCGAAGAGGCCCGCGCCGAGTGGCTCTGCCACACCCTCCTCCCCGCCGCCCAGAACCTCCGCGCGGCCTGCGACAGGATGGAGGAGATCTGCTCGGATGAGCGGTGGCCCCTCCCCAGCTATTATGAGATGCTTTTTCTTTCTTAGAGACTGGGGGCTGGCCCCCAGACCCCTCTTTCTTCCCTGTGGCCTCTTCTTCCGGGGGTTGGCCCCCGGAACCCCCATCGGGAACCGCCGGTTCCCGAACCCTCCTGGGCAGGAGGGGGCTGTGCGCCCCCTCCTGCCGACCTCCCGCAGTCGGCGGGGGAAATTCCGGTCACGCGCCTGAGTCGCGTGACCTCCATGATTCCCCCCCGACGCCCCCCCGTTGAGCAAGTCCGGATTTCAACGATCCCCCTCCATTCGCCTCTCCCGGCAGGACAGGGCGCCCAGACCCCGTGAGATAAGGAATCATGTCGTGCGGGCAGATTGTTAAATTCTTCACCTTACAAAATTTTATTCAAATAAAC
>JBEIQZ010000688.1:0-2667 GCA_040376255.1 Alphaproteobacteria bacterium
AAGGCGGAAAGGCGAAAGGCAGGGAGCGGACTTTTCCTGTCAGCCACCCGATGTCCCGAATCCGGCTGAGGCCGCAAACCCCTCCCGCCCACCCCGACACCTGAAAGAAGTGGACTTTTACTGTTGCTTTGTTCGTCTGGGTGTTCCCCGATACGCCCCGGCTGGCCCGCCGCAAGCGGGCTGTGGACGTGGGGGACGTAAAACCAAAAGAGCCCCCGACATCACAGATACTACCGTCCCCCGCATTCACCCCCGTAAGGGCCAGCCGCAGCGCGCCCCTGCGCGCGGGGGGAGGGACAAGCGCCAGCGCCGTCCCGATGCGGGGGGAGGTCCTCCCCCCGCAAAACCTAGGGCAAGATAACTGTTATGGTGCCGGCGGGCCCTTCTTCCGGCTCATTGAGCAGCACCGCCGCCGCGACGCCGCCGCCCCCGGCGACGACGGCGCCGATCCCGGCCCAGAGGTACCAGGGGACGCCTTTTTTGTCCGGGTCCGGCCCGGTGGTGGTGGGCGGGGGGGCGGGGTCGAGGAGCATCCCGGCGAGGAGGTCGTTGGTGCCGGGGTAGAGGGGCAGGACCTGGGGGCTGACCTTGTCGGGCTTGATGCCGCCGTCGGTCGAGGCGTAGCTGGCGAGGAGGGGGATCTGGGAGGTGAGGGTCTCCAGGGCGCCTGCGGTCCCGGCGCCCTGCACGTCGACGATGATGGTGCGGGAGAAGGTGCTGCTCTGGGGGTCGTAGAGCTGGAGCATGGCGCGGCTGTCGACGACCCCGGCGATGAGGACGAGATCGCTGCCGCTGTAGCGCCCGAGGCCCTGGTAGAGCGAGCGGATCTGGCGCGAGCGCCCGGAGTTGGTGGGGGCGCCGGCGCCGAGGTTGCGGCGCTCCAGGGGCAGATCGAGGGGCGGGTTCTGGCCGGGGAGGACGGTGACGGTCTTCATCGCGACCGCGCCGTCGGCGCCGCGCACGACGATGGTGTGGGGGCCGGGGACGAGCCGGTGCTCCTGGAGCGGGGCGGGGCCGAGGCTGCGCCCGTCGATCCAGACGCTGGCCTCGGCGGTGGTCTGGACGGTGAGGGTTCCGGCAGGCTGCCCGGCGACCTGCGCGCGGATGCGGTCGAAGCGCTGGCGCACCTCCGGGGAGTAGCTGGCGTTCTCCAGGGCGCGGGCGGGGTCGACGACAGCGGCGCGGCGGAACGCCTCGTCGGCCCGGGTGGTGTCGGCGGTGCTGTCTGCCGGGTCGCTGTCGGCCAGCCAGCAGAGCCCGAGCAGCAGCAGGGCGTCCTGCAATTCGCGGGGGGAGTCGGTGAAGGCGAGCGATGCCTGGAAGGCGGCGACGGCCTCTTCGGCGAGCGGGATCGCGTCTTTGGGCTGCGCGCGATCATAGAGGATGCGCGCCTCCTGCATCAGCTCGCGACCGGGTCCGAGCGCGAAGTCTTCGAGCGCCAGCCGCTCCTTGCCAGCCAGCCGCGCCGCGACCTCAGCGGGCAGTATCGCTTCGAGCTTCTCGCGCTCAAGGGCCGCCGCGAGCGCCAGCGTCGCCTGCTCTGCCGCCTTCTCCTCTGCTGCGCCGCTGCCCCCGAGCCCGTTGAGGTGAACGCCCACCACCGCGACCTCAGGGGCGTCCCCCGCTACCGCCAGCCCGCCGATCAAGAGCCACATCATCGACACAGGATATCTTATTGCGGCGGACATGTCCCCGGCGCAGACGCCTTCTCACACACGGCAGCGGTGCTGAGCAGCGCGCAGATCTCCTCACGGGTCGGCAGTCCGCGCTGTCCCCGCCCCTCGTAGCGGAGGATCGCGCCGAAGGTGGCGTCGCAGTCCTCGACCGTCTTCATGTCTCCGGCGGCGATCTGGAGCTCAGCGCGGAGCATGAGCGCCTGAGCGTGGTCCGGGCTGGTCGCGCGGGGGGGGACGGTGGTGTAGGCGTTCTCGGCGTACCACGCCAGCACCGCGTCGAGGGGCGCGGCCATCTCGGCGGTGCGGCTCTGCGCCTTCAATATCTGGACCTCGCGAACGCGCTCGACCGGCTCCCGGTGGATGATCAGCACCGGGAAGCGCGCGTGGAGCGCCCCGGCCGCCTGCGCGTCGGCGAGCGCCCGATCGTACTCCTTCAGCGCCATCGCGTCCTCAGCGGCCCTCAGGATCAGCCGGTACAGGTTCGACACCAGCAGGTAGTGGCGCGTGCCGTCGAGCCGGGCCTCCAATTCCTGCCGCGTCGGCGCGGCGATGTCGTTCTGCTCCAGCCCCGCCATCACGTTGGCGGTGATGCTGTCCTCCAGGTAGCGGGCGTCGGCGGGCTGGTAGAACCCGGCGGCCTCCGTGATCGCACGGCTGGCGTAGCTGCCGCCCTTACCGGAGGGGTGGTAGTCGGCGTCGATGAAGAAGTCCTCCCCGATGCCCGCGCCCATCCAGTCGACGCGGTTGCCCTGGACGTCGACGCGCCGGAAGCTCGTCGCCTCGATCCAGAGCGGCGCGGCGCTCTCCCTGGAGGGCAGACCGGCGGGCGGCTGGTACAGCAGGTACATGTGCATCGGCGACGGCACCTCATGGACGCCGAGATCCAGCCGCAGGGCGACGTGGCTGAAGAGGTGGGTGAGCTGGTCGCAGTCCAGGTGGATCTCGGCCTCGCCGGTGTGCCGCCACGGGTCGAAGCTGCGCGACAGCAGCG
>JBEIQZ010000651.1:0-2971 GCA_040376255.1 Alphaproteobacteria bacterium
CGTCCACCAGCGCACCTCCGCCGCGCCGCCCTCCGCCGCCTCCTCGATCCCGTCCCCCCCGAGCAGCGGCTGGAGCGCCGCCCGCCACGCCTGCAGCGCCGCCGCCGCCTCAGGCGAGAGCCACGGCCACACGTCGTCCGCGCGCAGCACCGCCCGCATCTCCTCGCAGAGCGCCCGCCCCAGGAATTGCGGCGTGAAGCCGCCCCAGGTCGGGAGCGTCCCGCGCGGCGCAGGCCCGACCCCGACGACCCGCTCGCTGTGGCGGATCTGCCGCACGATCCACGGGCGCCCGCCCAGCAGGAAGCAGGAGACCCCGTCCGAGAGCCGATCCACGAAGCCCTGGCTCAGCGTCCCGATCGGGTGACCCTCGCCGGTCTCGACGGTGTAGCTCTGCGGGCTCTCGAAGACCGCGTAGAGATCCATGAAGTTGCGGCGGCTGAACCTGCGCTCCGCCTTCGGCCCCGGCAGCAGCCGCCCGTCCAGCAGCGCCAGCCCGCCGTCCCGCAGCATCCACGCCAGCAGCCGGTCGAACTCCGCCCGCCGGATGCCCCGGAAGTCCGGCGCCCGCTGGAGCTGGCGCCACGCCGCGTCCGGCGTCACCCCGCCCCCCGCCAGCGTCATCGCCAGCACCTGATGGATCAGCACCGGCCAGCACCGCCCCCCCAGCGCCACCGGCTCCACCCACCCCCGCCGCGCCAGCCCGATCAGCGCCGCCGCCTGCAGCACCGCGTCGCTGCTCGCGCAGAGGAAGGTGGTGTTCGCCACCTGCCCGGGCCGCCGCCCCGTGCGCCCCATCCGCTGCAGGAAGGAGGAGACCGTGTCCGGCGCGTCCACCTGCAGCACCCGATCCAGATCCCCGACGTCGATCCCGAGCTCCAGCGTCGATGTACAGACGACACAGGCGTCCGTCCCGTGCGTGAACCGCTCCTCTGCCCGCTCCCGCTCCTCCCGGGAGACCGCGCTGTGGTGGACGAACACCGCCGTCCCCGCCCGCTTCAGCAGCGCCGCCGTCTCCTCTGTCATCGCCCGCGACGGGCAGAACAGCAGGCTCTTTCTCCCCTTCGCCGCCGCAGCCGCGTCCTGCGCCAGCGCCTCCATCGACGGACGGTACTGCACCGCGAGGCTCCGCCGCACCGGCGGGCGCGGCAGATCCACGACCTCCGCCGCCCGGCGGCTGCTGCCCTGCATCCAGCCGAGGATCGCCTCCGGGTTCCCCACCGTCGCGGACAGCCCGATCCGCTGGACGTCGTGCCGGCTGTGCGGCGCGATCCGCTCCAGCACGCTCATCAGGTGCGCCCCCCGATCCGTCCCGGCCATCGCGTGGATCTCGTCGATCACCACCCACCGGAGCCCCGCGAACAGCGCGGCGGTGTCCACCTTCGGAGAGATCAGCATCACCTCCAGCGACTCCGGCGTCGTCATCAGCAGCTCCGCCGGCTCCCGCAGGAAGGCCCGCCGCTCAGCAGCGGGGACGTCCCCGTGCCAGACCGCCCGCCGCAGCCCCACCATCTCCGTGTACCGCCCCAGCCGCTCCCGCTGGTTGTTCAGCAGCGCCTTGATCGGGGCGATGTACAGCGCGGCGACCCCGCCCGGCGCGCCCGGCGCCGCGTCCTGATCCTCCAGGATCCCCGAAAGGATCGGGAAGATCGCCGCCTCTGTCTTCCCCCCCGCCGTCGGCGCCAGCACCACCGCGTTCGCCCCCCGCCCGATCACCCCGCCCGCCGCCTCCTGGATAGGCCGGAGCGCGCCCCACCCCAGCCGCGCCACCACCGCCTCCTGCAGCCGGGGGTGCAGCCGGTGGAAGGCGCTCACCACACGTCCTCCGCCTGAGCAGGCCCGCCCTCCACCGCCAGCCCCGACGATCCGTCAGCCACAGACTGCTCCTCGTCCGTCATCGGGCCCGCCTCGAAGGCGGCGTCCCGCTCCGGCAGGTAGCCGGGCAGCTCGTCCACCAGATCCATCTGCGTCACCAGCGCGCGCAGGAACTGGCGCGGGACCACGCCGACATCCCCCCTGAACCCCGCCGTCACCTCCTCCACCAGCCGGTCGATAAAGCGGTCGCTCATGCAGGCAAGAAAGCGCGCCGGCTCCCGCGCCGGGTACATCGCCCGCAGCCGCCGCGCGACCGCGCCGAGCCGCGCCCGGTCAAATGGCTCCAGCAGAAGCTGCGCCTGGCGCAGGCTGACAAAGCCGTTCTGCGACAGAAACCGGACGCGCTCGTGCAGCGGCGCCAGCCCCGCGACCCCCTGGCTCCGATCAAAGAAGTCCGGGGTGCCGGTGAACAGCCACAGCAGCCCCGGGTAGCTCCCCGCCGCGTCCGCGATCTGCCGGATACCGTTGAGCGACCTGTGCCGGACGTCCGTCCGCATCCTGAGGATCGTCTCCGCCTCGTCGATCACGATCATCATCCCGGTGTACCCGGCCGCCTTCACGATCTCCAGCACCCCGCGCAGGTAGTCCAGCGCGTCCCGGCTCGTGATCTCCCCCCGGACGCCCGCCCGCTTCTTCACCGCCGCCGACACGTTCGTGCTGCCGCACAGCCACGACAGCAGCGCGCCCGCCTCTCCGAGCGCACCCTCCTGCTTCAGATCGAAGATCGTCTGCACCACCCGGACAAAGTCCTGCGGCGCCTTCCCCCCCGTCATCGCCAGCAGATCCTCCCGCAGCCGCTGGCGCACCCGCCCGTCAAAGTCCGGCGCCTCCATCGGGAGCCCCGCCGCGATCAGCCGGCCCTCCACGTGCGCGATCCAGCGATCCAGGATGTCCCCCAGCGCGCCCCGCCCGCATGTCGCCGTCCCCAGCTCGATCATCACCTTCCGGTACACATCGTCAAACCGGTGGAAGTGGAGGTCGTTGTCTGAGACAACAACAAAGCTCGTCACGAACCGCCGCTCCTGCGCCTCCATCAGCGCCAGCCGCGCCATGAAGGTCTTGCCGCACCCGTAGCCGCCCCGCAGGAACTTGATGCTCC
>JBEIQZ010000250.1:0-8484 GCA_040376255.1 Alphaproteobacteria bacterium
CGAGGGCGCACAATCCGGCGGCGAGCTCGGTGCGGGTTGTGGTGAGCGGCGTGATCCCCTGGTGGAGCGCGAAGAGCAGGCGGGTGCGGCTCCCGAACAGGGGCTCGAAGCCGGGGCGGTCGAGGCAGACGGTGAGCGAGCAGGGGGCGAGGGCGGCGGGCAGGGCGGCGGGGGGCAATTCGGGGAGGAAGCGGAAGGCGGCGGCGTGGGGGGAGGCGAGGGCGCCCGCGCGGAAGCGGTCGTAGCCGGCGGTGTAGTGGCCGGGAACCGCGCCGCCGACGCAGCAGACCCGGATCGCGCCGGGGCGGGCGTCGAGGGCGAGGAGCAGCCCGGCGAGGAGGGTCTGATCGTCGTACCAGGTGTTGAAGCTGCCGAACAGCGCGACATGGAGCGGCGCCTGCGCGGAGGGCGCGGGCGGGTGGGGGCGGGGCGGGCGGGGCGGCTGGGGGAACAGCCACGCGACAGGCAGGACGTTGACGGGATCGGCGCCGGGGGGCAGGGCGGCGAGGCGGCCGGTGACGCCGAGCTGGCCGAGCAGGGCGAGGCGGGCGCGCTCCCCGATGGTGGAGAAGGCGTCGGCGCGCCGGATGGCGGCGGGGAAGAGGGCGGCGGCCTCCGCCGGGGCGCCGGGGTGGGCGCCATCGGGGGCGAAGGCGGCGGCCTGCGCGTCGGCGAACGGGTCGCCGGGGAGATCGAGCCAGAGCGGCCGGTCGCGGACGGCGAGGAGGGCGGCGCGGGTGGGGCCGAAGATCCCGGCGGTGACGAGGGCGGCGGCGGGGCTGAGGGCGCGGTCGAGGTCAGGATCGCGCCAGTCCACGCAGCGGGCGCCGGGGAGGAGGCGGCGGAAGTGATCGGTGCGGAGGGCGGCGAACCCGGCGCCGGAGAGGTCGCCGATGAGGCCGATCACCGCTCGTACCAGGGCAGCACGCCCCAGCGGTGCGGCAGGTGGACGAGGCCGTGGTCTTCGAGATCCTGGGTGATGCGCAATTCATAGAGCTGGTTGTGCCAGACGAGCGGGCGGATATGCCCCTGATCGAAGAAGGCGACGGAGATCCGGTAGGTGCCCTGGAGCAGCGGGATGGCGGGGTAGCGGAGGAACCAGGTGTAGACGCCGTGCCAGCGGCCCTCCAGCACGCCGTCGTAGCGGGTGTTGGGGCCGAAGACGTAGGCGCCGTCGTCGCGGAACAGGGCGATCCCGAACACCGGATCATCGACCGGCTCGGTGGTGCGGACGGTGACCGCGACGATGATGTCGTCGAAGGTGCGGAAGCGGGCGCGCTCGTTGCCCTCGCCGTCGAGGAGCTGGACGCGGAGGATGCGGATCTCGCCGCTCCCGGTGACCACCGGGGTCTCGCCGTCCATGCGGCGCGGCGCCTCTCCGGGCGCCTCCTCGAACAGCCCGGCCGGATCGGGGACGACGCAGGCGGCCTCTACGCGCGCGCGCACCGCCGGGTCTGCCTCCAGCCACTGCGAGGCGGGGGCAGGCCGGTGCGGCGCGGTCCGGCGGTCAGCGGCAGCGCCGGGGGAAGCGTTGGCGGTGCTGGCGTTGGCGGTGCTGGCGTTGGCGGCGTTGGCGGTGCTGGCGTTGGCGGCGTTTCCAGCGTTGGCGGCGTCAGCGGCGCGGGCGCCGGGATCGATGACCTCGGCGCCGGGAGCATCGCCGGGGGCATCGCCGGGGGCGCGGGCGCGGCCCATCCCCGGGAGGAGGGGGCGGGGCGGCGCGAGCTTCAGCCGGTCGAGCTCCAGGTAGTGCTCGACGACCTCGCGCGGGTCGCCCATGACGCGGACGTGGCCCTGATCGATCCAGGCGGCGGCGTCGCAGAGGTGGCGGACGGCGTGGAGATCGTGCGAGACGAGGACGAGGGCGCACCCCGCGCGGAGCAATTCCTCGATGCGGCGCACGCACTTCCGCTGGAAGTATTGATCCCCGACCGCCAGCACCTCATCGACGAGGAGGAGCTCGGCGCTGGAGTGGACGGCGATGGAGAACCCGAGCCGCAGGTTCATCCCGGTGGACCACGTCCGCACCGGGTGATCGATGAAGGCGCCCAGCTCGGCGAACCGGATGATCTCGGGGATGCGGGCCTGCGTCTCCTCGGGCGAGAGGCCGAGCAGGGCGCAGTTCAGCTCGATGTTCTCGCGGCCGGTGAAGGTGTCGTGGAAGGAGACGCCGAGATCGAGCAGGGTGGCGATGCGGCCCCGGTGGAGGATGCGGCCCTCAGAGGGGGCGCTGATCCCTGCCAGCAGGCGAAGCAGGGTGCTCTTGCCCGCGCCGTTCGCCCCGATGACCCCGAAGGCGCGCCCGGCCTCCACCTGGAAGGAGATGTCGCGGAGCGCCCAGTGGCGGACATGGTGCTCGCGGTTTCCGAGGAATTCGTAGAGCCTCGCGCGATCATTCGGGTAGATATCAAAGTATTTACCGAGTTTTTCCACGGAGAGGACAGTCGCGTCCGTGGTGACAGCCGGGGGCCGGGTATCGGGCTGGATGTCAGGATCGGTGCGGCTGCTCACGGGGCTACCTGCTGAGACAAGAAGAACAGGGTACCATGTATGGCGCGGGAGCGGCAGATGGAGCGCATGGCACGCAGGCAGGCGGGTTGGAGGGGGCTGGGCTGGATCGCGGTGTTCGCGGGGCTGAGCGGCTGCGAGGGGCTGGATCGGGTCCCCATCCTCGCCGGAGAGCGGTGCGCGCCGGATCGGGAGGATCGGGTGGTGTGCACGCGGGACGGGGACACGTTCGTGCTGGAGGGGGACGGGGCAGACTGTACGACCGGCGAGGCGGTCCGGATGCTGGGGGTGGACGCCGACGAGATCGCGCACCCCGAGCAGGGGACGGAGGCGGAGTGCTGGGGGGACGCGGCGGCGGCGTGGCTGGCGGGCTGGCTGCGGGAGGGCACGACGGTGCGGCTGGAATTCGATGCGGAGTGTACGGACGCCTACGATCGCACGCTCGCCTATGTCTGGCTGCCGGAGGCGGGGCCGGGCGGCGAGGATCTGATGCTCAACGAGCAGATCATCCGGGAGGGGCAGGCGGTGGTCTATGAGGACTTCGACAACATCCGCTGGGCGGAGCCGCTGTACTCGGCGGAGGCGGCGGCTTCGAACAGCGGGCTGGGGCTGTGGGGGGTCTGTCAGTGAACCAGCCTGCGCTCGCACAGGCGCTGGAGGAGCTGAACCGGTGGCGGGCGACCGTGGAGTCGTCGGTGCTGGCGGGGCTGGACAGCGTGGAGGCGGAGGAGGCGGCGATCCAGCGCAGCATCGCGGAATTGGAGCGCCAATTGCGCGCCCTGCGCTCGATGCGCGAGCGCCAGACGCGGCAGCGCGACGTGATCGGGCAGGAGTTGAAGGCGCGGGCGTGGCAGGCGGTGCTGACGAGCCTGACCGAGGATCGGGCGCGCCTGATGGAGCGGGCGGCGCTGCTGCAGCAGGCGATGGTGCAGGCGCGGGCGGACGTGCTGGAGGGGGTGCGCGAGGTGCCGGGGCGGGCGGCGGAGCTGGACGGGCTGGTGACCGAGGCGGTGCGGCTGCGGGAGCGGCTCCAGACGCCGGGGCTGCCCGCCTACAGCCGTCCGGGGGTGGAGGCGCGGCTGTCGCAGGTGATGGCGCGGCTCCAGCCGGTGCTGGAGGCGATGGAGCAGGTGCCGGATCTGGAATTGGAGCCGGCGGGGGTGGGGGTGGTGCTGGCGTCGGGGCCTGCGGGCGGGCCGCCGCAATTGCTGCTGCTGCTGCTGCCGGTGCCGTACGCGGCCTGCACCGACTGGAACAGCCGCCCCGACGACATCGCGGCGCGGCTGATCTGGCGCACGACGCTGGCGATCCACCGGATGCTGCGGCGCATCGGCGCCACCACGGCCCCCATCCGGCTGATCGAGGTGGAGGGGAACCTCGGCATCGAGATCTGGCTGGGCGATCACGCCGTCCCGGACGATCTCCAGGAGATCAGCCTGGAGGCGATCCAGTCGGTGCAGGAGGACGCGCCGGAATTGGTGGCGGCGGCGCTGGAGGTGTACAGCTTCTGGCTGGCCCCTGAGCTGGTGGATCTGGAGGAGGGCCGATGATCGAATCCCTGGAGCGCCTCACCCTGCCGCAGGCGGCCACCCGGCTCGGCCTGCACCCGACCGATCTGATCCGCATCCTCGCGGCGGGCGAGGGCTTCCCGCCCAACCTCCGCTTCGATCCCTCCCACCTGGAGATGATCCGCCGCCGGGGCGGGCTCCAGGTCTGGTGGGGCGAGGGCGAGGGGCAGGACAGCGATCCGCTCGACCTGAGCCGCAGGCTGATGCGGCGGTTCCTGGAGCACCAGCTCATCGAGCCGGAGATGACCCGCGCCGACAACCTGTTCCGGGGGCTGGGCGTCCGCCCCCACACGCTCCTCCGGAAGATCGTTAATACGCTGATTCAGAAGGGTGTACTTGTCTCCCGCATGGGAGAGTTCACCCTGATGGTGGGCTTGCGTCGTGAGCAGATGGATAATACCCGCAGTTTTGTTGAAACTGGTACTGGAAGTATCGGTGAGATGATCCGTAAAACCTGACAGCGCCGGTCCCCCACCGCTGGCCATTCATTGTCGCCCCCGGCGATCAGGAGCATCAGATGGCTGAGCCGAAGCCCAGAAAGAGCCTCTTCCAGCGACCGGATATGCTCCTGGTTGATGAGCCGCCGCTCATCCAGATGCCGATCAGCTCAGCCCAGGGCAGCGATCTGGCGGACGATCTCGAAGACGCGCTGATCCCGGCCATCGAGGAGGGAGACGACACCCGCGAGCCCGCCCGCATCTTCCTCGGCATCCCAGGCGGAAAAGAGGGCGCGCTCTCCCAGTCCCCCGGCAGCATGCTCCCTGAGGCCGTCTCCCAATTGGAGGAGATCCTCGGGGGCGGGCCGCGCGCCCACCGGCCCCGCCGCCCTGACGGCACCGATGACGGCTTCGTCGCCCGCGCCGAGCGCACCAACCCCGCGATCCGCATCCCGCGCATGGAGCTGGGGCTGGCGCCGGGGCGGGGGGACGGTCCGCGCGTCGACGCCCTCGGCGAACCCTTCTCCATCCGGGCCGAACGCACCAACCCCGCGATCCGCATGCCCCGCCTCGACCCGGAGCTGGAGCCGTTCTCGGCCTCCCGCGCCGAACGCACCAACCCGGCGATGCGGATCCCGGTGGTGGAGGACTCTTTTGAGAGCCACACCGTCGCCGCCCGGGGCAACCACGCGCACAAAGGCCGCGATCTCGTCGATGCGCTCATCGAGATCCCGATGGCTGACGACGCCCTGTTCATTGATCCCGGCCGCAACCGCAACCGCCGCGCCCTTGAGTCCCGCCCGGCGCTCGGGATGAAGCTGGAGCTGAAGCCGCAGGCCGAGGGCAAGCCCGAGGGCAAGCCCGAGGGCAAGCCCGAGGGCAAGCCCGAGGGCAAGCCCGAGGGCAGGCCCGAGAAGCCCGAGAGCAGCGCCGCGTCGAGGAGCGCGATGGCCTCCTTTGATGAGATGACCGCGCCCCCGATCCCCTGGAAGGCCGCGCCCCCGGCCGCACCCGCGCCCCCGGCCGCACCCCCGCTCCCCGCACTGCCCGCACCGGTCGCGCGCGTCAACCGGGATCGGCTCACGCCGGGGCCGGAGCGCACCCTGCCGCGATCGGACATGAAGGCGGAAGGGCGGACGGAGAACACGGCACCGAAGACAGATAATGCACTGTTGAAGCCTGAGAATACATCACCCAAGCCGGATGCGCCGCGACCGGAGAAAAAGCCGAACAAGGCGCTGGATCCGAAGAACGCAGAGACGACCTTCCCGCGCAACGTCAGCCGGAGCGAGAACCGGACGCTGGAGACGAAGCTGGAGCAGCTTGAGAGCATGGCTGCTGAGAAGAAGGGGGCGGAGCGGAAGGAGAACGAGCGCCGGGAGAACGAGCGGCGGGAAGAGGAGCGCCAGCGGAAGGCGGATCAGCGACTTCTGAATGAGCGAAACCAGGAGCAGTCCCCCGGCCCGCTGAGGCGCGAGTCCTTCCCTCCGCTGCCGGCGGCCGATCCGCTGCGGATAACGACCGGGACGCACCGCCGCCCGCCGGTGGAGGAGGAGGAGGAGGGGCCCCGCTTCCCGGTGGTCGGGGTGATCGGGGTGACGCTGGCGGGGCTGGCGCTCGGGGGGCTGATGTGGTTCATGCAGCCGCGCCCGACGGCGCCGCCCGTCGCGGAGGTGCCGGTGCCGCCGATCCAGCTCGCAGACGCGGGCGGGCAGCCGGTCCCGCCGCCCCCGGAGCCGGTGCCGCAGACGGGGCTGCTGCAGCTCTGGGCGGATCAGCAGGTCAAGGTGTGGGTGGACGGCGGCTACAAGGGCGTAGTGGAGGGGCGCGGCGGGGATGCCGGACCGCAGTCAGGCCCGTCCAACCTCGATCCGATCGAGCTTAGCCCCGGCCCCCACACCGTAAAGGCGCAGGCGGGGAACGGGCGGGTGCGCGTTGTGAGCTTCCGGATCGACGAGGGACGCCGGACGGATCTGGTGCTCCGCTTCAGCCGATAGGCGGGGCGGCCCGGCTGCCGAAGATGGCGGTCCCGACGCGCACCATGGTGGCCCCGCAGCGGATCGCCACCGCGTAGTCGTGACTCATCCCCATCGACAGCTCCGGGAGCGGGAACCCGGCGGCGGCCCCGGCGGCGGCGATCGCGGCCATCTCCTCGAACAGCGGGGCGGTCTGCTCCGGATCGTCGGCGGCGGGCGGGATGCACATGAGGCCGCAGAGCCGGACGCCCGGGACGGCGGCGAGCTGCGGGAGGATCGCGGGGATCTGATCCGGCATCCAGCCGCTCTTCTGCGGCTCGCGCCCGATGTTGACGCCGGCGAGGATGTCGATGCTGCCCGATCCGGGCCGCTGCTGGAGGGCGCGCCTCCCGAGCTCCTCAGCGAGCGCGACGCTGTCGACGTCGTGGACGAGGCAGGCGCGCCCCACGACGTACTTCACCTTGTTGCGCTGGAGCGAGCCGATGAAGTGCCAGCGGATCACCCGCCCCGGCCCGGGCTGCACCGGATCGGCCTTGTCGCGCAGCTCCTGGGCGTAATTCTCGCCGAAGTCGATCTGTCCGGCGCGCACCGCCGCCCGGATGTCCTCCGGCGGCCGGGTCTTGGACACCGCGATCAGCCGGATGGAGGCAGGATCCCGCCCGCACCCGACGGCCGCCCGCTGGATCTCCGCCTGCACCTGTCCGAGCCGCGCGGCGATCTCTGCCTGCCGCGCCTGCTCTGCGCCCTCTGTGCGCTCACCGCTCCCGCCCATCTGTCGCTCCGGGCCGCCCCGATCAGGGCTGGGCCGCTGCCACCTGTATCCCTGCCTGCTGGAGGAGCGCCAGCGTCTCAGCGAGGGGCAGGCCGATGACGTTGGTGTAGCTGCCCTGGACAGACTGCACCAGCCCCATCCCCGCGCCCTGGATCCCGTAGGCGCCCGCCTTGTCGAAGGGTTCGCCGGTGGCGACATAGGCCGCGATATCGTTCCCGCTCAGCGCGCGGAACTGCACAAGAGAGCTGACGATCATCGTGGTGATCGACCCCCCGCTCCTCAGCACGACGCAGGTATAGACCCGGTGGCTGCGCCCGGAGAGCCGCTCCAGGAACGCCGCCGCCTCCGCCGCGTCGGCAGGCTTGCCGAGCACCGTGCCGTGGAGCTCGACGATGGTGTCCGCCGCGATCACGGTGTCGTCCGCCGCCCCGGCCTGCGCCTTGGTGGTGGCGATCCGGCGCACATAGGCCGTCGGCGCCTCCCCGGGGAGCATCGACTCGTCAACATCTGCAGGACGGACAGTGAAGAGGATTCCCGCCGATCTCAGCAGAGATTGGCGACGGGGAGACGCGCTGGCAAGAATCAAATCAGACATGTCTGTCCTTTAGCTCGCTATATTTGGCAGTCGCTCTTACTTGATGGATACCTCCATCTTTCACGCGACTTTCGTGTCTGGAATACAGGGCGACCGTCAAGCGTGCGGTGCGCGGTGCTGGAGACGCCGCTGCTTCCGCCCGTTGGCCTCAGCCTCGCGCCGCAGCTCCTCCGGGGTGCCGGGCAGGAGGCGCGGCACCTGCGCGGGGCGGCCATCCGCGTCGAGGGCGACGAAGGTGGCCCAGGCGGTGGCGGTGCGGGTGCGCACGCCGGTCAGCGGATCCTCGCCCTCCACGCTGACGCCGACCTCCATCGACGAATTCCAGGCCGCGTTGACGACCGCCTGAAAGATCGCGATGTGGCCGCGATGGATCGGGTGGAGGAACAGCAATTCGTCGATGGAGACGGTGACGACGCTGCGCCGGCAGAACCGCTGCGCGGAGATCGCGGCGCAGATGTCGATCCACGCCGCCACCTGCCCGCCGAAGATCGTACCGAGCGCGTTTGTGTGCTCAGGCAGCACGATCTGGGTCATCTCCACGCGGCTCTTTGAGGGCTCCACGCCGGGACGCTCCGGGGGGACATCCGGGGGGACATCCAGGGGGACGCTCATCGGAGCTTCACTTACC
>JBEIQZ010000312.1:0-7314 GCA_040376255.1 Alphaproteobacteria bacterium
GCTGAAGGCCGCCGAGGATCAGGTGCTGATCATCGCCCGGCTCCAGGAGGTCGAGTGGATCCTCGCCAGCCTGATCCTGATGGGGGACGCCTACCGCGACCTCGCCGCCGAATTGCGCGCCGCGCAGCCGCCGAAAAATCTCGACTCCGTCGAGATGCTCGCCTGGCGCAACGAGATCGACCACTACGCCGGGAACGCCGACACGAAGGCCTGGAACGCCTACGATCAGGGCGTCCAGCTCGCCACCCGCCTCGACTGGGAGAGCCCGCGCGTCGCCGATCTGAAGGCCCGCCGCGCCGAGATGGGGGATCGCTGATGCCGGCGCGGCCAGGGCCGCTGAACGTCCCGGGCGACTGGTACGTGGAGGCAGGCTGCTGCACCCTCTGCCAGATCCCGACGGTGACAGCGCCGGATCTGTTCAGAACCAACGGGGAGGAGCACTGCTACGTCTGCCGCCAGCCGGAGACGCCCCGGCACCTGGAACAGATGCTGGAGACCGCAGTGAACGCAGAGTTCATGTGCATCCGGTACCGGGGAAGATCACCGGATGTTCTCGCTTACCTCATCCAGAACGGGCTGTCGGAGACCATCGATCGCTTTGTACCCCACCCCGACAGCGCCCCCGGCGACTGGTACATCCCTGTCCCCGACCCGCACCGCCCCTGCTCCGGCTGCGCCCTGCCTGACATGCTGCCCGATCTGATCCGGAGCGACGGGGCCTCCTGCCGGGTGTACCGCGAGGCGCAGACGCAGCGGGACAGCCAGCGGATGCTGATCGCGGCGGCAGAGGCGGCCTGCGGCTGCCTGCGCTACCGGGGGAGCGATCCCGCCGTCACCGCGTGGCTGACCGATCAGGGCTGCTGGCACCTGATCGGGTAGGGGTGCTGCGCGCTCAGTCCTTCGAGCGGAAGAAGGTGGGGATGTCGTAGTCCTCCGCCTTCAGCGTGTCGAAGCCGCTGCCCATCGGGCTGGGGCGCCCGCCGGTGCGGGTGGGGGTGTGGAAGGAGTCGCTGACGACCTTGCGGAGCTGGCGGTCGGCGTCCATCGGGCGGTTGCCCATGCCGCCGGTGCGCTCGGGGGCCATGCCGCCCCGGCTGCTGCTGCTGCCGGTGCTGGCGGCGCGGACGTCCTGGAAGCCGGTGGCGATGACGGTGACGCGGACGTTGTCGCCCATGCTCTCGTCGATGACGAGGCCGAAGATGACGTTCTCGTCCTCGGCGGTCTCCTCGGCGACCATCTGGGCGGCCTCATTGACCTCATAGAGGGTGAGGTTGGAGGAGCCGGTGAAGTTGAGCAGCACCGAGGTCGCGCCGGAGATGCTGACGTCGTCGAGCAGCGGGCTGGAGATGGCGCGCTGGGCGGCGTCGACGGTGCGGTGCTGGCCGGAGCCCATGCCGACGCCCATCAGGGCGAGGCCCTTGTTGGCCATGATCGTCTTGACGTCGGCGAAGTCGACGTTGATGAGGCCCTGGCCGTTGATCAGGTCGGAGATGCCCTTGACCGCCTGGAGCAGCACGTCGTCGGCCATCGTGAACGCCTCGCCCATCTGGGTGCGCTCGGTGGCGACGGAGAGCAGGCGCTGGTTGGGGATGGTGATGAGGGTGTCGACGTGCTGCATCATGCCCTCGATGCCCTCCTCAGCCTGACGGCGGCGGCGGCGGCCCTCGAAGTTGAACGGGCGGGTGATGACGCCGACGGTGAGCGCGCCCAATTCGCGCGCGACCTCGCAGACCACCGGCGCGGCGCCGGTGCCGGTGCCGCCGCCCATCCCGGCGGTGACGAACACCATGTCCGCGCCCGCGATCAGCTCCGCGATCCGATCCCGATCCTCCAGCGCCGCCTCGCGGCCGACCTCGGGGTTGGCGCCCGCGCCGAGCCCCTTGGTGAGCTGGGCGCCGATCTGGAACCGCTTGGGGGCCAGAGAGCGGCGGAGATCCTGGGAGTCCGTGTTGATGGCGATGAACTCCACCCCGGTCAGCCCGGCGCGCACCATGTTGTTGATGGCGTTGCCGCCGCCGCCGCCAACACCGATCACCTTGATCCGGGCGCCCACCAGGTCATTCTCAACAATCTCAATCATCGGAGGATCCAGGGTTGGAAGGTCAGAGCGGTGTAACAACCGCGAGCGTATCATAGGCCAGATCGACCCGGTGAGGCCGGGAGAGATCGAGTCCCTCTGCCGCGAGGCGATCCAGACGGTCCAGGATTGTATGATCCCGGAAGCCCAGCCGCACCTCTCCGCCGTTACGCAACGCCAGTGTATAACCTGTCATCGCATCGAAGCGAATCTCAGACAGGTGCGCCTCCTGGATCCCGGCGCGGCCGTTGACCGCCTCCAGCCAGCCCAGGCCGTCTGCGATGATCCGGCGGGCGACCTCAGGGTGTTCGCGGGCGAGGCCGGCGGGGATGCCGGTGAGGAGCGGGTGATCGAGGTCGGGGGGGGAGGCGATCCGGAACGGGACGCCGGCGGCGTCGACGAGGTAGAGCCGCTCCAGCATCACCAGCGCCCGCACCTGCCGCTCCTCGACCTGCACCAGCACGGTGTCGGGAAAAATGCGCCGCATGCTGGCGTCCGCCACCCACGGGTGCTGCGCGACCCGCGCCGTCGCCGCCTCCAGATCGAGCAGCACCAGCGGCTCGCCCTCGACGAGCCCGGCGAGGTGCCGGATCTGCGCCTCGGTAGCCCGCGACAGGCCCATCACGCGGACGTCGTGGAGCTGGGTGAACTCCGCCCGCAGCAGCCCCCAGGCGCCGCCGCCCAGGAACCCCCCCGCGATCAGGGTGACGAACACAAGCCGCTTCATACCTCAGCAGATATCACAGTCTGCGGCCGGGATCAGCAAGCATTTCACGCCCGCCGCCATCTTGCCCCTGCGGATCGCCGCCCGCCGCTCACCGATCCGGCAGCACCCGCAGCCGCGCCCGCAGCAGCAGCGCCTCGACGAGATCCTCGAAGCTCATCCCGATCTGCCCCGCCGCCATCGGCGAGAGCGAGGTGGCGGTCATGCCGGGCAGGGTGTTGATCTCCAGGAACCACGGGATCCCCTGCGCGTCGAGGATGAAGTCGGCGCGGGCCACCCCGTCCAGCCCCAGCACCTCGTACGCCCGCTGCGCGGCGGCCTGCGCGCGCGCGACGGAGGCGGCGGGGATCGGGGCAGGCACGATGTAGCGGGTGCGGCCCTTCGTATACTTGGCCTCGAAGTCGAAGAAGCCGCTCTCCGGCTGGATGGCGACCACCGGCAGCGGGCGCCCGGCCAGCACCGCCACGGTGATCTCGTCGCCTTCAACAAACTCCTCCAGCAGCACCTCCGGCGCAAAATCCAGGCAGTAGAGCAGCCCGGACTCCAATTCTCCGGCGTCCATGCACTTCCGGATGCCGAGCGTCGATCCGCCCTCCGGCGTCTTCGCCATCACCGGGAAGCGCAGATCCTCCGGGAACGGATCGCCCTTCCGCCAGATCCGATCCTGCGGCATGTCGATGCCCTCGCCGCGCAGCATGCGCTTGGTGGCGATCTTGTCCATCGCGATCGCGCTGCCGCGCACCCCGGAGCCGGTGTACGGGATCCGCATCACCTCCAGCAGCCCCTGCACGCAGCCGTCCTCCCCGAGCGGCCCGTGGAGCGCGAGCCACGCCACGTCCACCCGCTCCGCCCGCAGGCGCTCCGGCAGATCCGGCCCGACGTCGATCTCCACCACGTCCCAGCCCCGCGCCCGCAGCGCCCCGGACACCGCAGCGCCCGACTTCAGCGAGATCGGGCGCTCCGGCGAGAGCCCGCCGTACAGCACGCCCACCCGGTGCTGCCCCTTGTTCCAGTCCTTCTGCATCCTCTCTCCTCAAGTATGGTTAGAGCCGCCCGCCCCGCCCCGGCGCCGGGAGCCGCTGCGTCAGCGTCAGCCCGGTCGCCGCCTGCACGCGCTCCAGCACCGCCGAGAGCAGCAGCCGGAGGTGGCGGGGGCGGGCGTCGCCCCGGTTGATCAGCACCATCGGCGCGCCGACCGGCTCACCGGGCGCCGCGCCGGTAGCAAGAACCGCGCCATGCACGCGCAGCCCGCCGAGCTTCGCGCGGTGCAGGATCTCCGCCGTGGACATCCCCCGCTGCCGGGCGTCGACGAAGGCCGCGCCCGCCTGCGGCGGCTTCAGCCGGACATCCGGGCGGATCAGCGCGCCGAGCAGCAGCGCCTTCGGATCGGCGGCGACCTCTGCGCTGTCCTCGATCCCGCGCCCCCGGAGCCGCCGCACCTCGACGAGCGCAGGCGCGATCCAGCCCTCCTCCCACGCGTCGAGCAGCGTGCCGGGCGCCCGCCGGAGCGCCGCGTAGCCGCGTCGCAGCCCGAGCAGCGCCAGCGGCACCGAGGCGCCGACCCACAGCCCCCCCGGACGCTCGGCGATCTGCTCGAACCCCGCGCCGAGCCGCAGCGCCACCCCCGACAGCCCGCCCTCCGGCGGGAGCGCGTCGTGGAACGGCGGGACGGGCCGGATCACCCGGCGCTCCGCGCGCGCCGCCCGGACGACCTGGAGCAATTCGGCCTCGTCCGCCACCTCGACCCACCGCTCGAAGCACCCATCCCCGCGCAGCGGGAGGTGCCGGGAGATCGGCTCCTCCTCCCGCTGGATCACGCCGCCCGCTCCCTTAGCTGCTGCGCGAGCGGGGCGAGGATGCGGTTGACGTCCCCCGCGCCGAGGGTGATGCAGATGTCGCCGGGCCGCAATTCGGCGGCGAGCCACCGGCCGGCCTCCTCCAGGCTCCCGACCGCCGCCGCCCCCCGGTGCCCGTGCGCCCGGACGCCCTGCAGGATGTGACCGGCGTCGATGCCGGGGATCGGCTGCTCCCCGGCGGGGTAGATCGGGCAGATCAGCACCTTGGAGGCGGCGTTGAAGCTGCGGCAGAAGTCGGTCATCAGCGACTGGACGCGGGTGTAGCGGTGGGGCTGGAAGACGGCGATGATCCGGCGCGCCGCGCCCCCGTCCTGGTAGCCCTCGGCCGCCGCCGTGAGGGTGGCCTGGATCTCGACGGGGTGGTGGCCGTAGTCGTCGATGAGCAGGATGGCGTCGTCGCCCTCCCCGACGCGCGCCCGCTCGGAGAACCGCCGATCCACACCGCCGAAGTTGGCGAGCGCGGCCTGGATCGCCTCCCAGGACAGCCCGATCTCCAGGCTCACCGCGACCGCCGCGAGCGCGTTGAGCACGTTGTGGCGCCCCGGCACCGCCAATTCCAATTCCCCCAGCGCCTCCTCCTGGCGCCACACCCGGAATTGCAGCCCGCGCCCGACCTGACGGATGCGGTCGGCCCGGATCGCCGCCTGCGCGGAGAGGCCGTAGCCGATCACGCGCCGCCGGATGCGCGGGAGAATCGACTGGACGACCGGGTGATCGAGGCACACCACCGCTGCGCCGTAGAACGGCACCTCGTTGGCGAACCGCACGAACCCGTCCACCAGCCGCTCCATCGTCCCCCAGTGCTCCATATGCTCGGGGTCGATGTTGGTGATCACCGCGATGGTCGGAGAGAGCATCAGGAAGCTCCCGTCGGACTCGTCGGCCTCAGCCACGAGGTACTCGCCCTGGCCGAGCCGCGCGTTGCTCCCGAGGGAGTCGAGCCGCCCGCCGATGACCACCGTGGGATCGAGCCCGGCGCGGTGGAGGCAGGTGGCGAGCATGGAGGTGGTGGTGGTCTTGCCGTGCGTCCCGGCGACGGCGAGGCCGTACTTCATGCGCATCAATTCGGCCAGCATCTCCGCGCGGGGGATCACCGGCGTCTTTTGGAGCAGCGCCGTGGCGATCTCCGGGTTCGCGGTGTCGACCGCCGAGGAGTACACAACAACGTCCGCCCCGGCGATGTTCTCTGCCCGGTGGCCGACCGCGATCCGCGCCCCCAGCCCCTCCAGCCGCCGCGTCGTCGGTCCCTCCTTCAGATCCGAGCCGCTGACGGCGAACCCCATGTTCAGCAGCACCTCAGCGATGCCGCTCATCCCGATCCCGCCGATCCCGACGAAGTGGATCTGGCGCACTTTCCCGCGAAACATCAGACGGCTCCCTGTGTCTGGCCCTGTGTCTGGCCCTGTGTCTGGCCCTGTGTCTGGCCCTGTGTCTCCTCAGCCGGGACATCCGCCGAGATCGACAACAGGATCCCGATCCCCACCAGGTTCATCATCATCGCGCTGTTGCCGTAGCTGATGAACGGCAGCACCAGCCCCTTCGGCGGCAGAACGCTCATCGCCACGCCGAGGTTCAGGCATGCCTGCCCGACGATCATCGTCACCAGCGTCCCCGCCATCACCGCCGCGTAGGGGTCGGGCACCCGCTCCGCCACCCGCAGCCCGCGCCAGGCAAAGAGGCCGAAGGTCAGCATCAGGAGGCCGATCCCCCAAAGCCCGGTCTCCTCGCCCACGATCGCCACTATAAAGTCATTGTGCGGCTCCGGCAGATACAGCAGCTTCGCCTGGCTGTTCCCCAGCCCCGTCCCGAGCAGCCCGCCGTTGTGCATCGCCACCAGCGACTGGCAGACCTGATAGCCGCCGTCCGCCGAGTCCACGCAGGGATCGGTGAAGTTCAGCATGCGGAGCACCCGGTAGGGCTCATAGGCGATCGCCGCCGCCGCCAGCGCCGCCCCGAGCGCCCCCAGCCCGACCAGCAGATCCAGGCGCAGCCCGGCCAGGATCAGCATCGTTGAGCAGAGCAGGAAGATGATCGCCGTCGATCCGAAGTCCGGCTGGTACATCAGCAGCCCCAGCACCGGCACCAGCCACGCCACCGCGAAGAACAGAACCCCTATGTCGTTCACCCGCCCCTTGCTCTCGCGCAGCCACGCCGCCAGGCAGACCAGCATCGCCACCTTCGCCATCTCGGCAGGCTGGAAGGTGATCCCGCCGATACCGAACCACCGGGTCGCCCCGTTCGCCCGGTGCGAGATCCCCGGCATCCACACCATCAAGAGCGCCGCGATCGACGCCCCGTAGAGCCACGCAGCCCGATCCAGCATCCGCTGGAACGGGACCCGCGCGCAGAGGATCATCAGCCCGAGGCCGACCGCCACCGAGAACCCCTGCCGCTTCAGGAAGTGGAGGGGATCCTTGTACTCCTCGGTCGCCACGAACCAGGAGGCGGTCGTCACGCTCGTCAGGCCGAGCGCGACAAGCACGAAGGCCAGGAGGAGGATCGACAGATCATAGCGACGCATCTACAATTCCTGTACCAGACGGGAGTATACCTCCCCCCGGTGTTCGAAGTTCCGGAATTCATCGAAAGAGGCGCAGGCCGGAGACAGCAGCACCGTGTCGCCCGCCCGCGCCCGGCCCCGCGCCGCCGCCACCGCC
>JBEIQZ010000813.1:0-1772 GCA_040376255.1 Alphaproteobacteria bacterium
GGGGTGGAGGCCGCCCGCCTCCGCGCCCTCGGCATCGACGCTGAGGCCCTCCCCGCCGCCCTCACCCCCGCCTGGCCCGCCCTCCTCAGCGCCGCTGCGCTCTCCCTGCTCGCCCTCGCCTCCGCCCCCCTCACCGCCGGGCTCGCCGCTGCCGCCCTGCTGAGCGTCGGGGCCTCCCTCTTCGCCTGGGTGCCGTTCCTGCTCTCCATGCTGATCTCCGTCGCCACCGTCCGGGTCGGGCAGATCGGACTCCAGAAATTCTCGCTCGGTAACCGCCAGATCCAGGCGATCCGCGCGTGGGAGCAGCGGGGGCGGCTCATGAACCGGAACCCCGATGCGCTCTCCGTGCGGGTGCGGGCCATCCGGGATCAAATGCTGGAGGCGTCGATGCGGGCGGAATTACCGGTGTCCGTGTTGATGGATGTGCGGCGTTTTCTGATGGATCAGGTGACCGAGGAGCGGGTGGCGGAGATGGAGGCGGCGCTGGAGAGGCGGGATCTGGGGGCGGTGGCGAAAATTGTGGAGGGATGAGGTTCCTTACCCGATATTCCGGAGGTACAGGGCCACGGCTTGCCGTGGACCATGAAATCAAAGATACAGGGTCGCGAGAGCAGGGGGGGACGCCCGTTTGACGCGCAAGCGCGTCATGAGGGTGCCCTCAACCTGCTCCCGCGACCCTGTATGACGCGCCCAGTTCGGCGAGCATCACCGGCCTGCTCGGCGGCGGCACCACGTACTTCCGGGTCTGCGCGATCAACAACGCCAACAGCACCTCTACCGGGACAGCGAAGACGAACCTGACCGTGCTGTAGCAGGAGAGCGGAGGATGGATCTGTGGTATCGTCTCTCCTCATCGGGAGATGTGTGATCCTTTCTTCAAGCTCCTGGCTGCTGCTCCTCAGCGCCTGCCACCCCGGAACCGCGCAGAAGATCGGCGGAGACACCGGGACTGCCGGGGACAGCGCCGGAGGCACCGGGGTCGCCGACATCCGCTGGCCCGATCCCGGCGAGGTGGCCGCGACCCTGGAGGCGGGGTCGGCAGCGGTGTGCGCAGATCCGATTGCGCCGCCCCTGCTGCTGGGGACGGTGCCGGACAGCGACTGGCAGCGCCAATTCCACGGCAGCCGGGAGCAGCCGACCGGCTGGGGGCTCGTCGTGGAGGATCTTGACGGGGACGGGCTGCTGGACGTGTTCCTCCCGCAGCCGGGGGCGGACGGGCTGCTGCTCGGGGACGGCGGCGGCGGGTTCTGGAGCGCCCCCTTCCCTGACGGGGCGGACGACAGCTACGGCGCCTCCGCCGCAGACTATGACAACGATGGCGACCCGGATCTCTTCGTCGCCAACGCCGGGCCGGATCGGCTCTACCGCAACGACAGCGCCCCCGGCGCCCCGGCCTTCACCGACGTCACCGCCGCCGCCGGGATCGCGGCGACCCCCTGGCTCAGCGTGTCGTCGGCCTGGGCGGACATTGACAACGACGGCGACCTCGATCTGGCAGTCGGGAACTACCACACCCCCGAAGAACACGCTGAGGAGATCGCACAGGAGATCTGGATCGGCGATCCGAATGAATTGTATGAGAACAACGGCGATGGCACCTTCACCGACCGCTCCGGGCGGCTGACCGGCCTCGGGAGCGAAGGGTGGACCTACGGGATCGCCTGGCTGGACATGGACGGGGACGCCGATCCGGATCTCTACATTGTCAACGACAAGGGGAACATCGGCAATTCCAACCGGCTGCTGATCAACAACGGCGCGGGCCTGTTCAC
>JBEIQZ010000743.1:0-2253 GCA_040376255.1 Alphaproteobacteria bacterium
CGCAGGCGCAGGTGCAGGCGGCCTCGGCGACGGCGATGGGGGCGGTGCAGGCGCAGCTCGCGGCGACGATGGCGGCGATCCAGGGCAGCCTCCAGGCGACGCTGGCGACGCTGGAGACCTCGAAGGCGGGCGCGCTCGGAAAGGTGGACGCGGCGGAGGCGGCGCAGCGCGCGTCGGTGGAGCAGATGTACGCGACCGCCGATCAGAAGTACCGGGCGGCGGGCGTGAAGGTGGGCGCTGAGGCGCTCGCGCGCGGCGAAGCGAAGGCGCGCGGCTACCTCTCGCAGAAGATCAACCGCTCGGACGGCTTCTGGGAGGGTCACCTCACCGACAACCGCTGCGAGGCGCGGGCCAGCGCGGCGCGGGAGGTGGCGAAGGCCTACCAGAAGGGGCTCACCGACGAGGGCGCCAAGCAGGCCGACGCGGCGATGAAGAACAAGTCGAAGGATCTGGAGGCGGTGGGCGCGGCGGCGACGGCCACCCGCGCGCAGCTCACCCAGCACCACGCGACGATGGTGGCGCAGGCCAACCAGAGCGCCCAGGGCTCCATCGCGGCGGCGCAGTCGGCGGCGCAGTCGCTCTCAGCCTCGGTCCAGCAGAGCGCGGCAGGCGCAGCCGCCGGACTCAGCAGCCACCAGGCGGCGCAGTCAGCGGCGCTCAGCGCGGCGGCCTCGGCGGCGACCTCCGGCATCCAGTCTCAGGCGCAGTCCGCGATCTCCGGCATCAACGGCGGCCTCAGCGCCAACCTGGAGCAGCTCAACGGCGTCATGCAGGAGGTGGCGGCCCGCCTCAGCACGCCCCGGATCCCCTCGCCGGAGGAATTCGCCGCCAGCCTCGGCGAGGCGGGCGAGCAGTTCCGCGCGAACCTCGACATGGCGCGCGAGACCATCCAGACCGGGATCGACGGGAGCATCGCCGGGATCAACCAGACCGCCGCAGGCGCCTCCGCCGGTCTCGCCGCGACGGCGGCGCAGGGCGTCACCGCCGCCGCCCAGATGGCGGCCCAGACCCAGCAGCAGCTCGCCCAGCTCACCCAGCAGGCCCAGCAGACCTTCCAGCAGGTCCGCACCGGCCACGATCAGGGGATGGCCGCGACCGTCACAGGCGCGAACCAGGGCTTCACCGGGATCGTGACCGGCCTCCAGGACAGCTACAAGGCCGTCCAGCAGCAGCTCAGCCAGGGGATGGAGACCAACGTCAACGCCCTGACCAACGGGCTGCGCGGCGCCTTCGGCCAGATGGACGCCAAGATCAGCGCGGAGGCGGAGAAGGCCGCCGCGAAGGTTCAGCCGCGCTGGAAGAGCGTGCTGAAGTGGGTGTGCATCATCGTCGTGGCCATCGCCATCGCCGTGGTGCTCGGGCCGCTGGTGATCGGCGCGGTCGCGGGCGTGATGGGCGCGGGCCTCGGGGCCACCCTCGTCGGCGGCGCCATCGTCGGCGCGATCTCGACAGTGGCGACCACCGTGGTCGGCAACGCCTTCGACGGTAACCCGCTGTTCCAGGGGGTGACCCTCCAGAGCGTCGCGCTCGGCGCGCTCGGCGGCGCGGTCGGCGCGGGGCTCGGCCAGGGCGCGATCAGCGTGTTCTCGAAGGGCGCCGGACAGGCGGCGCTCTCGATCACGCAGAAGTTCGCCATCAACGTGGCGGTCGATGTCGTCGTCGACACCGCGACAAACGCCTTCACCGGCCAGCTCTCCTGGGAGAGCTTCGGCCAGGGCCTCCTGATGTCGGTGATCACCAACGGCGTCACCTCCCACCCGCGCATCGAGGCGTTCACCCAGAACGTCCAGGAGAGCACGACGACGCGGGTCGCTGACTTCAAGACCAGCCTCACCGGCGGCTCCCAGACCACCGCGACCCCGCATGTGACCCCCGACACCGCGCCGGAGGTCTCGCCGACCAACCGCACCCCGGACACCTCCAGCCCGGAGGTCGCGCCCACCCACCGCACCCCGGACAGCACCCCGGAGGTCTCGCCGACCAGCCGCACCCCGGACACGACCCCGGACGTCTCCCCCACCCACCGCACCCCGGACTCCGGCACGCCGCAGGCGGGCGATACGACCGCCCACACCGCGCCCGCGCAGGACGGCCCGGTTCAGAGCGGGACGACGGATCACAGCGCGCCGGTTCAGGACGGCCCGGCGCAGAGCGGGACGACGGATCACAGCGCGCCGGTTCAGGACGGCCCGGCGCAGAGCGGGACGACGGATCACAGCGCGCCCGCGCAGGACGGCCCGGCGCCGGGCGGCC
>JBEIQZ010000666.1:0-2896 GCA_040376255.1 Alphaproteobacteria bacterium
CCGCCGGAGACGATGCGATCCGCCTCGGTGAGATCGACGGCCTTGGTGGCCGGGGCCAGCGTCTCGACGATCGCCGTGTCGACGTCCGCCGCGCTGAGGCCCGCATCCACCGCCGCCACCGAGGGGCTGCCCGCCGGGACAGACTGCCCGGGGAAGGAGTTGGGGCGCACCGAGAAGATCGCGAGCGGCGAGCGGATCGCCACGTCGGTCAGCGCCTTGCCCGCGTAGATCGGGCGGCGTCCGACGACCTTCCCGCCTTCCACGCGCAGATCCGTACACTCCACCCCGAGGCCCGCGTTCAGCCGCACCGCCAGCCGGGGCAGCGCGTCCTTCGCGGTCATCGAGGCCGGGGCCAGCACCACCGCCGGGTCGGCAGCCTTCACCGCCGCCGCCAGCGCCTTCACCGTCGCGCCGGTGGAGTAGCTCGCGAGCGCGCCGCTCTCCACCTGGTAGACCTTCACCCCGCCGAGCGAGGAGACGTCCGCCGCGCCAAGCACCGCCGCGCTCACCGTCCCGCCGAGCTGCGCCGCCAGCGCCGTCGCCTTCCCGATCAGCTCATAGGCGGTCTTGCGGGGCTTGCCGTTCTCAGTCTCGACCAGAACCAGAATTCCGTTACCCATGGTCATATCTCCGTTTTCTGTAGTGTCTGATCTGTCTCTCAGAGGACCTTGGCTTCGTCGCGGAGCAGCTTGACAAGCTCCTTGACCACCGAGGCGCTGTCGCCCTTCAGGATGCGGCCCGAGGGGCGCGCCGGGGGCAGGCTGTAGCCGGACTCGACCGCCAGCGCGGCGCCCGCGCCCACCGACCCGCCGTCCAGCCCGATGGCCGCCGCGTTCTTCACCGCGATCGGCTTCTTCTTCGCCGCCATGATGCCCGGCAGCGTCGGGAAGCGCGGCTCGTTCAGCCCCTTGTCACAGGTGATCACCGCCGGGAGCGCGCCCTTGACCCGCTCGCGCACGCCGCCGCCCGCAGCCCGGTCAGCAGTGAAGCTGCCGCCGTCCAGCACCAGCTTGTCGACCCAGCCCGCCTGCCGCCAGCCGAGCAGCTCGGCCAGCATCGGCCCCACCGCGCTGCTGTCGGTGTCGACGCCCTGACGGCCCAGGAGCGCCAGCTCCACGCCCTCAGACTTCAGCGCCGCCGCGAGGACGCGCGCCTTGCCCGCCGCGTCCGAACCGGCGAAGGCCGCGTCGTCCAGCCGCACCCCGCGATCCGCGCCGCGCGCCAGACCGTCGCGGATGCGCGCCTCAGCGCCCGCGTCGCCGATGGTGAAGATAATGACCTCCTTCACCTTGCCCGCCGCCTTCTGGCGGATCGCCTCTTCGAGGGCGTACTCGTCGTAGGGGTTGATCTCCCACTTCACATCGTCGGTCAGGATGCCGTTCGCAGACGGGTTGATCCGGATCCGGGTGTCGGTCGCTGGGACCTGCTTCAGACAGACTCCGACTTTCACGCTGACTCCTTTTTTGGGGGGTTCGGGGGGTTGCTGGTTGAGATTCCACAGATGAAGACGTCCGCCACCGTCTCGGCGGTGGGCATCGGCAGGATGCGCGTGCGGCGCTGCAGGATCCACTGCATCGCCAGCTCGTCCATCGCCCCGAAGAACGCCCACGAGAACACGTAGGGATCGATCTCAGGGCGGATGCGCCCGCAGGCCTGGCCGTCGCGCACGCACTCCTCGATGATCGCGAGGTACTGCCAGAGCTTCTCCGGGCGGTACTCCTTCAAAAACTTGTTGGAGAGCCGCAATTCCACCTGCAGCACCTCCGCGAGCGTCCGGTGCGCCTCCACCTGCGCGAAGTGATGCCGCGCGAACACCCGCAGCCGCTCCAGCGGATCGGCCACCGGCAGGAGCTCAGCGCGAACCCCGTCGATCATCACGCCCATCTTCTCCTCGAAGATGCGGATCAGCAGCTCGTCCTTGTTACGGAAGTACAGGTAGATCGTCCCGTCCGCGACGCCCGCCTGCTCCGCAACGTCCGAGATCCGGGCCTTGAAAAAGCCCTTGTCCGCGAACACGTCGATGGCCGCGTCCAGGATCTGCGCGTAACGCTCCCCGCGCTCCTTCTTTGGAGCCCCGCGCCCGCCGTCGTCCCGTATCCCGCCTTCCTGCATCGCACACTGAATGATGGTTCATTCATCTACCGGGTTCTCCCCGATCCCGCAAGCGCCAGAATGGATCCCGGGCGCGGATCTTCTATCAGCGCGCATGAAATGCGTGCTGATATCATCAGCTCCCCGCCGCAGGCCGGACGCGCCCGATCAGCGCCCCGGCGCCCTGAGCGCCAGCGCCAGCGCACGCCTGATCCGCTCCGCCTCAGCCTCCGCCTCCGGGCGCACGCCGCAGAGCCGCTCCCACACCCCGAGCGCCGCCCGCAGCCGCCCCGCCTCCTCCAGCCGCCGCGCCACTGCGGGCCGGTCGAACGGATCCACCGGGGCCAGCCCGCGCTCCGCGTCTGAGCGCTGCAGCAGATCCCGCAGCCGCGCCGCGCCCGCCTCCCCCGGCGCCCGCGCCAGCACGTCGTCGAGCACCTCCAGCGCCAGCCGCACCGCGCCCGCGCCCGCGTGGATCCGCGCCAGCAGCACCCGCGCCTCGATGTGATCCGGCTGCTGGGCGAACAGGGGGCGGAGGATCGCCATCGCCTCCTCGTGGCGCCCCTCCAGAGACAGGCGCTCCGCATGGCTCAGCCGGTGGCTGGCGCGCTCATCCACGCTGCCGCCCCGCGACGATCAGGCGCTCAGTCATGCGCTCAGTCGCCGGTCGCGATCTCGATGTTGGTCCCGGCGGTGCCGATGCTGACGAAGATGCTGGAGGTGCTGCCGGGGAACGGGATCTGATCCGCGAACACCCAGAAGGTCGCCAGCCCGTAGCGGCAGGCGATGAGATTTTGTTCGCTGC
>JBEIQZ010000924.1:0-1259 GCA_040376255.1 Alphaproteobacteria bacterium
CGGATGGTCGGCTTGCCAACTGAGAGCGGGGCGCGCTGTGAGGTGCTGGACGGCGCGGGGGTCGACGCGCGGGTGGAGGAGATGGCGGAGGGGTTGTTCCGCCTCCTCGCAGACGGCGCCGGGCCGGTCGCGCTGGTCGGCATCCGGGCGGGCGGGACGCCCCTCGCCGAACGGCTGGCTGGACGGCTGGCCGGACATCTCGCCGGCCTGTCGGTGCCGGTGCACCGGGGGGCGGTGGACATCACGTTGTACCGGGACGATCTCTATACGGGGCTGGAGCGCCCGGTGATGGGCGACACGGATCTGCGGTTTGATGTGGACGGCTGCCGGGTGGTGCTGGTAGATGACGTGCTGTTCACGGGGCGCACGGTGCGGGCGGCGATGGACGAGATCCTGGATTATGGGCGGCCGGCCTGCATCCGGCTGGCGGTGCTGGTGGATCGGGGCCACCGGGAGCTGCCGATCGCGGCGGACGTCACGGGGCTGCGGCTGGAGACGGCGCTCCGGGATCGGGTGCGGGTGGAGTGGGGCGAGGGGCGGGCGGGCGGGCGGGTGACGCTGGAGCAGCGGGCCGGGGAGCGGCGTTGACGCGCGGGCGGAAGGATCTGCTGGGGCTGCGGGGGGTGGGCCGGGAGGAGATCCAGGAGATCCTCGACGTGGCGATGCAGATGCGCGAGGTGTCGCGGCGGAAGGTGAAGAAGGTGCCGACGCTGCGGGGGCGGACGGTGGTGACGCTGTTCTTCGAGAACTCGACGCGCACGCGCACGAGTTTTGAGCTGGCGGCGAAGCGGCTCTCGGCGGACACGCTGGGCTTCAGCGTCTCGACCTCCTCGGTGGTGAAGGGCGAGACGCTGATGGACACGGCGCGGACGATCTACGCGATGTCGCCGGACGCGGTGATCATCCGGCACGGCTGTACGGGGGCGCCGCACCTGCTGGCGCGGGCGTTCCCGTGGACGGTGATCAACGCGGGCGACGGCATCAACGAGCACCCGACGCAGGCGCTGCTCGACATGCTGACGATCCGCGACCGGCTGGGGCGGCTGGAGGGGCTGCGGGTGGCGATCGTCGGGGACGTGGCGCACTCGCGGGTGGCGCGCTCCAACATCTTCGGGCTGACGACGATGGGCGCGTCCGTCGTGGTGGCGGGGCCGGGGACGATGTGCCGGGGCGATCTGGAGGGGCTGCCGGTGGAGGTGCGGCACCGGATCGACGACGTCGTGGCGGAGGCGGACGTGGTGATGATGCTCCGCATCCAG
>JBEIQZ010000727.1:0-2381 GCA_040376255.1 Alphaproteobacteria bacterium
GAGTGGGCGCGGCTGCTGGCCGAGGGCGTCTATGGGAGCCGCGCGGAGCTGGCGCGGGCGGTGGGGGTCAGCAGGGCGGCGGTCACGCAGGGGCTGCTGCGGCGGGATGCGGCTCGTTTATCCGTGCGCCCCGCGAAGCGCCGCCTCCACCTCGACCGAGAACCGCTCGGCCTGGGTGCAGCGCTGGCGGACGGTGGCCCAGCGGGCGGTGACGGTCCTGGCGTGGGCGCGGTAGTCTCGGGCGGTCTTGGGGATGCGGGCGGCTTTGGGCAGCACAGCGAGACGACCGGCGACGTTTAGGTTGCACTCAAGGCCGTTCAGCAGGGCGTGGCCGTCGTCGAGGGTCGCTGCCGCCAGCCAGGCATCGACCGCCTTGGAGGGGACGCAGAGCACCGTCTGCGGGCCGGGGGCGGGCAGCCCTGCCCAGGAGAGGACGCAGCCGCGCACCGTGTCGGCGGCCCCGGTCGGCGGCGGGCAGGGGCGGCGCTGCGGCAGCGGGGGCCAGCCGCTGCTGGCGGCGAGGGCGGCGATCCCGCTGCTGACCTCTCCGTAGCTGCCCTCAGCGACATCGGCGTCGGTGTGCAGGATGAACAGATCGAAGCCTGGCAGCGCAGGATCAGACTCCAGATCCGGGGCGCCGCGCCCAGCGAAGCCCTGGCACCAGCGCAGCACGCCGCCCCAGCCCGTCCCCATCGCCGGGCGGGTGGGCTCGGGCTGGAGCAGCGTCAGGATGAACGGGCGGGAGAGCAGCGCGGTGAGGGCGGCCTCGATGATGATCGCGTCGGTCGGCCCCTCTGCGACCAGCGCCACGCGGAGATCAGACACCGGGGACAGCCCCGAGGTGCCCCATCGCCCACAGCCGGGAGAGCGGCCAGGTGGCGCTCATCTGTTGCAGCTCGGGGGTGGGCTGGATGCGTCGGACGCAGGTGTGACCGGCGTTGTTGCGCTCCACCGCGAAGAGGCGGATCTCGTCGTCGTCGAGGTCGAGCCCGTCCAGCACCGCCGGGTTGTGCGCGGTGAACAGCAATTGGCGGCCGGGGTCGGCGGCGCGCAGCCAGCCGGAGAGGCGGGCGACGAGGCGGGTGACGAGGCGGGGGTTGAGCGCTGAGTCGAGGTTGTCGATGGCGAAGATGGAGGGCGACGCGGGCGAGAGGCAGAGGACGGCGGTGAACAGGATGTAGAGCGCGCCCTCGCTGGCGTCGTAGGCGGTGAGGGTGTTGCGGGAGGGTGCCATGAAGCGGTCAGTGAACCGCAGCACCTGTCTTGCGCGCGGCACCGAGGGGGAGAGCAGGGTGCTGGTGAAGTCGGTCGCGACCACGTCGCTGGCCCAGTCGATGAGGTCGAGCACCTCGTCCAGCCGCGCTGCGTCCAGCCCCCGCCGCAGCGCGTCGAACCCCTCCGCCAGCCTGCCCCCCACCAGCCCCACCGGCAGCCGCGTCTGCGGGTCGGGGACGGTCGCCCGCAACGCCGGGGTGTTCGGCGCGTAGATCGCGTAGCCCTGCAGCGCCCGCATCAGCAGGGACGCCGGATCGTCCGGCGCCAGCTCCACCAGCTTCAGCGCCCCCAGCCCGGCGGTGTCCTCCAGGTTCAGCGCGCCCTTCCCGCGCGGCCCGCGCGTCAGGATCTGCCTGCTGCCTGCGGAGAGCGCCTCAGACTTGAATGACCAGCCCGGCTCCGGCTTCCCGAGCGGGTTGAGCAGCGACACGCGATAGCTCGTCTCCTGCGTCCCCCCGGCCTCCAGAAAGATGTGCGGCGGGATCGGGACGCCGTCGAACGACCCCTTGAACTGGCGGGGCAGGCCGGCGCGCACGCCGCGCCGGAGGATGGCCTCGTCATCCACGCGACCGCCCGCCGCCGCGCTGCAGACGCCGAGCGCCTCCAGGATGTTGCTCTTTCCGACACCGTTGGCGCCGATGAAGCAATTGACCCTGCCCAGCGCCACCGTCTGATCAACGATGGACTTGAAGCCCTTGATGTGCAACCGCTCCAGCCGCATGCGCCCTCCAGGGAGCTTAATCCGGGGGAGCCGGATCGCACGCCGGATCATGCCCGGGTACACACTCCCGGTACACATCAAAGCAGAAGGCCGGTCCGTCTCTCGACGAAAACCCGGCCTTCTTCCGAAGCTCCCCGCACGGGTCATGGAGAGAACTCTCAAATGCCCTGTCTGCTGCGAAGAACCCGCCAAAGAGCCTGTCGCTATGCCATCATCGGAACCCGGCGCGCGTGCGCGGGAGTGGGCGCGGCTGCTGGCCGAGGGCGTCTATGGGAGCCGCGCGGAGCTGGCGCGGGCGATGGGGGTATCGCGGGCGGCGGTCACGCAGGTGTTGCGGCGGTGGGATGGAGCAGGGAGGAGCTCCTGCATCCTGCCCGCAATTACA
>JBEIQZ010000770.1:0-2050 GCA_040376255.1 Alphaproteobacteria bacterium
CGCGCCCCCCGCCGGCCCCGCGCCCCTCACCCGGCCCGCGCGATCAGCCCGCGCCCGCCGCCCTGCCCGAGCAGCCCCAGCAGCCGGGCCTCCTCAGCCTGCATCCGGGCCGCCTCCTCCGGCTGCATGTGGTCGTGGCCGAGCAGGTGGAGCAGCCCGTGGATCAGCAGTATGCGGATCTCCTCCGGCAGCGCGTGGCCCTGCTCGCGGGCCTGGCGCGCGGCGGTGTCGAGGCTGATGATCAGATCACCGAGCACGACCGTCCCCGCGCCCTCTCCGGCAGCCGCCCCGGCAGCCGCCCCGATCTGGCGCCCCTCCAGCATCGCGAATGAGAGCACGTCGGTCGGCGCGTCCTTCCCGCGCCACTGGCGGTTGAGCCGGTGGATGTGCGGATCGTCGCACAGCACGACCGACAGCTCCGCCGAGCCGTACCCGAGCAGCCCGAGCAGCGCGCCCGCCTCCGCCTCCACCTGCAGCTGCGCCGCTGCGAGCCCGGGCAGCGGGCGCCGCCGCCCGCCCTGGACTGAGACGGACACTGAGGCGCCGCTCATGTGGCGCCGCTCATGAGTCGTCCAGCGGCGGCAGGCTCATCAGCCTCGCCGACGGGAGGTTTTTTACGTGCTCGTAGTCCGCCGAGTCGACCGGCGGCAGCGTGGCTCCCGGCGGCAGCGCGGCTCCCGGCGGCAGCGTGGCTCCCGGCGGCAGCGCCCCGGGCTGAGCCGACGATGCGGCTGGACGCGCGGCGTCAGCGGCCGCCAGCACCGCGCCGGGCGGCAGCCCGGGCAGGATCGGGCCGGAGCCGCTGCCCGGCGGCGGGGGCTGGCGCAGCGGGTTCACGATCTCCAGCGTGATCGCTCCCTGGCGCGGGACGGGGATATAGCGGCCCTTTCCCTGGGAGATGGCCCGGGTGTCCGGGTACTCGATGCGCTGATGGTAGATGCCGAGCAGGACGGCGGTGAAGGTGTCCGCGATCTGGTACAGCTCCTTCAGGGTGAGCGGGCAGTCCTCAAACTGGCCGTCCGCCATGACGCTGTTGACGATCTGCTGGATCATCGCCCGGATGCGCGGCTCGTCGGGGTTTTTTATTGTGCGGCAGGCGGCCTCGACCTTGTCCGCGAGCATGATCACGCCCGCCTCGCGGCTGTCAGGCTTGGGGCCGGGGTAGCGGAAGATGCGCTCGTCGATGGGTTCGGCGATGGTCTCTCTGCCGGCCTCGCGCTGCTCGGCGTACTCTTTGGCCTGCTGCTCCTTCGCCTTATTGAAAAAATACTGGATCAGCCCCGTGCCGTGGTGCATGAAGATGTTGTCCATGATCGGCTTGGGGAGCTGGTACTGGAGCGCCAGCAATTGCCCGTCGCGGACATGGTTGATGATCATCTGCGCCGACTGCTCAGGGGAGAGCCGGTCGTGGCGGTTGCCGTCGCGCTGGTTCTCGACGAAGTACTGCGGCTTGACGCCCTTGCCGATGTCGTGGAAGTAGCACGCCACCCGCGCCAGCAGCGCGTTGGCGCCGATGGCCTCGCAGGCCGCCTCGGAGAGCGAGCCGACGATGACGCTGTGGTGGTAGGTGCCGGGCGCCTTCAGCATGAGCTGCTTCAGCAGCGGGTGGTTGAGGTTCGCCAATTCGAGCAGCTTGTAGTCGGTGACGAAGCCGACCATCTCGAACACCGGCACCAGCCCGAGCGCCAGGATCGCGTTGACGAAGCCCGCGATCATCGCCACCCCCGCCACCATCGCCACCCGGCTGCCGGTGAGCGCCATCAGATCAGCGCCCGGCCCCTGCTGGCGCGCCAGCAGCATCAGCACCGTCAGCCCCGCGCCGATCAGCGCCGCCTGCAGCCCCGCCCGCAGCACCACCGCGCGCTCGCGCGCCTGCCCGACCGCCCCGGCGGCGACGATGGAGGTCACGAGGTACCACGCCATCAGAAAGACCGAGCGATCCATCAGCGCTGCAGTCAGGATCGCGCTGGCCGGGGCGAAGGCGAGCGCCGTCTCGCTGTTGATGAGGATCCGCATCAGCATGACCCCGCCCGCCACCGGCACCAGCAGC
>JBEIQZ010000459.1:0-5155 GCA_040376255.1 Alphaproteobacteria bacterium
CTCCAGCCCCCGCAGCACCTCCCACAGCGCCGCCGCCTCCTGCACCTCCACCTCCGTCGCCTCGCGCGTGAGTATCCGGAGATGGAGCCGCCGGAGCTCCGCCTCCAGCGCGCCGCGCTCCAGCTCCGCCCCCGGATCGACGCTCAGGAGCCGCCGATCCCCGCCCGCCGCCGCCGCCACCCCCCAGGCCGCCGCCGCCTGAGAGATCCGCTCCTGCACCTCCAGCATCGTCGGCGTGGGCGCCAGCGGCACCACCCCCGCGCTGCGCGAGCCGCCCGCCAGCGACCGCAGCCCGTACAGATCCTCGCCGAACACGTCGCGCCCGTCGACGGTGAAGCGCCAGCCGGTCAGATCCTCGACCGCCGAGGCGAGCTGATCCGGGGACATCACCTTCGTCCCGGTCTGCCGGTAGGCCGGATCGCGGGTCACCGCCTGGAACAGCGACCGCAGCTTCAGCCCCCCGTCGATGAACTGCTCCCGCCAGGCGGTCAGCCGATCCCGCCCGTCAGCGTCGAGATCGGCGGGATCCTGCTGCGTCATCACCTGCCAGGTGCGCTCCACCGCGCACCCGATGAGCCGGGGATCGGCGGCCATCTGACGACCGAGATCGCCGATGCCGGCGCCGGGCTGGCCGTTGTAGGCGGGCGCGGTGCCGAAGTCCTCATAAAAACGCTCGCGGTCGGGGTGGTACCACGCCCAGTCCGTCACATCGTTGGAGAACTCGCTATAAAAACCCCACAGATAGGCCCCCATCGGATCCATCGTGGCGTGGCAGGCGATACAGGAGGGGTCGGTGTGGATGGCGTCCAGCACCCGCGCCTCATCGGTGAGATCCACCTCCGGGTTGAACACCACCGGGCGGTCGCTGAAGCTGTAGCAGAGCAGGATGCGGCTCAGGTTGCTGGCGCGGCCCCGGTTGGCGTTGTTGAAGGTGCTGCTGTAGCGCCACCAGAAGCCGGTGCTGGACAGCAGGCCCGCGCGGGGGCGCCCGTCGGTGTAGCGCGCCTGCCGCCAGCCCGGCGCGTCCAGGGGCAGCCCGTCCGCATACTCGACCGGCCAGCGCGCCGCCAGCACCCCGTCCACCACCGTCCAGTCAGCGGTGACGATGTCCGTCCACGGCAGGTCGTGATCGGCGATCCATGCGAGGATCTGGAGCGGCTCCTCACCGACCGAGCGCAGGTAGCCGGACTCGTCGGCCATCGCGTAGTCGACGCGGGCGACGTCCGCCGCCTCAGCGCGGGTCTGCCAGAGCGGGGCGTAGAAGCTCGCCACCCGGCTCCCGAAGCGCGCGTCCGACGCCAGCAGCGCCACCCGCGCGTCCAGCGACTCCGGGGCGGCCAGGAGCGCCTCCGCCTCCGCGATCGAGGGGCGCACCCCGCGCAGATCGAGGCTCGCCCGCGCGTAGATCGCCAGCGCGTCCACCGGCGCCGCCGCCGGCTCCGCAGCGCAGCCCCGCGCCCCGGCCAGGATCGCGCAGCCCGCCCCGATGCGCAGCCACAGGCGCAGCCAGAAGCGCAGCCCGCTCATGGTACCCACGGCCCCACCTCCCACTCCGCCAGCGCCCCGAGCGGCGCGCAGACCTCCCCGATGTCCACCCCCTCCACGCTCACCCGCCCGCAGCCGTCGCAGGCGTCCGAAGGCTCCGGCCCGGAGGCCGCCCCGAAGTCGACGTCGTACCAGCGCGCCAGCCCGTCCGCCTGCTGCCACAGCGAGATCCGCCCCTCCGGCTCCCCGCCGCACGCCCGCGCGTCCAGCGTGAGCCCCCGGAGCGCCACCGCCGCCACCGGCCCCTCCAGCCGGATCACGCCGCCCTCCCAGACCACCCGCCGCCCCGCAGCGTACCGCTCCGACTCCAGGTAGAGCTGCACCCCGATCCCCTCCTCCAGCCAGGAGGGTGACGGCTCCTGCCCCGCCGCCGCGATCCGCCGGAAGTCGCCCCACAGGTACAGGCTGACCACCGGCACCACCGATCCGTCCTCCTCCACCCGGTCGTAGTCGCGGATCTCGTTGTCCCCGAGCAACTCCATCGCCGATCCGTCCGCCATCTCGTAGCGGGCCGCGCCCGTCATCCAGCGGAACACCCGGTGGTAGCCCGACACCTCCTCGAACGCCAGCTCCACGTCCTGCGCCTCTGCGCTGAGCTGGTAGCCGTAGTAGGAATTCCCCTCCGGGGTCGCGCAGTCCCCCTCCAGCAGCGTCTGGTCGTTGTGGAGGCTGAAGGAGGGGCAGTCCGGGGTCATGCGGCCCTGGAAGTCGTGCGCGGCGTTGACGATGTGGTGCGGGTTGATCCAGGCCAGCAGCGCCGGCACCGCCGCAACCTCCGCCTCAACCTCCGCCAGCGACAGCAGCGGCAGCGCCTCCGCCGGCGCCCCGGTGTACTGCCACGCCGTCGGCGCCGCCGGGGCCTCCGGCGGCTGATAGCCGGACAGCGCAGCCAGCCAGATCATCGGCGGCACAGGAAGGGGTTGGCGTCGGCGCAGTCCTCGCTCGTCCAGGCGAACGACTGCTCATCCCAGGCGGCGCAATTCTCTGCGGCGCCGCCGTCCGGCTCCCCGCCGTCCCAATTCCCGCTGACCTGCGCGCCCGCCATGTCCACCCACTGACCCTCCGCCGCCGCGTCGGTCGCGCCGAGCCACCACGGCTCCAGCACCGGCCAGGTGTGGAACCAGTTGAGATAGATCCCGCCGGTGGTCTGCGGGTAGCCCAGGTGGCCGCCCGCCGCCTGGCAGCGGGCCTCCGCCTCGATGAACGGCAGCGGCTCGCGGCAGAACAGGAATTGCTCGCTGTCCATGCCGTGGTACAGGCAGGTGTCGCACCCCGCCCCCTCGTCGATCACCCCGTCCTGATCCTGATCGCGCCCGTCACAGCCCTCCGGGGCGCCCGGGTAGATGTCCGCGCGCCCGTCGTCCCGATCCGCGCAGGAGGCGTAGCCGTCTCCGTCCGCGTCGGTCTCCGCGCCCTGCGCGCAGGCCACCCAGGAATTCAGGAAGGCGTGGCGGCCCTCGACGAAGCGCCGCATGCGCTCCACGGTCTGATCGTGCTCCTCCACAACAAAAGAGCGGGTCGGATCGTCGGCGATATACGGGCGGATCTCCGCCTGCCAGGCGTCGATCTGCGGCAGCACGACCGCCGGGTCCATCGCGGCGTTCACGATCGCCACCTGCTCCACGTAGCGCGCCCGCCACACCGGATCTTCGACGAACGCCCGGAACTGGGGCTGCTGGAACAGCCCGTAGGCGCCTGAGGGATAGCCGTCCACCGGATCGGAGTCGTATGGCGTGACCTCCAGGATGTCGTCGAAGTCCCACGGCACGAACAGCACACCGCGCTCCGGGTGCTGGTACAAGTAAAAATTGTGGGCGCAGCACCAGAAGCCGTCGTCGTCCCCCAGCACCGCCTCCGCCGCCCACGCCCGCAGCCACTCCGTCGCGTCCCCCATCTCCGCCAGCAGCGCCGGGTCGGTCGTCGACCAGAGCCGCGTGATGTCGCCGCCGTTGGCCGCCTCCCCGTTGGCGACCACCTCCTGCCCGTACTTCCACAGCCCCCCGCCCGCCTGGCTGTCCCCGAAATTGCGCTCCAGCCACTCGTGATCAAAATACTCGATGCTGGCGTAGGCGCCGTAGTATTCCCCGTTGATCGTCAGCGCCGAGCTACGGACGCAGGCGCCGGGGAGGCCGCCCGCCCGCCGCATCACCGACCACGCGATCCGCTCCCGCAGCAGGGTCGGCTCGTACCAGGCGGCGTCAAAAGTCAGCTTGCGGAGGCCGTGGAAGCGCGCCCCGCTGTCTCCGGAGCCCCCGTCGCTCTCGTTGAACGAGACGACGAACTGCATCTTCTCCGTGAACCAGGAGAACGAGGGGTTGCCCTTCAGCCGGAGCCAGGCCTCCACCTCCTCCACCCCGCCGCCGGGATCGTCCGCGCCGCCCGTCTGCACGCGCAGCCGGATCGGGCGGTACTCCTTGCGCCCCTGCCGGTAGTCCTGCTGGAGCGCTGACCACTCCGCCGCATCGATCAACACCTCCGCCTCCAGCACCGGCCCCTCCGGATCGAGCAGATCGGGGCAGGCCGCCGGGATCGCGCCGTCGATCTCTTCGAGCGGCGCGCTGTCTGTGCCGCTGCCTGACTCTCCGTCAACAGCGGTGGATGGACGGGACTCCGTCTGGACGACGGGCGAGGTACAGGCAAGCAGAAGCAGCATTACATCTTCCTGTAACCGGCGAGTGGCCTCTCTGTCGCCATGATACACAAGAGAAGAGAGGGGTGCGTGACCGCAGCGGAAGAGCAGGGAGTGATCGGGAACCGGTTTGTGCTGGAGCAGGTGCTCTCTCAGCGGCCGCATGCCGTTGTGTACCAGGCGCGGCACATCGCGCTCGGCGGCCTCTTCGCCCTCAAGCTGGTGCGGCAGGCCGGGACGGGCCTCCACCGGGCGCGACTCCAGGCCCAGTTCCGCCACCCCAACCTCGTGGCGGTGAGCGACATCCTCGAACACCAGGGCAACCCGGTGATGGTGATGGAATTCATCGACGGGCCGACCCTGGAGGACTGGATGGGCGGGCAACCGCTGGCGCTGGAGGACATGCTCCTGCTGATGAGCAGCATCCTGAGCGCCCTCGCCGCCGCACACAGCGTCGGGATCTGCCACGGCAACCTCGACGCCACCCACGTCCTGCTCGCGCGGGGCGGAGATCAGTTCATCCCCCGCCTCATCAGCTTCAGCTCCCCGGATCGCCACGACGTCCGCGACGACATCCACGACGCAGGCCGCCTGATCTACCTGATGCTGACCGGGACGCCCTGGACCCCCGGGGCGCCGCTGCCGGAGGGTCTGCCATCCAACATCGACATCGCCCTCAACAGCAGCCTCCAGACCGACGCCGCCCGACGCCCCCCGGACTGCGTGCGCTTCGCGCTGCTCCTCTTCGCGCGGGATCCCGCGCTGATGGAGGCCTTCACCCACGCCAGCCGCCCGCCCACCTCCCAGCACCTGCGCTCCACCGCGCCCCTGTCCGCCCGCTGGCCCGCGATGCTGGCCACCGCCCTCGGCTCGGCGCTCCTCACGCTGATCCTGCTCCAGTGGGTCGCGCCGATGCTCCGGACGCAGCCGACGCCCGATCCCGCCCTCATCACCGGCACCTCCCCCCGGCCCCCCCCCCGC
>JBEIQZ010000874.1:0-1470 GCA_040376255.1 Alphaproteobacteria bacterium
CCGCTGGCCGAGTTCCGCAAGGCGTGGCCGACGTGGATCGCGGCGCAGCGCGATGGAGGACGCGCCCGCCTGGGCCGAGGGGCTCCCGGCGGATCACCCGGCGTTCCTGCTGCTGAGCCGCGTGGAGGCCGACTGGCAGCTCCAGCGCGTCCCCGGGTGGGCGCTCGCCATCGGCCTCGCCACGCACCCCGACGATCCCGCCTCCGGGTACGCCGCCGCCTTCGACCGCTGGCCGCAATTCCGCGCTGAGGAGGCGCCCGTCGAAGGCGTGTGGTCGTCGGTGGAGAAGCGGCTGCCCGGGCTGATCGGCGCGGATCGGCGCCTGCTGCCTGAGATCCGGGGGATCGGCGCGGAGATCCTCGGGGCGGAGGTCACCGGGCGGGCGGCGCTGCACGCGCTGTCGGATCTCGCCGAGCGCCACTGCGGCCTGCTCGGGACGCCCGATCTGCTGCGGCGGCTGGCGCTCTACCGGCGGCCGGAGATCGTGCGCCTCTTCGGGCGGCAGTACGACCCCGCGCGCCATAACCAGGGAATCCTGTGGTTCGATGCCGACGCAGCCATCATCTGCAAGCTCGACACCTCCGGCGCCCTGCCGCAGCACCAGTACGTGAACCGCCTGCTCGACCCGTCCACCTTCCTCTGGACGAGCCAGAACCGGATGCGGCCCGACAACGCCGAGGGGCGGCGCGTGCTGGCGCATGCCGCGAGCGGCGAGCGGCTCCACCTGTTCGTCCAGGCCGCCTCCCACGCCCCGGCCTGCTACCTCGGGCAGGTCCGGGTGATCGGCCATGAGGGCGCCGGCCCGATCCGCGTCCGGCTGCAGCTGCCCGTCGCGCTGCCGGAGGGGATCCCGGCCGGGTGAGCGGCCAGCCCGGAGGCGCCAGGATCGGATCAGGCGATCCAGGGGGCGACAGGATAGGTTGGACAGATGCCGCGCTTCTTCAACACGACCGGGCCGTGCGATCCCGCTGACCATTATATGTTACCGCCAGAGCGGCGGGTGCCGGATCTGGATGACATGATCGGGCGGAAGCTGTACTTCGTGCTGCATGCGGCGCGGCAGACCGGCAAGACCACCGCCATGCGCGCCCTCGCCGCCGATCTCTGCGGCAAGGGCTACGCCGCCGTCTGGGCCACCCTGGAGGCCGCCCAGGGCGTCACCGACACCGCCTCCGCTGAACCTCTCTGGTTGGCGTCCCTGGAGTACGGTGCCTCCTCGTTGCCAGAGTCGCAGCGCCCGCCACCCCGCGCGCCCTTCATCGGGTTGGAGGTGGGGGGGCGGCTCACCGCCTGGCTCCGTGCGTGGAGCCAGCAATGCGCTGCGCCGGTGGTGCTGCTGCTGGACGAGGCGGACACGCTCAGCGGGGCGGCGCTGGTGTCGTTCCTTCGGCAATTGCGGGCGGGGTTCATGGATCGGGGCGTCGGGAAGTTCCCGGTGTCGGTCGGCCTCATCGGCATGCGCGATCTGCG
>JBEIQZ010000356.1:0-6617 GCA_040376255.1 Alphaproteobacteria bacterium
CGATGCTCTGCAGCCTGTTGTACACGCGGACCCCGGCGGAATTGCGGCTGATCCTGGTCGACCCGAAGATGCTGGAATTCGAGCTATATCAGGACATCCCGCACCTGCTCCACCCGGTGGTGACGGAGCCCAAGCTGGCATCGGCGGTGCTCAAGTGGGCCTGTGTGGAGATGGACGAGCGGTACCGGATGCTGGCGAAGTGGCAGACCCGGAACATCGAGGGGTTCAACGCGCGGCTGGCGAAGGAGGCGGCGGACTGGACCCCGGCGAAGGCGGAGCGGTTCGGGCTTGAGGACGGCTCGCTGCCGAAGCCGCTGCCCTACATCGTCATCGTGATCGATGAGCTGGCGGATCTGATGATGGTGGCGGCGAAGGACGTGGAGGAGTCCATCGTGCGGCTGGCGCAGAAGGCGCGCGCGGCGGGCATCCACCTGATCGTGGCGACGCAGCGGCCCTCGGTGGATGTCATCACCGGGCTGATCAAGGCGAACATGCCCTCCCGTCTGGCCTATCAGGTGCGCTCCCGGACAGACGGGCGGACGATCCTCGATCAGAACGGGGCCGAGACGCTGCTCGGGAAGGGCGATCTGCTGTTCCTGCCGCCGGGGACCTCGGGGCTGCTGCGCGTACACGGCCCGTTCCTTACCGATGAGGAGGTGCGGCGGGTCTCCGACTTCCTGAAGGATCAGGAGAAGCCCCAGTACGCTCCGGCCATCGAGGTGGACGAGGACGGAGAGCTGGCGGAGGACATGTCGGCAGAGATGGACGAGACCTACGATCAGGCGGTCCAGATCGCGATGGAGCTCGGCAAGATCAGCACCTCGATGATCCAGCGGCGGCTGAAGATCGGCTACAACCGCGCGGCGCGGCTGATGGAGATCATGGAGCGGGAGGGGATCGTCGGCCCGGCGGACGGCGCGCGGCCCCGCGAGGTACTGGGGCGGAGCTGATACGGGATTCGGTAACAAATCCTGACCGATGGGCCGAAATGAAGCAGATGGCAGGCGCGTCTGGTGACCGGGTGGTTGCCGGGTGGCGGCTGCCGAAATAGCGGGTCATCCCAAAGGAGGCACCGTGGGCGTGCGTCGTGCACTTCTCACCGTCCTGACAGTCGTTGCAGTCGCCTTGACAGGAATTCCGGTAGCCGGGGCCAGCCCGGAGAACCCCACCCTGCAGGAGATCCTGACAGCCGTGGCGGACACCTACCGGAACGTCCAGAGCATCCGGGCAGAATTCACCCAGATCCGGCGCGATCCGATCACTCAGGCAGAGGATCGGCAGCGCGGGAAGCTGACGTTGAAGCGGCCTAAAAAGCTCCGGCTTGACATCCTGTCGCCGACAGCCAGCACCTTCATGACGGACGGCAAGACTCAGTGGTTCTACAATCCTTCGCAGAAGCAGGCGATCGAGCAGGCTGATCTGGGCAGCGCCAGCGGCAGCGGGATGGGCGTCCTGCTCGACGACATGGGCAAGCTCGGGGATCTGTTCACCGTGACGTTGCCGGACGCGAAGGCGGCGACCACCCACACGCTCCACCTGGTCCCGAAGCAGGCGGGGCTGTTCCAGGCGCTCGACCTGACGCTGACGAAGCAGAAGTATCTGCTGCAGGATCTGGTGCTGGTGGACACGATGGGCGCGACGACGGAGATGCATTTCACCTCGGTGAAGCTGGACTCGGAGGTTCCGGATGCGGAATTCGTGTTCACCGCTCCGCCGGGGGTTCAGGTGATCAAAGCAGGGGGTTGAGGCTGTGTCGCAAAGGGTCCACTTGGTGAGTCTGGGCTGCCCGAAGAACCGGGTGGACTCTGAGGTGATGGTCGGGAAGCTCCAGCAGGGCGCGTTCACGCTGGTGGACGGGCCTGAGGAGGCGGACGTGATCGTGGTGAACACCTGCTCGTTCATCCGTCCGGCCACTGAGGAGTCGATCAACACGGTGCTGGAATTGGCGAAGTACAAGCAGGCGGGTACCTGCCAGAAGCTGGTCGTAACGGGCTGCATGGTGCAGCGCTACGGCAAGGATCTGGAGCAGGAATTGCCGGAGGTCGATCACTTCCTCGGCACGGGCGAGTACCACCGGATCGACTCGGTGCTGCTCGGCCGGGAAGAGCAGATGCAGAAGTCCTATGTGGACACGCCGATCTACCTGCACGACGACACCGCGCCGCGCGTGAACTCCTGGGCGCCGCACTCAGCCTACCTGAAGATCTCTGAGGGCTGCGATCACAAGTGCGCGTTCTGCATCATCCCGCAATTGCGCGGGCGGATGCGCTCGCGGACGGTGGCCTCGCTGGTGACGGAGGCAGAGCGGCTGGCGGCGTCGGGGGTGGTGGAGCTGACGCTGATCTCGCAGGACTCGACGGCCTACGGGCGCGATCTGGCGGACGGGTCGAACATCGGCGGGCTGGTGCGGGCGCTGGCGAAGGTGGAGGGGGTGCGGTGGATCCGGGTGCATTACCTGTACCCGCACGGCGTACCGGAGGATCTGCTCCGGGCGATGGCCGAGGAGGAGAAGGTCTGCCGTTACCTCGACATCCCGCTCCAGCATGCCAGCGGCCCGATGCTGAAGGCGATGCGCCGGGGCGTGACGCGGGCGGGGCAGGAGAAGATCCTGGAGCGCATCCGCCACTATGTGCCGGATGTGGCGCTGCGGACGACGTTCATCGTAGGCTTCCCCGGCGAGACCGAGGAGGACTTCAGCGAGTTGATGAAGTTCGCTGAGGCCCAGCGCTTCGACCGGCTGGGCGTGTTCACCTACTACCCGGAGGACGGCACCCCGGCGGCGACGCTGGAGGGGCAGGTGCTGGAGAAGGTGAAGAAGGAGCGCCAGCGCAAGCTGATGAACCTCCAGAAGAAGATCAGCCGGGAGCAGCACCGGACGCTGGTGGGGAAGGTGCTGCCGCTGCTGGTGGACGGCGTCTCGGAGGAGAGCGAGTACCTGATGCGGGGGCGGCTGCGCTCCCAGGCGCCGGATGTGGACGGGCAGGTGTACATCCAGAACCCGCCTGAGGATCTGCGCGCCGGTCAGATCCGCATGGTCAAGGTGGTGAAGGCCGCCGCCTACGATCTGGTGGCCGAGGTGGAGGAGCCGCAGCGCGCGGCGGGGGGGATGGAGAATTGAGCGGAGCGCCACAGCCTGCGGCGCCCGCTGAATGACTCACATCTCCTTGACATCGCCGATGGTGGCGGAATACAACCGGGGAAGGCATCGGATATCAGACCGTCGCTGAAATGGTCACGACGGAGGCAGGCAGCCGACAGCAGGCGTGATACGCTTCTTGTGGTCTGGATGCCGGTAATCGGGTAGAGTCGGGGACATCAGAACCAGAGCATCAGAGGAGAGGGAGCCTGTAATGGATGAGTTGATCAAGTTCTTCAAAGATGGCGGCCCGTTCATGTTGCTGAACCTGGCCTTCCTCGCGTTCTCCTTCGCGGTGATCGGGGAGCGCATGATCAAGCTCTTCGTCTCTCTGCCGACGAACGAGAAGGTGTTCGTCTCGAACGTCGCCCGCTTCCTCCAGGCGGGGAACCTCGACGCCGCCGCCAAGGCCTGCGGCAACGACGATCGGGCGCTGCCCATCGCCACCCGCAGCCTGCTGAAGCTCCTCCGCAACGGCTACGAGAGCCCGATGATCGCCGTCGAAGAGGCCATGCTGGAGGCCCGCCCGAAGGTGCAGCACCGCATCGGCTGGCTGTGGTCCATCGCCAACATCGCCACCCTGATCGGCCTGATCGGCACCATCCTCGGCCTGATCGGCGCCTTCGCCGCCATCGCCACCGCCCCCCCGGCGGAGCGCGGTAACATCCTCTCGCTGAAGATCTCCGAGGCGATGAACAACACCGCCTTCGGTCTGATGATCGCCACCTTCTGCATCACCGCCCACCTCGCCATCAACAACCAGGCGGTGAAGATGATGGAGGCGATGGAGCACGCGCTGTTCCACTTCATCAACCTGCACGCCCAGTGGCGTAAGGGCAACCGCCAGGACGGCGCGCCGGGGGCGCGGTAACATGGCAGGCGGTGGCGGCGGCTCAGAGGAGCTGAACCTGGTGCCTTACCTGGACATCATGGTCAACCTCATCATGTTCCTCATCACCGTCACGGCGTACATGGCGGAGATGCGGCAGGCGCCGGTGCTGGCACCGGGGGGTGATGGCGGCCAATGCGCCAACCCCCCCTGCGAGGACAAACCCAAGGTGTTTTTGACGGTCGCTGTCGCAGAGAAGACCATCGCCATCGTGTCCTCTGATCGGGAGAAGATCCCGGCCTCTCAGGTGGACAAGACCGGGAGCGAGTATCCTTACGCAGCGCTCACCGCCAAGATGCGCGAGTACCGCACGAACTACCCCGATCTGGCTGACAACGTCATGCTGATCGCGGACAAGCCCATCCCCTACAGCGCGATCATCAACACGATGGACGCGATGCGCTCAGACAGCCAGGGCGATCTTTTTCCGGGGGTCACCCTCGGGGTCGCGGTTAAATAAGCAGGAGTTTGGATGAGCGGCGCGCCTCCAGAGACCGAGAACTACGATGACGACGACGCCTTCTTCTTCCGCAAGCGGCGGAAGAAGCACGGCGACGCCATCGAGGGGCTGAACCTCACGGCGATGATGGACATGATGACCATCATCCTCGTCTTCCTCATCAAGCAGTACGCCTCCGCCTCCGAGAACGTCCCGCTCTCGCCGGAGCTGCAGCCCCCCCTCAGCTCGATCAAGACCGAGATCGAGGCCACCACCAGCATCTTCATCACCAAGGCCGAGATCATGGTGGATCAGAAGCCGGCGGTGGAATTGCGGAACTGGCAGGTGGTCTCCGCCGATCCCAAGAACGCCCTCAACCCGCTCAACGAGGCGCTCAACAAGCGCGCGGGGCAGCTTGAGCTGATCGAGCAGCGCGGCGGCCCGCCCTTCGATCACCGCGTGATGATCGTGGCGGACAAGGACGTTCCGTACGAATTGCTGACGACGGTGATGATGGCCTCGCAGCGGGCGAAGTTCTACGATTACCGGATGATCGTCCGGCTCAAGTAGCCGGGGTCAGAGCGGGATGATGCGCGCCCGCGCCAGCGCCGCCGTGAGCGCGTCGCCATCGACGGGCTTGTCGGGGGTGAGGCCGCCCGCCGGGAGCGGCTGGCCGCCGGGGAGCAGGTAGCGCGCGACGGTGTACTTCAGCGCGGAGCCGTCCTCGAAGCGCTCGACGGTCTGGACGGTGCCCTTGCCGTAGCTCGGCTGGCCGTAGAGCAGGGCGCGGCGGTGGTGCTGGAGCGCGCCCGCGACGATCTCGGCGGCGCTCGCGCTGTCGCCGTCGATCAGGACGATGAGCGGGGCGGTGCAGTCGGTGGGGGAGGGTTGCGCCTCCCAGGTCTGTACGGGGGCGATTCTGCCCTCCATCTGCACGATCCGCCCGTTGGCCAGGAACAGATCGGCCACGCCCGCCGCCTCCTCCAGCAGCCCGCCCCGGTTGCCGCGCAGATCGAGGATGACGTACCTGGGCTCCCGCCCCGGCTCGAACAGCAGCAGCCGCGCCGCCTCCGCCGCCGTCCCGGCGCGGAACGTCCCGATTGTGAGCAGGTACACCCCGTCGGACGGCTCCTCCGCGCGCACCTCGGTCACCGGCAGGCGATCCAGCACCGCCGCCACCTCCCGCACCCCGCCCGCCGCCCCGACCGTGAGCCGCAGCAGCGTCCCCGGCTCTCCCTGGAGCCGCGCCGTCCAGCCCGGATCGGCGGGATCGACCGGGACGCCGCCGACGGCGAGGATCGTCATGCCCGGCTGCAGCCCGGCCCGCGCCGCCGGGCTCTCCGGCACGATCTGGCGGATCACCGCGCCCTCCAGCGCCGCCCCCAGCCCGATGAACCGGCCCTCGCCGTCGGTCTGGAGCTGCGCCCAGACATCGGGCGGGTAGAAGGCGGTCCACGGATCGACCCCCGCCGCCATCCCCTGGAGCGACCGGTAGATCCATGTTTGCATCGGGATCGGCTCGACGTAGCGGGACTGGAGCGTGAACAGCGCGCGGGCGTAGAGATCGAGCCCCCGGTAGGGGTCGGCGGGGTCCGGCGCCCCGGCCTGCACGCGGGCGCTCCCGGCCCACCAGCCCAGCCCGAAGGCCAGCAGCAGCGCCGCCCGCTGGCTCATCCGGCCGGTCACGGGCAGTTCACCGCGTCGGTGTGGCACTGGATGGCGCCAGGGGCGAGCCACTCGGCGGGGTCCTGCGGGGTGTTGTTGTAGCGCACCTCGAAGTGGAGGTAGGCGTTCTGATCGTCGATCAGCCCGGAGTTCCCGGCCAGCCCCAGGACGTCCCCGCCGCGCACCGGCTGGCCGGAGGCGACCCTGGTGCTGCTGAGGTGGGTGTAGACGGTGGAGTAGCTGCCGTGCTCGACGACGACGGTGAAGCCGTAGGCCCGCTCGTACCGGGCGCGGGTCACCGTCCCGTCGGCGACGGCGATGAACGGGGTGTTCATCGCGGTGAGAAAATCGACGCCGAGGTTCTGGCGGGCCTCGCCGGTCGCGTCGGTGTAGGTGCCGAAGCCCCGGATGACCTGCGCGCGGATCGGGGCGGGGAGCCGCCCGCGCTGGGAGCGGAAGCCCTCAGCCGGGATCGGCGCCGCCGCGAC
>JBEIQZ010000960.1:0-1072 GCA_040376255.1 Alphaproteobacteria bacterium
AGGCGAAGCAGAACGCTACCACCGTCCTCTCCGTCCGCACCGGCCGCCTGCGCGCGAGCATCGCCGGGACTGTCGAGGATGGTGAGGGTGGAAATCTTTCCATCATACTCCGGGCCGGTCCTCCCGATGGCGGCGCAGTCCCCTACGCCCGCATCCACGAAGAGGGCGGCACGATCCGGCCCAAGAGCGGACGCTTCCTGAAGATCCCCGTCGGTCCCGCCCTCACCGGCGCAGGGGTGGCGCGGGGCGGACGCCAGAGCGGCCTGCACTTCATCCCGCGCGGCACCGGCGGCCTTCTCGCCGACGCAGAGGGCCGGATCTGGTTCGCGTTGAAGACTTCTGTCACCATCCCCGCCCGCCCCTACCTGCGCCCCGCCATTGAGGCGGTACAGCCCCGGCTCATCGAGCGGCTTCAGCGCATCGTCGTTGATGGGGTGGCCTGATGAGTTTGGAGCAGACGATCCGCGATGCCGTTGTCAGCGCCCTGCAGACGATCTCCGGCATGACCGAGAAGGTGGTGATCGGGCGCCCCGCGACGCTGACCGAGGGGCCCTCGCCGCCGGTGATCTGGGTGGCGGTCGGGGAGATCGGGGATGAATTCGGGCCGGATCTGACCAGCTACCAGACCCGCCTGGTGCTGGACATCGTAGCCGTAGCCGCAGCCACCGACAGCAGCGCGGCGGCGCGTGAGACCGCCTGCCTCAACCTGCTCACCTCGATCCGCGATGAGATCCGGGGGGTCAGCCCGTCGGGCGTGTCGCTGCTCCAGGCGCCGCTCTGTGCGGTGGGTGTGCGGCCGGAGGCGATGTCTTCCAGCGGGATGCCCGCCATCGTGGGCGCCGCCCAGTTCCTCTTCTTGAGCGAGGTGTCGTCATGAGCTGGCTCCGGGTCGGCAGCCTTGTGCCACAGTTCCGCCGCTCGATCAGCATCGACGCGACGGCATCCGCGACCGCCTCCGATGTGCAGATCGTCATCCCCTCCGCCCTCAGCGAATTCTGGGATGCCATCGACGCCAGCGGCAACGAGCTGCGCGTCACCGACGCCGACGGCGAGACGGTGCTGTCTTACAAAA
>JBEIQZ010000859.1:0-1553 GCA_040376255.1 Alphaproteobacteria bacterium
CTCATCCCCCGCCGGGGTCGCTACCGCCATCCGATCATCATCGACATGTTCGATGCGGGCCTCGACGACGCTGCCCTGGCGGCCCGGTGTGTCCACGGCGTCCCGGTCGAGAAGATCGCCCAGATGCGGGCGCGGTGGGAACACTCCATCCTGGGCGCCGACCGCCGCCCGCCGCGCCTCCGCACCTGACGCTTGCCCCAGGAAACCGTAGGCGGTTCCTGGCATAAGAGATACGACGGCATGTTTATTTCACATCCGTCAGGAGTCTCTATGAGGTTTGGAGAATCGGTCCCCTTCGCGGCGCGTGGCGTGGTCCACACCGTGATGGGGATCAGCAACGGTATCCTCGTCGCCGCGTTCGCGGGCGGCGAGGGTATCGCGATATGGACGGTCGCGTCGTCATGGCGCGCCGTCCTGATGGCGGTGACGGAGTCGGTCATCGACGCCGGAACCGCGCCGCTCGCCTCCGCGCGGGGTCGGGGGGATCCAGAGGCGGTCTCCCGGCTCACCGGGCAGGTCGTGCTCGTCGGGCTGGTGATCAGCCTGACGATGCTGGTCGCCGGTGTGGCGGTCATCGCGGCGATGGGCGGGATTGGGGGGCTCGTGGCGGCCAGCGTCGCCAACGAGTTGAGCTCGGCGGAGTTCTTCGCCGTGATGCTCATCGGAGACGCCATCGGTACGGCAGCCGATGGCGTCCGTGCCGCGCTGCTGGGGCGCGGGTTCGGTGGGCGGTCGGCAGCGGGCGGGGCGGCCAGCAAGGCGCTCCAGCTCCTGCTGGGCTGGGTATTCATCCCGCAGCTCGGCCTGCTCGGCGTGCTGGCGGCGCATTGCGTCTCCCAGAGCGTCGAGACGGCGATCCAGGTCTCCCAGGGATGGGAGTATCGGGGGGACGTCCGGCTGCGGGCTGTGGTGTGGGTTGACCTCGTCGCGCAGGTGCGCTTCGGGATCGTGTCCGCAGGGACGGAGGCCACTCGGAATGTTCTCTACGCCACCTGCGTCGCCAGCATCGACGCGGCCTGCGGCGTCAGCGGCCTGGTGCTGCACACGGCGCTGGTGAAGGTGTCGAACCTTCACTACAAGGCGCTCGGTGGCATCGCCGGGGGCGCGCGCTCGGAGATCGCGGCGATGATCGGCTCCGGCGCAGGGCTCGGCGGCATGCGCCTCACGGGGCGCACCATGCTCCTCTGGGGCGCGGTGTTCTCGGTCGTCTACGGGATCATCCCGGCGGCGTCCTGGGAGCTGCTGGCGCCGGGGGTCGGCATGGCTGACGTCGGGGCGGCGGTGCTCGTCCTCGTGGTGGGGATGCCCGCAGAGGTCGCATCCATGCTGGGTGGCGCGTACCTGCGGGCCACCCAGAACGAGCGGGCGCTGGCCGTCACGGAGCTGCTGGGCTCCGCGACGATGCTCGGCGCCTCCACCCTGCTGCTCCACCTCGGGTGGGGCGTGCCGGGTGTCTGGGCGGCGTTCGCCTGTGATGCCTGCGTCTGCGCGGGCGTCGCATGGCTCGTCGCCCGCGCAGCTGGGCGGGTGTAGGAGCAGGAGCCGGAGCCAGA
>JBEIQZ010000936.1:0-1218 GCA_040376255.1 Alphaproteobacteria bacterium
CCAGCGGCGGGCCGACCAGCGGCGGGCCGACCAGCGGCGAGCCGGGCTGCGCCTTCGGGGAGGTGTTTGAGGGCGGCGGCTTCCGGGTGGACAGCTCGGAGCTGGACGGGCGGGCGCTGGAGGCGGGGGAGCGCTGGACGTTGCGGGTGACGGTGCTGTCCGGCGATCCGGGGCAGCTGCTGGACGGGTTGCGGGCGGGGCTGGCGCTCGGGCTGGGGAGCGGTCGGGCGCCGCACCGGACGGTAGAGGAGCGGTGCTGGCGGCTCCCGCCTGATCACCTGGAGCGGCGCGCGGCGGCGCTGACCGGGGAGGCCACCGTGTCGCTCCAGACCCCGGCGGCGATCAAGCGGCGGAGCGGGCCGGGCGCGGAGAGCCGGGTGCTGCAGGCGCTGACCCCGGAGGATCTGATGCATGCGGCGTTCACGCGCGGGCGCGCGGTGGGGCTGCGGGGACCGCAGGCGCAGTCTGATCTTGCGGGGGAGTGCGTAACGCAGCGGTGGCAGGATCAGAGCCGGTGGAGCAGCCGCCAACAGAGCAGCCACCCGGTCGCGGGCGTGACCGGGACGTGGCGGGTGTACCCCGACCGCGCGCAGGCGTGGTGGCTGGCGCTCGCGGAGCTGGCCGGGATCGGCGGACACACGGGGCTGGGGATGGGGGTGCTGCAGGCGCGGGCCTGATCCGTCCGTGTTAATGGGCGGGATGCCGCGCTTCTTCAACACAACCGGGCCATGTAATTCCGCTGACCATTACATGTTGCCCGCTGTACGGCGCGTGCCGGCTCTGGCAGACATGATCGACCGGGAGCTCTACTTCGTCCTGCACGCGGCGCGGCAGACGGGCAAGACCACCGCCATGCGCGCCGCCGCCGCCGACCTCTGCGCGCGCGGATACGCCGCCGTCTGGGCCACACTGGAGGTGTGTCAGGGCATGACCGCTGTAGCGGACGCCGAGCCCCTGTGGCTGGAAGCGCTCGAAACGGCGGCCCGGCGGTTGCCGACAGAGCAGCGCCCTCCCCCCCGCGCGTCGTTCCTGGGGCTGGAGGTCGGGGCGAGGCTGCGGCAATGGCTGGAGGCGTGGTGCCAGGGGTGTCCGGTCCCGGTGGTGCTGCTGTTGGACGAGGCGGACACGGTGAGCGGCGCGGCGATGGTGTCGCTGCTGCGGCAGTTGCGGGCGGGGTTCATGGATCGGGGTCTCGGCAGATTCCCGGTGTCGGTGGGG
>JBEIQZ010000583.1:0-3799 GCA_040376255.1 Alphaproteobacteria bacterium
GCAACCGCATCACCACCTTCACCCTGAGCGGCAAGGAGGTGCGCGGCATCATCGAGGGCAACGCGGCGGCGGAGGCGTTCGAGAAGCGCGGCTTCCTGTCGATCTCCGGGGCGCGCTACACCTGGCGGCTCGTCAACGGCGCGCCGGAGGTCACGGCAGCCTGGGTGGGCGGTAAGCCGCTCGATGTGGAGGCGCGCTACACCGTCGCCAGCAACTCCTACATCACCGAGCAGTGGGAGAAGCACCTCGGCGCCGAACCGCGCGACCTCGTGACCCTGGAGCAGAGCGACTTCGAGGCTGCTGTCGCCTGGGCGCGGTCGCACCCGGTAAAGGATCCGGGCGATGTGCGCGCGGAGCGCGTCAAGTAGTGCGGGCGGGGCGGTCTGTGTCGGTTAAGTGACCGCTATCGACGGTGCCTGCGCCGCTGTGTTCTCCCTGCGACTCCCGATGAGGGTCTGATGCTGCTCCCGCTCCTGCCGCTCCTGTCCGGATGGTCCGCCCCTGCCTCCGCGATGACCCTCGAAGAGGCCGTCCAGCGCGCTGCCACGATCGACCCTGCCGCTGTCATCGCCGCCAGCAACGAGCGCATCGCCGCCCTCGCCGCCACCGAGGCGTGGGCCGGGCTGGGCCTCAGCCCCTCGGCCAGCTACAGCCGCCGCCTGCAGGCCGGGGTGTGGACGGGCGGCCTCTCCTGGCAGGTGTCGCTCGGCGCGCTCGACCCCGCCGCATGGTTCAACGCGGCGCAGCAGGGCGCGCAGCGGGACTCGGCGGTCGCGCAGGCTGAGGCCGCGACGCTCGACGCCCAGTACGCCGCCGCGCTGCTCTACTATGACGCCATCGCCGCCCAGGGCTACCTCGACGCCGCCCGCGCCGACCTCACCTCCGCCGCCGGCATCGCCGAGGTCACGCAGGCCCGCCTGAAGGCCGGGCTGGAGAGCGACCTCGCCGCCCGCGCCGCCGAATTGGAGCGGCTCCGCGCCCAGGCCGCCGTCGCCCAGGCCGAGTCCGGCCTCCGCATCGCCCGCGCCCGCCTCCAGCGCGCCCTCCAGGCCGATCCCGGCGATCTCACCCCGCCCGGGCTCCCGGCCTTCCCCGGCGATGAGCGCCGCTCTCCCTGGCTCGACAGCGCCGCCGCCGAGGTGCGCGCCGCGCGCTCCGGCCAGCAGGAGCGCGTCGCCGCGATCTTCCCCGCCGGCTTCCTCAACGTCTCCTCCGGCAGCACCACCGCCGCCGGGGCCGCCACCGGCGTGTGGTCGCTCAACGTCGGCCTAAGCTGGACGCTCGACGGCGTCGTCAACCCCTTCCTCCGCGCCCGCGAGGCCGATCTGGAGCGCCGCATCGCCGAGGTCAGCTACGAGAACCTCAAGCTCGACCTCGATCTCGGCCTCACCGAGGCCCGCGCCCGGGCCGACGCCGCCCGCGTCCAGGTCGACGCCGCCCGCGCCCGCGAGGCCCTCGCCGCCGAGTCCCTCGCCATCGGCCAGGCCCGCCAGCAGGCCGGACTCTCCAACGCCCTGGAATTGCTCCGCCTCCAGGATGACCTCCTCCTCGCCCGCGCCGACCGCGTCCAGGCCGAGCACGCCGAGGCCCTCGCCATCCTCAGCGCCCGCCGCCTCGCCGGACTGGGCTGGTAGCCATGAAGAAGAACCCCGAGCTCTCCCGCCGCGCCGCCGCCGACCCCGCCCGCCCCGGCGAGCAGTGCCAGGCCCCCCCGGGGAAGTGGCAGCCCGTCATCGACCACGCCCGCTGCGAGGCAAAGGACGTCTGCGTCGTCGTCTGCCCCTATGATGTCTTCGAGGTGCAGAAGATCCGCGCCGAGGACTGGGCGCCGCTCGGCTGGGGCGCAAAACTGAAGGTGCTGGTCCACGGCGGAAAGACCGCCTACGCCGTCAACGCCGGGGCCTGCCGCGCCTGCGGGCTTTGCGTCGGCGTCTGCCCGGAGAAGGCGATCACGCTGGTCAGGACAGCGCCCTGATCACTCCCCCTGCGCCCCGTGCGGGTCGATCCCGCCCCGCCCCACCGGGCAGAGATCCCTGAGCGGACACCCCGCGCACTCCGGCGACCGCGCCGTGCACCGGTGCCGCCCGAACAGGACCAGCCGGTGGCTGTCGTCGATCCAGCCCGCCTGCGGCATCACCGCCATCAGGACGCGCTCCACCTTCACCGGGTCGCGCTGCCGGTGCCAGCCGAGGCGCAGGCTCAGGCGGAAGGCGTGGGTGTCGATGGTGAGGCCGGTGGCGACGCCGAAGGCCGTCCCCATCACCACGTTCGCCGTCTTCCGCGCCACGCCCGGCAGCCTGATCAGCGCGTCGAGATCCTGCGGCACCTCCCCGCCGTGATCCCGCACCAGCAGCCTCGCCGTCCCGATGGCGTTCCGCGCCTTGACCCGGAAGAACCCCAGCGGGTGCAGGATGTCCTCCACCGCCGCCGGATCGGCCCCCGCCAGCGCCGCCGCGTCCGGGTAGCGCGCGAACAATGCCGGGGTCACCTGGTTCACCCGCGCGTCGGTGCATTGGGCGGACAGCTCAGTGGCGATCAGCAGCTCGAAGGGGTTCTTGTGGTCGAGCTCGCAGCGCGGCGCAGGCAGCCACACGGCCAGCCGCTCCAGGACGGTCTGTACATGGTCCCTGTCCGGAAGCGGGGCAGTCTGTCTCACGGAGCCTCCAGGGCTGGATCTATCGCGGCCTGTCCGATGCAGGGGGAACCTTTCCCTCCGCAATCAATATTGACGCTCAGGGGGGAATCGCGTAGGCTGGCCGGATGCTGCTCTATGTGCTGATGGCTCCGTCTGTGATGGCCGCGACGGTCACTGAGATTCCTCCTTTTTTGAGGGGGGATGTGGAGATCCGATACACGTTTGATCAGCTCGCTGGCGGGCTGTTGGAGCGCGCGCCTTACGGGTGTACGGGGGAGGCGGACGATCCGTGCGAGTTCGACGTCGGGGATCGGAAGATCACGGATCATCGGATGCAGTACGGGTTCTACTTCAGCCCGTATCATGGGGTGACGGTGGGGCTGGAGGTGCCGCACCTTGTCGCCTCCTCGGTGAAGTACACGGACAGCGGCGAGATGCTGCTCGATCCGTCGAGCGGCACCGGCACCTACCAGGGGGTGACGCAGGAGGGGAGCAGCGTCCTCGGCTACAGCGGGGCGGGGCTGGGCGGGAGCTGGATCGTGGTGAAGGGGACGCCGTTCTCTGAGCTGTTCACCGCGCGCAACAACCGGGCGACCTGGCTGATGGAGCTGGGGTTCCGGCTGGCGGACAAGACCGACCGGTGGACGACGCCTGCGGGATCGCTGAAGAGCGGCGCGGGTCCGGGCGGGACGGCGTTCCGGCTGCACACGGCGTTTTCGAAGACCTACGGGGCCGCTGAGCCGTACTTCTCGTTCACCTACCAGAACGAGGGGCAGTACAGCCGCATCCGCACGACCCAGGACGGCCAGCCGACGCTGAGCGCGGAGGGGGCGGACAATTGCGTCAAGGCGGAGGATCCGCTGAAGGCGGACGGCGACTGCGTGCCGATCGACATGGGTTCGTCGGTGGCGCTCCAGTTCGGCGGCCAGTTCAGCACCCGCGAGAGCGAGGGCGGCGGGCGCTTCGGGGTGGATCTGCACTGGGGCCTCGGCTACCGCTCCTGGGCCTCGATCCCCAGCGGCAGCTACCTGCCGGGGGTGCTGGGGGTGACCGAGGATCAGCCGGTCATGGAGTCGGAGGCGCTGGAGTCGGGCGTGGGGATGCGCTTTGACATCCGGTTCTTCCGCTACATGGAGATGCGGCTCGGCGTCGATGCCAGCTACC
>JBEIQZ010000873.1:0-1478 GCA_040376255.1 Alphaproteobacteria bacterium
CGGGCGGGTCGGCTACCGTCGCTAATAAATCTCCCTCGCAGACGAGGTGGCTGTCGACGGTGACCGTCGCCGAGAACTTCCAGATCGCGCGTTTTGCCGCCTGCTTTGTGACGGTGATGCGCATCTGGTCGCCGGGCATGACGGGGCGGCGGAAGCGGAAGCCGTCGAGGCCGGCGAGGTAGACGAGCTTGCGGCGGTAGTCGGGGTGGGCGGTGATGGCGATGATCCCGGCGGCCTGGGCGATGGCCTCGACGATGAGGACGCCGGGGAGGATGGGCTGGTCGGGGAAGTGGCCCTGGAACTGGGGTTCGTTGATGCTGACGTTTTTCAGGGCGACGACGCGCTCGCCGGGGGTGCACTCCAGCACGCGGTCGAGCATGAGCATCGGGAAGCGGTGGGGGAGGAGGGCGAGGATCTCCTGGATGTTCATGGGTGTCCTGAAGGGGGGGCGGAGGCCTGAGGATCAGGGGTGGGGGAGGGCGAGGGCGTCGCGGAGCTGCTGGAGCTCCTGTTCGAGGCGGCGCATGCGATCCAGGAGGTCGGGGAGCTGGGGGGCGGCGGCGGTCTGGCGGAGCCAGTCGGCGTGGGGGCGGGCGGGGATACCGGTGCGCTGCTCGCCGGGGCGGGTGGACTCATGGAGCATGGAGCAGGCGCCGACGCGGGTCCCGGCGCCGACGTCGAGGTGGCCGAGGACGAGGGTGCGGGCGGCGAGCACCGAGCCGGGGCCGACGCGGGAGGAGCCGGAGACGGCGGCGTAGGCGACGAGGGTGGCGTGGGCGCCGATGCGGGCGGCGTGGCCGACCTGGACGAAGTTGTCGAGCTTGGCGCCGTCCTCCACGACGGTGTCGCCCATCGCGGCGCGGTCGACGCAGGAGTTGGCGCCGATCTCGACGTCGGCCCCGATCACGGCCCGCCCGGTCTGGGGGATCTTCAGCAGGCCGGCCGGGGTGGGGGCGAAGCCGAAGCCCTCGCCGCCGACGACCGCGCCGGGGTTGAGGACGCAGCGATCCCCGATCACGCAGCCGTCCATGACGACCGCCCCGGCCATCAGCAAACAGTCGCGCCCGACAGTGGCGCCTGCGCCGACGCAGGTGAAGGGCTGGAGGACGGTGCCGGGGCCGACGGTGGCGCCGGGGCCGACGTAGGCGAAGGCCATGACGGTCGCGCCGTCCGCGCAGCCCTCGACGACCGCCTGCGGGTGGACGCCGGGGGGCATCACCGGGCGCGGGTGGAACAGCGCGAGGGCGCGGGCGAAGGCGGCGTAGGGGTCGGCGCAGCGGATCAGGACGCTCTGCCCGTTGTGGGGATCCTGCGGCCCGACCAGCACCGCCCCGGCGCGGCTCCACCGCAGGTGGCCGAGGTAGCGGCGGTTGGCGAGGAAGGACAGGTCGGCGGGGGTCGCCTCCTCCAGCCCGGCCAGCCCGGAGAGGCCGGCGGGCGGATCGGGGGCGCGCGCGCCGGGGCTGACCGGCTCCGGC
>JBEIQZ010000582.1:0-3810 GCA_040376255.1 Alphaproteobacteria bacterium
AATATTTTGTTTGAAGCGAATAATATATTCAAACTTTAAATCAATCAGTGTTTGATAGGTTTCTATTGATCCAAAGCCTCGATCTGCTACAATTGTGGCTTTGACTTCTTTGGGAATCATCTTTTGAAGTTTTGTCAATAATTCTTTTTGATGCTTATTCTGGTTTGACTTTAATTCTGACTTTTATATGTCTTCCATAAAAGTGCTTGTGCACGCCCCTGACCTGTCTGCGTCGCTGCGACGAGCGTCACATGGTCATCTGCTTCGAAATCTGTCCAGTCCAAGTTGATAACGATTTCTTTTTGATCACCAACACAATGGGCCGCCCAAATGCCGGATACTTCGCAAGGAGAGAGCGCTTTGTTGGAGAGAAGTCGATCCACTTGCTTGATGGAATGCTTGACGTCCAAGTGGCGGGCGACGGCCAGACCTCTGCCGATGGCGGCGACGCCGACCTCTGCGGCGTAGAGAACACCCAAGGTTCCATCCGACAAGGAACGGATGCGCTTGGCATGCATCGTGTCGCCGAAGAGAGGATCGAGGAGACTGTGAACATGCTCAGGGGAGAAGAAGAAGGCGCGGATGCGTTCCATCTCCCCTCTTCACCTCCTCTCTCCCATCCCGCCAGCCCTGGAACGGCCCTTTACCGGACGGTTGCCCCGGAGAAATGAGGGGATGCCTCAGCATCGGGATGGGCCTGAAGGCAGCCAAGACCATCACGGATGATATGCTGGAGGGGAAGGTCTGCGAGATCGCGGTTCCCGACGACCGGGCGGAGCTGCACGCCACCACGCTCCGCATCCTCGGTGCCATCGTGGAGCTGGATGATCCTCCCTCTCAATCGCAGGTCGTCTCGACCGGGTACGAGATCGAGACCGGGGCGCCCTCGACCGGCGGGGTGGTGAAGACCACGCTGTTGCGGTCGCCGTCGTAGTACCACGCGTTGTCCGGCAGGCCATCGACCGTCACCGCGATCCGGGAAGGATCGGCGGGCTGGGCGGAGAGGGCGAAGGTGGTGAGCCAGGCGGTGCTGAGGGCGCCGATCCGGTCGAGGCCGGGGGCGATGTCGCAGTTGCAGATGCTGTAGAACACGCCCCCGAAGGCGGTGACGACGTTGTAGTAGGCGTCGCCGGGGGTGGCGGTGTTCTCGATGCCGTCGCAGGTCGCGGCGCAGCCGGTGGCGGGATCTCCGGCGATGGCGGAGAGGTGGAGCTTGCCCGGGTCGGGCTTGAGCAGGGTGAAGAACTCACTGAAGTGGGTGTCGGGGATACCGGACTGCTCTGGCTCATCGGTGAGGAAGATGACGGCGAGGTGGGCGTCGGGACGGTAGAACCCGGCGTTCTCAGTGGACAGCACCGGCTCGCTCAGCCCCAATTCGGCGGCGTACAGCCCGGACTCGTCGCCCATGTCCTCCTCGCCGACGTTGATCGCCTCCGCCAATTCGGCGGCGGGGTCGACGGTGGCGGTGGTGATGAAGGTCGGCGATCCCTGGAGGCGCCCGGCCATCAGCGGGTTCACCACGTCGGTGGTGATGACCCCCATGTGGTAGTCGAGCGACAGGGTGGAAAAATATTGGAAGAAGGAGTTGATCGCCGTCGAGACGCGCGCCTGCTCCTGCGCCATCGAGGAGCTGTTATCGATCACCCACAGCACATCGATGTCCGACTGCGCCTGCACGAACCGGTCGGTCTGATCCACCGTCAGCGGGGTGTCGCCGGTGATCGGCACCTCGACCGCCGGATGGTCGGGGTCGTCGGAGGAGACGGTGAGGGTGGCGGCGTAGTCGCCGAGATCCCCGGGGGCGAAGGTCACCAGCACCCGCTCGCGGTCGCCGGGGGCGATGGCGATGGAGAGCGGATCGGCGGTCAGCCCGGGATCGCCGTCAAGCTCCACCGAGCTGACCGTCAGCACCTCGACGCCCCGGTTGGTGATGGTGACGTTCGCGGCGTCGTCGCACCCCGGCAGGGTGTGGAGCGCGAGCGCCGCAGGGGTCACCTCGATGTCCGGCTCCCCGCCGACCACCCCGTGATCCTTGTCCAGGCCGTACTCGGTACACGCCGACAGGGACGCCAGGATCGGGAGCCGCAGGGCAAGTATCCACGCTGAGAGCCGCATTCTACCTCACCACCGGCGCTATCGCCGTCCTTGATTGTCGCTCATCTCCCGAACTTCTCCACCGCCGGGAAGCCCTGCCACTGGCCGTTCATCGCCAGGTAGGCGCCGTAGACGTTGGGGATGAGCAGCAGCGGGAAGGCGAAGAACAGCAGCGCCCCGAAGCCGCAGGTCACCGCGACGACGATGGGGGCGATGACGGCGGTGATCAGCCACACCGCCCCCTGCCAGGCGAGCGCCTGAGCTGCATGGTACTTGATGAACTTGGACTTGCCGTCCATCAGCACATAGAGCGCGATCGGGCCGATGATCCCGAGCAGCGGGATGAACAGCGGGATCAGGTGCGCTGCGGCAGCGATCATCTTGTCGTTGCTGGTCGCCTCAGCGCCCCACACCATCGCGTACTCTTCGGCCATCGCTCCTCCTCTTGTGCCAGATTGCTCACCGCAGGGTCTATCACGGGAACCGGATCGTCAGCCCGTCCAGATCGCTCTTTCCCACCGCCAGCGGGTTCCCGTCATAGATGACGACGACGTCCTCGGCGCTGCGCCCGGCGCTGCCGAGATCGACGTAGACCTCAAGCTCCAGGTTCCCGTAGCCCGCCGGAACCTCGATGCGGAAGTCTGCACCCTCCAGCACCACCTTCCCGACGAAGCTCCGCGCCCCGCCGCCCTCCCCGTCGGCCTTGAACACGTCCATGATCAGCTTCCCAGGCGGCGCGCCCTCGATCCGCCCCGCTATCGCCACCTTCGGCCCGGCGGGGAAGCTCAACCCCTCCCCGCCCGGCGCTGCAGGCGGTGTACCTGCAGCCCCGCCCGCCTGCGCGCCCGCGTCCCCCCCCGGCTGCGGCCCCCCGGCCCGCCCGCGCTGCCCGACCTCCAGGGTGAGCGTCTGGGGCGCGGGGGCGGTCCCGCTGAGCACCAGCCGCGCCTCAGCGTAGGGGTCGGACTCGCTGGGGCCGTCGCTGCCGGGATCCTGGAACGCCTGCAGCCACAGCTCCTTGACCGTCACCGGCACCTCGAACGAGAACGGCCCCGCGCCGCTCAGCTGCACCGCCCCCACGCGCTTCAGCCCGCCCGGCGACCCCGGATCGCTCTCGCAGACATCGATCCGCACCGCCCCCGCCGACGCCACCGCCACCGTCCCGGTGACCGCCACCTTCTCGCCGGTCGCGCCGGCATAGGGCATCTCCCCGGCAGGCCCGCCCGGCGGCGCCGCCCCGCTGGCGTTCGGGTCGCCCCCCGCCGCCGCCCGCCCGCGCGCCCCGGCCTCCAGGGCCAGCGACCCCGGCGCGGGCGCTGACCCCGACAGCGCGAGGGTCGCCTCGGCGTAGGGATCGGACTCGCTCGGCCCGTCGTTGCCCGGGTCCTGGAACGCCTGGAGCCGCAATTCCTTGACGGTCACCGGCACCTCCAGCGAGAACGGCCCGGTCGCGGCGAGCTGGATCGTCCCGATCAGCCGCTGCCCGCCCGGCGCGGCGCTGTCCGGCTCGCAGACATCGATCCGCACCACCCCGGCGATGAGCGCGGTCACCTCCCCGCTGACGGTGAACTTCTCGCCGCCGGCATCGGCGTAGGGGAGCCCCTGCGTCGGCATGCCCCCGCCCGGATCGCCGCCCGGCGCGCCCGCCGCCGCCGGATCCGGCCCGGTGGGCTGCCCGTCCCCCGCCGACGGCGCCGCGCCCGCCGCGCCCGCCGG
>JBEIQZ010000467.1:0-4990 GCA_040376255.1 Alphaproteobacteria bacterium
CGGTCGCGGCTCCGGTCGCGGCTCCGGTCCCGGCTCCGGTCGCGGCTCCGGTCGCGGGGGCAGCGGCGGCAGCGCGCGATCCCGCCGGAGCGCCCCGAGCGCCCCCGCCAGCCGCGCCTCCTCCGGATCGGGCGCCCCCGACCCGTCCCAGAGCCAGTCGTCCCCGTGGCTCATGCCCAGCCTCCCAGCCGCTCCCGCAGCAGCGCCATACCCCGGTGCAGGTTCACCCGCACCGACCCCTCAGTCATCCCCGTGCGCTCCGCGATCTCCGGCCCCGTCCAGCCCCCGACCAGCCGCAGCAGCAGCGTCTCCCGGTACGCCTCCGGAAGCGCCCGGATCGCGCCCAGGATCTCCGCGAGCGCCACCGGATCGCCCGGCACCCCGACCCCCTCCCCGGCCTCTGCCCCGACCCGCTCAGCGGTTACCTCCCCGCGCCGCCCCCGCAGCCGATCCATCGCCCGGTTCCGCGCGATGCTGCACAGCCAGCCCGGGAACGCCTGCGGCTCCAGCAATTCCGGCAGCCGCAGCCAGGCGCTCAGAAAGACCTCCTGCACCAGCTCCTCCGCCTCCTGCGGGGGCAGCCGCGCCAGCAGCACCGCATGCACCATCGGGTGGTGGCTCCGGTGCAGCCGCGTGAAGGCCTCCCGATCCCCGCGACGGGCAGCGAGGACGTCAGGGAGATCGACCGGGCGCATGGCGCTGCTGCTATCCCGGCGCCGATCTGCGCGGACGCTGTCGCGCGTACTCTCAGCGGGGTCTGAACTTGCACGATAGAAGGTTCCCGATCAGATTCGAACTGACACTTCCGGATTTAACAATCCGGCGACTTGTCCTTTTGTCTACGAGAACCATAGAATACTTCTAACGGGGCTTGAACCCGTAATCTCCTGATTGAAAGTCAAGCGGCTTAACCATTCGCCTATAGAAGCATGACCACATCAAGATACTCTGCCGATGGGAGGCCGTCAAGGCTGTTTTTTCAAAAAGAGAAAGGTACCTGCTCGATTGTCTCACAAATTCCGACACAAATACTTCCCCTGCCGCCCGGCTCCCCGCGCAGCTGCAGACCCCGAAAAACAGAACCCCGGCACCTGTAGAGCGCCGGGGTTCCGGATGCGGGCCGATAGAACCGGCGTCACCGCATGAGACCTCCGACGCTGATCCGACCGATCAGACGCTCGCTTCGACGTTCACTCAGCATACATTCACTCAGCATACATCCGCTCAGAGGGAGCGCTCTGCTGCTTCGCGCACACAGGCTTCGCGCACACACCGCCCTGCGCTGCTCCCGTCTGGTGAGCAGCCCGCCGGCTTCATGGATATGTGCGCACACCGATGACATGAATCGCTATTAACCCTCTCCCCGCCGCTCCGCAAGCCGCTCCGCGACCCGCCCCGCCCGCCACCGCGCTGCTGTCAATACCGCGACCGCAGCCGCCAGATCCACCCCCAGATCGAACAGCTCCTCCGGCCCGAACGTCCGCTTTCCGAACACCTGCGCCCCCTCCTGGCACAGCGCTGCCAGCATCGTCGCGCCGATCGCCCGCGCCCACCCGGCGCCGCGAAGCATCCAGGCCAGCCCCCCGTAGATGGTGCAGTGCGCGAGGACGTGGAAGGGCTCGCTGTGGAGCGGCACCTGGATCAGCGCGAGCGGCACCTCCGCCAGCCAGAACCGGATCAGGAGCGCCCCCGCGATCACCGTCGCCGCCCACATTGCCGCCCGCCAATGCTGTCTCTGCCGCATACTCCTGGGTTTAGCCGCATCCACCCGCCGCCGGCAACCCCGACGATCCGCAGATCCGGTGCAGGTTCCGTGCAGGAGGGGATCGTGCTACCATCGATCTGTCGGGGGCATGATGTCCAGAGCAATGAAGGTGGCCATCGTCACCATGGTAGGGCTGTCGGTCGTAGTGGATGTCCTCGCCGTCCTGGTGATGGCCCTGCTGCAGCGCGACGGGGGCGGGCCTCCGGTCGCGGCGGGCGCGCTGGAGCGCGTCCGGCAGCGCGGCGAGCTGCGGGTGATCATGGACACGGGGACCCCGCCGTGGACGGGGCTGCCGCCGATGTACCTGCTGGACGACGGCGGGAAGCCGGACGGGTTTGACTACCGGCTGGCGCTGGAGATCGCGCGGGCGGCGGGGGTCGGCAAGGTGACGCTGGTTCACAGCAGCTACATGGACTTCGCGGCGACGCTCCAGAAGGATCCGGAGGCGGACATCGTGCTGAGCGGGTTCACGCCCTACGCGGCGCCGGGGCTGTCGTGGTCTGAGCCGTACCTGGAGTTCGGGCTGTGCCTTATCGTCGCGGCGGACGGCCCGATCCGGAGCGTCAATGATCTGTGGGGCAAGCAGATCGGCATCTACCCGGACGACGCCGCTGAGAAGGAGGTCACGCGGATGGTGAAGGGGTTCAGCGGGCTCCAGCGCATCGAGTCGGGCTATTTTGACCTGCTGCTGACGGGCAAGCTCGACGCGTTCATCTACGATTTTCCGTTCGCGGTGGCGGAGATCCAGACGCACTATGATCGCTTCCCGCACCAGAAGGGCAAGCTGCGGATCGCGCAGTACAACCTGACGGACTCCACCTACGCGGTCGCGACCCGATCCGCCGACGCGGATCTGCTGGCGCTCGTCAACCGGACGATCGCCGCATGGCGCGGCACGACCGCCTATATCGAGGCGATGCGGGCCTTCCTGCCTGCGGTCGGCTCAGTGGATCTGCCTGTCGCAGAGAGCGTCCCGGAGCAGAAGCGCTACACGGTCGGGGCGGGCGAGACGCTGTCGACGATCGCGGCGCGCCAGCTCGGCGGCGCCGACCGGTGGCGGGAGCTGTGGCTGCTGAACAAGTCGCGCATCCCGAACCCGAACCTGCTGGAGGTCGGGGATCAGTTGGCGCTGCCCTGAACCGGGGCAGGCACCGGGGCAGGTACCGGAGCGGGCAGCGGCTCAGCCGGAGCGGGCAGCGGCTCAGCCGGAGCGGCGAGTGCGGCCTCACCGGCCTGACCGGGCGCTCCGCATGTGTCGCCGCACAGATCCGGGGCGCCCGCGCAGACCAGACAGCCGCAGGCCTGCCAGATCCCGGTGGCGGCGGCGTAGAGCGCGACAGGATCGCAGTCGCGGCCACAGCCGAGCATCCCGCTGAAGCGCCGCGAAGCGGACTGCACCGCCGCGTCCGGCACCGAGGCGAGCGGCCCGGCAGCAGCGGCGCCCCACGCTTCGAGCGCCCGGCGATCCCGCGCCGACGAGGCGGCGACAGCGGAGGCGGCGGCGGCGCCGGACATGCAGGACTCCCGGTGCGGCGCCCAGAAGTCGATCAGGAGCCGGCTGCGCGCGACGGCGGCCTGACCAGCGGCGGTGATCTCCTGCTGCCGGACAGTCTGCGCGGCGCTCATCGTCTCCTGCTGTCCGCGCTGGAGCGCCAGCCGCTCCTCTGACTGCTGCAGCTTCTGCTGCGCCTCCTGCCCGCGATCCATGACCATCATCCCCATCGGCGCCATGACCGCCACGGAGGCGATCAGCCCGCCCAGTATTTTGAGGATCGGCTCCAGCCACTCCCGCAGCGTCTTCATCTCCATCGCTTCTCCATCGGACCGCTCCTCCATCGGGCGACGCGCCTATCCTGTCTGCAGGATAAAACGCGCTGTGGACACTTGCATGCGCCTTTCCCACCTCCTCACGCTCCCGCTGCCTGCCGCTCCGGATGACACCGATCCCGGCTGGGCCGCCTTCGCCACCCGCGCGCTCGCCGCGCAGGCGGGCAGCCCCTCCACGCTCGATCAGGCCGCCTGCGCGGGCCGGGTGGCGGATCGGCTCGGGTACGCCTTCGGGGCGGGCTATCAGACGGGCCTGCGCCTGCTGCTCGGCGAGCCGCCGGAGAGCCGGCTGAGCGCCTCGCTGGCCTACACCGAGGCGGGCGGCCCCCACCCCCGGAACGTGCGCGCGACGCTCGCCCCCGATCCGGACGCGCCGGGGTTCCGGCTCTCCGGGGAGAAGTCGTTCGCCACGCTCGCACCGTACGCCGATATCTTCCTCATCGTCGCCCGGCTTCCCGAGCCTGTCTCCCTGTCTGAGGCGCCGCCAGTGCTGCGCCTGATCCGGCTCCCGCCTGACGCCCCCGGCCTCACCGTGGAGGCGCGCCCGCCGTTCCCGCTGGCCCCGGAGCTGCCCCACGCGCGGCTGCGCCTCAGCGGCTGCCGGATCGCGCCCGGGGATGTCCTGCCCGGTGACGGGTACCTGTCCTACATCAAGCCCTTCCGCATGATCGAGGACGCCCATGTCCTCGCGGCGGTGCTCGGCTACCTGCTGCGGGAGAGCCTGCGGCTCGGCTGGGAGGCGGCGCATGCCGGGCGCATCCTCGGCGCCCTCGCCGCGCTCAGCGGGCTGATGGCCGATCCCCACTGCCCCGCCGCGCACCTCGCCTTCGACGATCTGCAGTCCCGCCTCGACCCCTGGCTCGACGCGCTCCCCTGGGGCGACGCTGCCGCTGGCGCGCGCTGGGAGCGGGATCGGCCCCTGCTCGGGCTGGCCGCCACCGCGCAGGCGAGCCGCCGCGACGCCGCCCGCGACCGGCTCCGCCTGCTCCAGCCCGCGCGCCCCTGAACGTCAGGGACGGGAGCGCGCTGCCTGCCGGGCCGTCCCTCTCCGATCCAGGGTGTTGAGATCGACAGTTCTCCGATCCGGCCCTTTGACCACCGGGAGATCCCCGCTCTTCAGCAACCGGATCGCGAACGTCAGGCTGCATCCGATCATCAGGACGCTCCCCGGAAGGAGCCGCTCATCCCGGATGCGCCTCCCGTCGATCCATGTGCCGTTGGTGCTGCCCAGATCGCGGACCCAGACCTCTCCGTCGTGGATCTCGACGCTGGCATGGTTCCAGGAGACCGTCCGTTCGTCCACGATCATGTCGCTGTGGGGCGAGCGGCCCAGCAGCAGCTTCCGGTTGAGGTGTACGAAGCCCTGCGAGGAGCTATCTGAGGTGGAAAGCCCCCCGC
>JBEIQZ010000142.1:0-11550 GCA_040376255.1 Alphaproteobacteria bacterium
AGCCCGCGTTCTCCTCCTCGACCGTCCACACGATCAGCCTGCTGTACCTCGACTACTTCGTCCCGATCCTCGACGAGTACGCCGTCGATCTGGATCTGGCGGGCCACAACCACCACTATGAGCGCATGCTGCCGATGCGGGAGGGCGTGGTGACGCCGGGGGGGACGCTCTACATCGTGACCGCCGGGGGCGGCGCGCCGCTCTACCCGAACTACGGCACCGCGCCCTACAGCGCGAAGGTCGCGGTCACCGAGCACTTCACGCTGCTCCACATCGGCCCCGGACACATCGAGGGGCAGGCGATAGACGTTGTGGGGAATGTGCTGGATCGGTGGGAGTTGAAATAGCGGATATAGCGGATATATCTGATAGGGTGCCTCCATGTTGCTCCTCTTTGCCTTCTCCTGCGCCTCCACGACGGGGCTGACCCCTTCGCTCCCACCCGATCCGCGCTGGGCGGCGCTCCCCGCGCATGCGACGCTCCGGACGGGGATGATCCTCACCGACGCATCGATATCGCGGCTGGAGCAGCTGACGGAGGAGGGCGGGATGTCCGTCCCGGCGCTGGAGGAGCAGCTCTTCCAGCAGACCGGGCTGGTGGCGGGGGCGGCGGCGCTGCAGAGCCTCGCGGGCGCCTGCACGGAGGCGGGCTGCGGCGCGGGCGGCGCAGGGGTGATGGAGGGGCTGGCGCCGGGGCGGCTGGCGCCCGGGGCGCGCGTCCTGAGGGGTGACCGGACGGGCGGTGAGGCGTGGCAGCTCACTGCGCCGCGCGGGCTCCCGGCGGCGCTGACGGTGGAGGCGGGCGGTTCTGGCTGGGGAGCCCGGGGCTGGCGGATCAGTGGGGGCCGGCGGATCGGACGGACAGCGGGACGGACAGCGGGGCTGCGCCGGGCTGGCTTGCCGATGTCCCGGCGGGCGATCTGTGGGTGCTGGCGACGGATCAGGCGGCGATGCGCGGGCAGGTGACGGCGTTCGTGCGGTCGTCGGGGATGGAGGGCGGGGAGGAGCTGCTGGCGGGGTGGGAGGCGCGGTTCGCGGCGCGCCCGGCGCTCGTGCAGGCGGTAGACGCGCTGGCGCTGTCGGTGGGGCTGCCGGAGGAGCCGGGCGATCCGGCGCGGCTGGTGCTGCGGGCGCGGATGCGCGGGGAGGCGGAGGCGGCGCAGGCGCAGCGCTGGCTGTGGGCGCGGCTCTGCGTGGCGCAGATCGTGTACAGCGGGACGGCGCGGGGGGCGATCCTGGGGACGGCGGAGATCCACCGGGCGGGGGCGCGGGTCGAGGTGGAATTCAACGATGTGACCCTCCCGACAGGGCGGAGCGCGCTGGCTGGGCTGCTGGCTGAGCTTTCTATGGAGGGGGGGCGATGATCGGCTATCTCCAGGTCTCGAATCCGGGACACTCCGACAAGAAGGTGTTCCGCTCCTATCAGTGCGGGCTGTGCCACTGCCTCGGCGCGGAGTACGGCTTCGTGTACCGGCTGTTCGCCTCGGTGGACATGGTGGCGTGGGCGGTGCTGCTCGACGCGGCGCGGGCGCAGGAGGCGCCGATGGGGCGGCGGGCCTGCGTGATGAGCCCGCTCGGCGCGCACGGGCCGACGCTGTTCTCGCGGGAGCGGACGGCGCACACGGAGATCGCGGCGGCGCTCGCGGTGTGGTTCGGCGGCGAGAAGCTGAAGGACGATCTGGCGGACGAGGGCGGGCTGTGGCGGCGGCTGGCGTGGGGGGCGTTCTCGCCGGGACACGCGAAGGCGCGGGCGCGGCTTTCGGCGGCGGGCTTCCCGATCGCTGAGGCTGAGGGCTGGATGCGCCGGCAGGCGGAGGTCGAGCGCGGCCCGGCGCTGCCGCTGAGCGAGGCGGTGCGGCCCACTGAGGAGATCGCGATGCTGACGTTCGGCTTCGCGGCGGGCGCTGCGGACGGCGCCCCGGCGGAGGCGGCCTCTCAGGCGGCCATGCGCGATCTCGGGCGCGGGGTGGGGCGGTACCTGTTCTTCATGGACAACCTGCTGGACTACAGCGGCGACGTGGCGGGCGGGCGCTACAACGCGCTGGCGCGGGTGCCAAAGCAGGCGGGACAGACACTGGAGCAGGCGCCGGAGCAGGCGCCGACAGAGATCCCGGCGGCGGTGCGGGCGGAGGCGCTCGGCGGGCTGCGCGGGGCGATCGCGGGGGTGGAGGCGCCGCTGGCGGTGCTGCCGCTCAATGATCAGGGGCGCTACCTGCGTCGGGCGATCCTGCGCTCCTTCCAGGAGAAGCAGCATTCCTTCCTGCGCGCGACCCCGGCGCAGCTCAAGCGGGGCGGGCTGAAGGCGCTGAAGCCTGAGGCGCCGCCGCTGTGGGGCTGGCTGGTGCTGTCGGGGCTGGAGATGCAGCGGGAGCTGAAGGCGGCGGTCGGGAAGACCCCGATGGCGGCGCTGCGGCTGCTGCTGGCGTTCCTGGTGCTGAACTTCTTCCCGCGCAGCCAGTGGGCGGCGCGCGAGGCGCTGACGCTCGGCGGGGCGGCGCGGGCGGCGGACACCGGGGACACCGGGGACACCGGGGACACCGGGGACACCGCGCAGCCTGAGCCTGAGCCGAAGCCGGAGCCTGAGCCTGAGGACTCAGGCGGCTGCGGCTCAGGGTGTACGGACGCCTGCAACAACATCTGTAACTTCGACTCCTGCTGCGGGGACAGCTGCAACGGCTGTGACGGCTGCGGCGACGGCTGCGGGGGCTGCGGCTGAGCCTGCCTTCGCGGCTGAGCCGGTCTGTGCGGGCGCTGATTCGGGCGGCCGGTGTCGCGGCGGGCGCGCTCCCGGCGCAGGCGCGCGGGCTTTGTTGGGCGCTCCCGCTCGCATGGGGTTCGGGGCGGGCGGCGCTGCTGAGCGTGGGGCTGCTCGGGAAGTGGCGGGGGCTGCTGGATTTTGTGTGTGTGTACGCCTGGTTCCGCTGGGCAGACGACCGGATCGACCGCCGGGAGCGGGGCGGGCCGGAGATCCAGGCGTTCGTCAGGGAGCAGTCCCGGCTGATGGAGGGGCTGCTGGAGGGGCCGCCCGGCGGGGCGGATCTCTCTGCGGATCTCTCTGCGGCAGGCGCCCCGGCGCAGGCGCTGGCGCTCGCGCTCCGCCCCCCGATCCCGCCGGTGCTGGCGGGGAGCGTGCGCGGGATGTGGGCGGCGCTCTGCGCGGACGCGGGGCGGGACGGGGAGCCGGTGGAGGAGGGGCTGCTGCTCACCCAGATCCGGCGGGTGGGGGATGCCTATACCGACGCGCTGCTCCACGCCTGCGGGCTGAGCGGGGGGCCGGAGGCGATCTACCCGCTGGCCCGCGCTGCCACGGCGGTCCACCACCTGCGGGATCTGATCAGGGATCGGGAGATCGGCTACCTCAACATCCCCTGGAGGTGGGCGGGGCAGCTCGGCATCGATCCGGTGCGGTTCACGGAGGACGACGTCCGCGAGATCGCGCGGTGGCGGGCGCCGCTGATCCGGGCCGACTTCGCTGCGGGGGCAGCGGCGCTGCCGGGGCTGCCGTGGCGGGGGCGGTGGCTGTTCCAGCTGTTCGCGTGGCGGTACATTCGGGCGCTTGATCGGTGTGTGAAATAGCGCGCTCTCTGTGCGTTCCTGCCCCACCTGTCGCCCTGTAGCCGGCTTCCGACCTGGCACAGCGCTTGCTGACCCCTCGCTGACGCAGATCAGCATCGATATGGATCCGTATCTGCGATCAGGAGTCAACATGGTTCTCGCCCGCAACTGGATCTCCACGCTGAAGCAACGCCCGGACACTGTGGCGAACCTTCCGGGCTGCCCCTGCGCGCGCCCCTGCGGCGCCGTGGACAGCATCGCCCCGCTGATGGAGGCCGGCGAGCCGACGCGGTTCCGGCGCGGGGAGGTGTTCTGGCAGGCGGGCGCCCCGGCGGATCGGGTGCTGGTGGTGTGCAGCGGGCTGGTGAAGCTGACGCGGCCCTGGGAGGGGCGGGAGATGATCCTCGATCTGCTGCACCGGGGGCAGATGGCGGGCGAGGAGACGGCGATGACGCTGCCCGCCTGCCCCGACAGCGGCGCGCGGGGCAACACCTTCGGGACGGGCTGCGTGGCGCTCTCCAGCGGGCGCGCGATCCTGCTCAGCCGCGCGCGGCTCCAGCAGCAGATCAGCGCCGATCCCTCGCTGATGTGGGCGCTGCTGCAGAGCGGTCTGCGGCGCTCCCGGCGGGTCGGGGAGCGCATCGAGGAGGTGACGGCGGGGGCGGTGCAGCAGCGGCTCGCCCGCGTGCTGCTGCGGCTCTCCGGAGAGTCGGGGCTGGACGACGCGCGGGGGCGCTTCGTCCCCATCCCGCTGCGCCGGGGCGATCTGGCCGATCTCGTCGCCTGCCGGGTGGAGACGGTCATCCGGATCATGACCGACTGGCAGCGCCGGGAGATCATCGAGACGCACCGCGAGGGCTTCGTGATCCGGGATCTGACGGGGCTGCGGGGCGAGGCGCTCCCGGTGACCCCTGCCTGATCCGTTTTTTACCTGATCCGCCGCCCCTCCACCGGCCCGCCCTCCATTCCCGGATCGCGGCGCCACGCCTCCTGCCACGCCGTCGCCGCCTGCGCCACCTGCCCGGTGCGTTCGAGCGCCCGCGCCCGGATGGCCCAGGCGTCGGCCCCGTCGTCCGCGCCGAGGATCCGGAGCGCCGCCGGGGCGTCCCCCCGGTAGAGGGCGGCCTGGGCGGCGAGGCGGCGGATCGTGTCGTCCTGCCCGGCCGGGTCTGCCCCGGCGAGGTCTGCGCCCGGATCGGCCTCCCGGGCGGTCCGCACGGCGAGCCGGTCGGCGGTCGGGGCGCTGAGCAGCGGGCGGGCGGCGTCGAGGTCCCCGACGGCGACGAGCAGGGCGGCTTCGAGCGCGTCGGTGGCGGGGCCGGGGGCGCGGTCGCGGAGGGGGGGGAGGAGGGAGAGGGCGTCCCGGTAGTCCTCCTGCTGCGCGCGGTTGTCGATGCGGCGGCGGACGGGCTCGGCGGCGCGGCTGTCGGTCTGTTGCCAGTGGGCGAGGAGGGGGTCGAGGTCGGCGGGGCGCCCGGCGGCCTCGGCGGCGGCGGCGGTGATCTCCACCTGGAGGGCGGCGACGCGGGGCTCCCAGCGGAAGCCGGGGGGGAGGGTCTGGAGGGCGGCGAGCGCCTCGCCCGGGTCCCCGGCGGCGAGGAGGGTGCGGGCGCGGGCTTCGAGGAAGCGGGGGTCGAGCGGGGAGGCGCGGAGCAGCGCGGCGTAGATATCGGCGGCCTCGGCGGGGCGCCCGCTCAGTTCGAGCAGCCACGCGAGATCGGCGGGCCAGGCGAGCTGCGGGCGCAGCACGGAGGCGCGGCTCAGGCCCTCGCGGGCGCGGCCCCCGTCCGCGTCGGCGCCGATCTGCCAGCGGGCCCAGATCCACTGGGCGAGCGGCTGGCGCGGATCGACGAGGACGGCGCGGAAGGCGGGGTGCATGTTGCCGCGCGGGAGCGGATCGGGGAGCGGGAGGATCCCGTACCACATCGCGGCGGCGCGCCCGGTGAGCAATTCGGCGTAGGTGTCTGCCGAGCCCCGGACGGCCCACTGGCGGCGGGTCTCCTCCTGGGGCAGGGCGCCGAGCGCGAGCGCGGCCCCCTCCAGCAGCGCGGCGACGGCGGGCCACGGGTCTTCGCGGCGGCAGGGCGGGGCGGCGATCTCCTCGCAGGCGCCCCCGGCTACGCAGATCGAGAGGTTCAGGATCAGCGCATCAGGCGGGCCGGAGAGGGTGAGGCGGGCGTCAGCGGGGCGCAGCACGAGGCGCTGGAGGGGCTGGCCGGGGGCGGGGACGCGCGGCAGCTCAGGGATGACGCCGGGCAGATCGTAGAGCCCGGCCTCCAGCGCGGCGGTGACCAGCCCCCGGAATTCGGCGCTCCAGCGGAAGTCCGCCGCCTCCGGGGTGAGCTCTGCGGGGTTCATGCGGACAGAGGTGAGGACGGGCGCGGGCGCGGCCTGTCCGGCAGGGGAGGGAGCCGTTATGGTCTGCGGGGTGCAGGAGCCGAGCAGCATGATCGAAGAGAGCAGCGCCCCGGAAAAAAACCCGGAGGGAGCGCGACCGGGGCGGGGCTGGCGCCTGCTGCGCTGGTCGCTGCAGCTGTTCGCGCTGCTGCTGCTCGTGGTCGTGGTCGGGTCGGGGGCAGGCTGGGTCTGGTTCAAGCAGGAGATTTTGTCCACGTTGCCTCCGACGCTGGGCAGTGACAGCGACTTCCGTATCCCGTGCGCGGTGCAGGTGTACGCGGACGGCGGCGAGATGGTCGACGAATTCTACCTGGAGCGCCGCATATGGGTGCCGATCGACGCGCTGCCGCCCTATGTGTGGCAGGCGTTCGTCGCGAGCGAGGATCGCCGGTTTTTTGAGCATGAGGGCGTCGATCCGTGGGGCATCCTGCGGGCGCTCGCCGTGAACCTGCAGGGCGGGGCGGTGCAGCAGGGCGGGTCGACGATCACCCAGCAGCTCGTCAAGAACCTCCTCGTCGGCAAGGAGCGCAGCTACCGGCGCAAGCTCCGCGAGGCGGTGCTGGCCTACCGGCTGGAGAAGGAGCTTACAAAGATGCAGCTCCTGGAATTGTACATCAACTACATCGCGCTCGGGAGCGGCAACTACGGCGTGGAGGCCGCCTCCCGCGACTACTTCGGCGTCAGCGCCGCCGACCTCGACCCCGGCCAGGCGGCGCTGCTGGCGGGCCTCGTCCCGGCCCCCTCGCGCTACTCGCCCCGGCACGACCCGGAATTGGCGGCGTCGCGGCGGGAGGTGGTGCTGAAGCTGATGGCGCAGCAGGGCTTCATCGACCCGGTGGTCGCGAGCCGCCACCTGCAGGATCCGATCACCACCCCGCGCCGCAGCGGGGCGGGCGGGCGCAACGCCGCTTATCTGACCGAGGTGCGGCGCGAGGTCCGGCGGCTGTTCGGGTCGGACTTCCCGTTCCAGGAGGGCTTCCAGGTGCAGACCCCGCTGCGCCCTGAGATCCAGAAGATCGCCGAGGACGCCGTCAAAGAGGGCCTGACCGCGCTGGAGCAGCGGCAGGGGCGGCGCGGCCCGGTGCGGAACATCCCGGCGGAGTCCCGCGCCGGGTTCCTGCGGCGCGGCGACGGGCTGAAGCTCGACGATCAGCTCCAGGGCTTCCGGGCGCCGCTCGCCGGGGAGTGCTTCCCGGTGATCGTCGCGGATCAGACCCCGGCGGCTGCCGGGGCGGGCGCCGGGATCGTCCAGGCCGGGCCGTTCACCTTCCGCCTCCACCCCGATGATCTGAAGGAGAAGGTGCGCGCGGCGGGCGGCGCGGCGGAGATCGCGCCGAAGCCGCTCGGGTCGATCCTGCAGGCGGGGGATGTGCTGGAGGTGTGCGCCGATCCGGAGGCGGGGGCGGACAGCGGGCAGCCCGCTGAGCAGCCTGCGCGGCCCGTGCGGTTGCAGATCCGGCCGTGGGCGGAGGGCGCGGCGGTGGTGCTGGAGAACCGCACCGGGCGGGTGGTGGCGCTCGCGGGCGGCTACGACGTCGGGCTGGAGGGGTTCATCCGGGCGACCCAGGCGGAGCGGCAGCCGGGATCGTCGTTCAAGCCGTTCGTCTACGGCGCGGCGATCCTCTCCGGTCACCGCCAGACGGACATCGTGGTGGACGGGCCGTTCTCGATGACCGGCACCAACGGCCAGCCCTGGGTGCCGAGGAACTACGACGGCTCCTACCACGGGCCGATCATGCTGCGGAAGGCCATCGCGCTGTCGCTGAACACGGTGGCGGTGCGGCTGGCGGCGGAGGTCGGGGTGGAGCCGATCGCGAAGCTGGCGGCGGGGCTGGGGGTGCGGACGCCGCTCCGGGGGGATCTGACGCTGGCGCTCGGGTCGTCGGAGGTGACGCCGATGGACATGGCGCTCGGCTTCTCGTCGATCGCGCGCGGGGGCGTCCGCATCGATCCGGTGTACCTGCTGGAGGTGCGCGACCGCGAGCAGCGCATGGTCGGGCAGGCGGGCGACCGGGTGCAGGTGCCGGGCGGATCAGTAGCGATGCCGGGGGCGGGGCAGCGGGTGATGCCGCCGGGGGCGGCCTATGTGCTGGCCGACATGATGCGCAACGTCTTCCTCAACGGCACCGCGCGCCGGGGGCTGCGGCCCGGGATGGACTACGCGGGCACGACCGGCACCACCTCCGGCTACGTCGACGCCTGGTTCGTCGGCTTCTCCCCGCGCTACACCGTCGCGGTGTGGATCGGCACCGACGGAACTGCCTCCATCGGCGATCGCGAGACCGGCAGCAAGACCGCGCTGCCGATCTGGAGCCGCATCATGGACGCCCTGCCCGACGTCCCCGGCGAGCGGCTGCCGGTGCCGGAGCAGGTGATCCTCCTCCCGGTGGACGGCCAGTGGCTCGCCTTCGAGCGCGGGGAGGATCTGCCGGGGCTGACCGTGCCGGAGGCCGGTGAGGTGCTCCCGCCGTTCGGGGGGGCTGTTCAAGCGGCAGGATCGGGTGTAAGATAGGGGCGGCTCAGGCGTTTGCCCGCCGAACCTGGAGACACCATGCGCTTCCTCCTCACCTCCCTGCTCGCCCTCGGTCCCTCTGCCGCGATGGCCTGCGTGATGTACGTCCCCGATGAGGAGCTGGCCCAGGCGATGGCGAAGATCGATGAAGCCGCGAAGCCCGCCGATCCGGCCCAGCCCGCTCAGCAGCCCGCCCAGCCGGTGGACGCGGTGCCTGCCGCCGACAACCTGATCGTCATCGATCCCGCGACCGTCATCCCGGAGATGGCGCCCGCCGTCACCCCGCCCCCGACCTCCGCGATCCCCGAAGTCCCGGCCTCCTGAGCGCCGATCAGGAGCCGCCCATGTCCCGCACAGTATTGCCGGGGTTGCTGCTGCTCCTGACGTTCCTCGCCGGCTGGCTCATCCACCCCGCGCCCGCCGCCGACCTGCCCGCCGGAACCGCCGGGGCCCCGCACCCCGGCCTCCAGATCGTGAAGGACGCGCAGTGCGCCGCCTGCCACCGCGTCCCGGAGGTGGCCGAGCCGCCCCGGCTCGAGAACTGCACGACCTGCCACGCCTGGATCAAGACCGTGTCGGCCAGCCCGACGGCGCGGGAGAAGGCGATGGCGCTGTTCCCGCTGTGGCCGCGCTACGAGAAGAGCGTCCAGAGCTACGCGGCGGTCCCCGATCTCGGCGTCTCGATGGCGCGGCTGGAGCCGGCCTGGGTGGCGCGCTACCTCGCTGATCCGCACGATCTCCGCCCCGGGATGCCTGAGACGATGGTGCGGGTGGGGCTCGCGCCCGCCCGGATCGCCGACATCGCCGCGTGGTCGGGCCAGCACCTCGCGCCCGTCGCCGCCACCCCCGCCCCCGCCGCCGGGAACGTCGAAGCGGGCCGGCTGCTGTTCGAGGGCCGCGCCTGCGCCGCCTGCCACACCTTCGGCGCCCGCTACCCCGGCCCCGGCATCCCCGCCGCCCCCGACCTCCGCCACGCCCGCGACCGCCTGAGCCCCGACCGCGCCGCCGCCTGGATCCTCAACCCGCAGGCCATCCACCCGCAGGCTGCCATGCCCGCCCTCGGGCTGACGCAGGAGCAGGCGATCCAGCTCCGCGACTTCCTGGTCCTCGCCGATCCCGGCGGGGCCGCGCCCGCGAAGATGCCCCCGCCCCCGGCGGCCGCCGCCCGCGCCGTCCGCTGGGCGGAGGTCGAGGAGCGCGTGTTCGGAAAGATCTGCGTCCACTGCCACATGGACCCCGCCCAGAACCAGGGCCGCGCAGGGCCGGGCAACGCGGGCGGCTTCGGCTGGGCCGCCACCGGCATCGAGCTCCAGACCCGCGCCGGGGTCGCCGCCCGCGCCGACGCCGTGTGGGCCGCCATGCTCCGCCGCCGCGACGAGGCCCCCCGCGACTCCGTCAGCTACGGCCAGATCCCCGCCGCCCTCCGCCGCCCCGACATGCCGGGGATGCCGCTCGGCCTGCCCCCCATCCCCGACGCCGATCTCGCCCTCGTCCGCGCCTGGATGGATCAGGGCTGCCCGGAGTGAGCTTCCCGCTCAAAATCGGGGCGTGAAAAAAGATCGATATTCTCAGTTGACAGCCCCCCGACCGGCAGAGTATCTTCAAGGCACAAGAAACACATGAACATCTTCGCTGCCATCCCCTCGCTCCTGAACCTCGCCCCCGTGGCGTTGATCGGGAACTGCGCTTTCCAGGCGCAGAATATGGGTGTGACAGGGTTTGAAGGGGTCGTGGGCGGCTCAACCGGCAGGATCTCCCTGGGAGACGACCGGCAGGAGAAGCCCAGCAGATCCGGGCGGTAGAAGCCACCACATCACTGTGGGGCTCCAACCCCCGGATCGGAGACGATCCGGGGGTTTCTGGTTTTCTGCCCTCTGAACAAGCACAATCCCCGCGCCATCGCGCCCTGACAGCCCTGCTGTCGGGAGGGGGAAATGTGTATGTCGGTTTGCGTCCCTCTCTGGGACAGCGCTCTTTTCCAATGCAGCATCCGTTGTCTCTCTGTTCTCTTTGATCGCTTCTCCGCTAATCCGGCGGGGTGCGCCGAAGGGGTCGGGTTATCACTTCCAATGCAACCCCGGCTCTACACACTCGCCCGCCCCGCCGGACTTTTCAAGGTATCCATCGCTGTTGGCGCCAGGAAGTCTTCCATGAACCGCTAAGATCCCGTTCTCATCTGCAACAAATCGGGTAACTGCAGGCGCGAGCCTGCGTCCGGGGTTTGTCTCCTTGTCCATGGCTTCCCGTCGCGCCGCCCCGGTGCGGTGCTCCCCGCTGTTCACGCAGCGGGTTCCCTCTTCCCGTAAACCGCTCCGGCCCTGTTATCGTCTGTCAGAAAAACAGAAGATGCGGGTTCGACTCCCGTCAGGCTCAACAGGGCAGCGTCCGCTGCTGAGGAGAGCCTGTAGTTTAATGGTAAAATATTCCCAGGGCAACCTGGAATGCGGGGCCTTCTTTTCGTCTACGGGATTCTTTTTCACGCTTTACCTGCGAACCGCTCTGATCCTGTACTCATATTACACATGAAAGGTTGCCGGTTCGAGTCCGGCCAGCGGCATCCTGTGTGGTTCGCGCCACACATCGCGCCGCTGTAGCTCAATTGGTTAGAGTTTTGCTGGAGCGATCCGGCAATCGGGGTCTTCTCTTTGTCCGCAGGTATTTTTTTGATCAGATAGCGAACCGATCCGGTCCTGTTCTCTCTTGATAAGAGGTGACGCAGGTTCGATTCCTGCCTGGCAGCCCGCGAGGGCGGCCGGTAATTCAGTGGTAGAATCCCTGCCGGGCAACCGGCGCTCGGGGCCAAATTTTCGTCCGCAATCTGGTCATTCTTCTTGGAACTTCATGAACCGTCCGGTTCCCGTTACCACTCTTAATGGGCAGGTCGTGGGTTCGAGTCCCACCCTTTTCGCTGATATCTGCGCGGCGTCCGCCGCGCGGTGTTGAGTCGCTGTGCATGCGGTGTTGAACCGCTGTGTGTATGGCATCTGTGAAAAGGTAGCTCAGTTGGATAGAGCAGCTAAAATCGGGGATCACCCCCTTGTCCGTGAAGTTCCTTCCTTTCCCTGTTTCCATCTTGACTCAGCATG
>JBEIQZ010000707.1:0-2496 GCA_040376255.1 Alphaproteobacteria bacterium
CCCCGTCAAAATCCACTCCTCCACCCACCCCGCCCCCGCCTCATCCACCACCATACTCCCCAGCGGCGGCATCCGATCCGCCCCTGTCTCCCGGATCCGCGCCAGCAGCACCGACCGCTCCGGCTCTCCCGGCGCCACGATCAGCGCCCCGGCGATCCCGAGATCCCCGTGCGAGGGCGCGACCCCGCAGACCCCCATCGCATCGACCGCCGCCGACGCCCGCAGATCCATCGCCCCGCCCCCGGTCCCGTCCGGCTGGTGGCAGAACGCGCAGTTGGCGTCGAGCCAGCCCCGCGCCCCGCTGAGCGGCGCCTGAGCCTCCCCGGCCCCCTCCGGCAGCACGCCGAGCCCGATCCACTCACCGATCTTCTCTGTGCTTAGCTGATCGCGGGTGATCCCGAGGACGCGCCCGCCGATCTCGGTGTGGCACTGCATGCACTGGGCGCCCGACGGCCAGGCCCATTCCTCCCCGCCGATCTCTGCGGTGAGCGCCCCGTCGAGCCGATCCGCGTCTGAGCCGTCCGCGCGCCAGGCGTAGCTGTACCCGGCCCAGGCGCCGCCGGTCTGGCGGACCATGAGGCGGGTCTCCAGCCGGACATTGTCCCGATAGAAGTGCTTGGCGGTGACGGTGCCGACGGGGAATTCCCATGTGTCGCCGTCCACAGTGATCGCGGTCCCGTCGGGGAGGGCGAGCCAGCGATCCTTGTCGGCGCCGTCGCTCCAGAGTTGGGAGGCGACGGTGTAGGGCAGGAGGCCGGGCATGGGCGAAGCGGGATCGGCGGGGTCGAAGCAGCCGGTCTCAGAGAGGAGGGCGGGGACGGGGTTCGGGGGGATCTCGCCGGTGCCGGGGAGGAGGGCGTGAACGGTCCCGGCGCTGTAGTCGAGGAGGTAGAGCTCTCCGGCAGAGTCTCCAGAGACGCCCTCGGCGAAGGAGACGGCGGTGAGGCCGGTGTTCTCCAGGAGGACGCGGCTGCCCCAGGCGCCGGTGAGGGGGTCGGGGGCGGCGGCGTAGAGGCGGGCGGTGCCGGTGTCGGTGTAGAGGTAGCTGCCGTAGAGGGCGGGGTTGTCGCTGCCCCGGTAGACATAGCCGCCGACGACAGAGTTGTAGTCGCCCTCGTGGGCGTACTCGGCGACGGGGTCGATGAGCCCGGCGGTGTCGCAGGGGTCGGCGGGGTAGCAGTGGGCGCCCTCGCGGCTGCCCCAGCCGTAGTTGCCGCCGCGCTCGACGATGTCGATCTCCTCCCAGGCGTTCTGGCCGACGTCCCCGACCCAGAGATCGCCGGTGGCGCTGTCGAAGGAGGCGCGCCAGGGGTTGCGGAGGCCCCAGGCATAGATCTCGGGCAGCCCGTCTCCGGGGCGCGCGCCGCCGGGGGCGAAGGGGTTGTCGTCGGGGACGGCCCAGGGCAGGCCGGGATCGGCGCGATCCACGTCGATGCGGAGGATCTTGCCGAGCCGGACATCGGTGTCCTGGCCGTTCGCGTAGGGATCGCCGCTGCTGCCGCCGTCGCCGAAGCCCAGATACAGGAGGCCGTCGGGGCCGAAGAGGATGCTGCCGCCGTTGTGGTTCTCGAAGGGCTGGTCGATGGTGAGGAGGATCTCCTCCTGATCGGGGAGGAAGCGGCTGCCGTCGTGGGGGATGCGGGAGACGACGGAGCGGAGGTCGTCGCGGGAGCCGTCGGTGTAGCTCAGGTAGATCCAGGGGACGTCGGGCCAGCCGGGGTGGAAGGCGGCGCCGAGCAGCCCGGCCTCGCTGCTGCCGGAGTAGACGCGGTCGGTGAGATCGAGGACGACCTCGTAGCGGTCAGCGGCGGGATCGTCCGCAAAGCGGAGGATCTGGGCGTACTTGCTGACGAGGTACCAATCTGTGTCGCCGCTGGCCTCCGGCGGCTGGATCATCGCGACCGGCCCCCGGAAGGAGAGCGCCGGGAACGCCCGCTCGACGGTGACATCGGCGGAGGCGGCGGCGCGGTCGGGGAGGGCGCAGGTCTGCGGGGCGCGGCCGGGCGGGCTGTCATCCAGCTTGACCTCAGCCGGACGGCAGGCGAGCCAGAGGAGGGAGGCAATCATGTGGAGTGACCGGGGATGATGTAGTTGAGCAGACGGCGCACCCGCTGCGCGAGGATGCGCGTCGGGACGGGCTTCTGGAGGAAGTCGACGTCCCGCCCCACCGGCACCTCTCCGGCCCGCGCTGAGTAGCCGGAGCAGAACAGCACCGGGCGCCGGAACCCCCGGACCCGGAGCCGCCGGTACAATTCCAGCCCGTCCATGCCCGGCATCGAGAGATCGCAGATCAGCACATCGTACTCGCCGCCCCGCTCCAGCGCGCCGAGCAGCTCCGGGCCGCCGTCGAACCCGCGCGCTGAGTACCCGAACGTGCGGAGCGCCTGCACGATCCAGTCGCGCACCGCAGGCTCGTCATCGACGACCCAGACCCGCTCGCTGCCGCCCGCCTCCGGATCGCGGCGCATCGGCTCCTCGGCGGCGGGGCGGGCGGCG
>JBEIQZ010000416.1:0-5659 GCA_040376255.1 Alphaproteobacteria bacterium
CATGCCCTTCGCCGCCTACGCCCCGCCGCCTCAGCCGGGCTCGACCCCGACTGAGGCGCAGTGGATGGCCACGCTGCCGCCGCTGGAGCAGGCGCAGAAGCAGTTCGTCGCGGCCTACCTGATGGGGGCGCTCCGGGTCGGCGCCCTGGGGCAGTACCCGGACGGCTGGTTCACCGATCCGGCGATCTGCGCCGCGCTCAGGCGGTTCCAGGCGGCGCTCCAGGCCGCCGACGCTGAGATCGATCAGCGCAACCAGGGGCGCTACCCGTACCGCTTCATGAAGCCCGCTGAGCTGCCCCAGAGCATCAATATCTGAAGGTCCGCTTGAAGTTTCACTCATCCACCTGAGGTCGTCTTGGCACAATTCGACGCAATTTTTGAGGGCGGCGGCGCGAAAGGGCTGGCCCACTCCGGCGGGTTGCTGGCGCTGGAGCAGCGCGGGCACACGATCCGCCGGCTCATCGGGACGTCGGCGGGCGCGATCAACGCGGTCAACGTCGCCGCCGGATATACCGCCCAGGAGATCATCGACGGCTCCACGGCGAAGACGCCAGATGGAAAGTCGATCTACAGCACCTTCATGGACCCGCCCACCGGCTTCACCGACGCGGAGATCAGCAGGAGCTGCATGGCGCAGATGTTCCAGGGCGGCCTGATGGGTCGGCTGGACGACGCGGTGCTGCGGCTGGCGCTCCACGCCAGGCTGGCGAGGGAGGTGTTCTCCTTCGTGGAGCTGGGCGGGCTCTACGCGGGCGACGCCTTCCTGTCGTGGATGCAGGGCTGCCTCTCGGCGAAGGGGCTGGGCGGGGCGACGTTCGGATCGATGTTCGCGAAGACCGGGCGGGACGTCTCGGTGGTGGTGACCGATCTGAGCCGCCAGCGCATGCTGGTGCTGAACCACCGCACCGCGCCGGACTGCCCGGTGGCGTGGGGCGTCCGGATGTCGATGAGCATCCCGCTGGTGTGGCAGGAGATCCGCTGGGACGCCGCCTGGGGGCGCTACCGGGGGGAGGAGATGGCGGGGCAGACGATCGTGGACGGGGGTGTGGTGTCCAACTTCCCGCTCCACCTGTTCGCGGACATCCAGGATCCGGACGTGCGCGACGCGATGGGGCCGGTGGCTGAGCCGCTGCCCTGCGTCGGCTTCTACCTCGACGGCGCGCTGCCGGTGCCGGACAGCGGCTCAGCCGCGCCGAAGGGGGAGAGCGGCCACGGGCGCCTGTTGACGAGGACGGAGCTGCTGATCAACACGATGATGAACGCGACGGACAACCGGGAGATCGACGTGCACGGGGCGGCGGTCTGCCGGCTGCCGGTCCAGGGCTACGGGACGACCGAGTTCGACATGTCCGACGCGCGCACGCAGGCGATCATCAAGGCGGGGCGCCAGGCGACGCTGGCGTGGCTGGACGCGCGGGGCGCCTGATCCGGATCAGCGCTCCACCGGCAGCCCCTGATCGTTCCACAGCGTCATCCCGCCGCTCATGTTGTAGAGGTGGGCGAAGCCCATCCGGGCGAGCGCGGCTGCGGCCTGCCCGGAGCGCCCGCCGGATCGGCAGATCAGCAGCAGCGGCGCCTGCCGATCCCAGCCTGCGGCCTGCGCCGTGACGGTGGAGAGCGGGATCAGCTCAGCGCCTGCGATGTGGCCGAGGGGGCCGTTGAATTCCGGCGCCTCGCGCACGTCGATGCGGCGGATCGCCTGGATGTGCGGCCAGGCGGCGCGGGGGTCGATCTGGCGGAAGTTTGCGACCGGGGTGGAGAGGGCGTCGAGCGCGGGGAGGAGCGGATCAGGGGTCATGGAGGCACCTTCAAGGTCAGGGATCAGGAAATCTAAGAGAGATTTTCGCGTCCGCAGGCGCGGTTGGCCGGGAGCGCGCGGTCGATGAAGCGGGGGTAGGCGAGCTTGAGGTCGGCCATCAGCTCCATGAATGACGCCCGGCTGCGCCCGCCGCCGAGCCGCGCGTTGTGCTGCCGCTCCTGCCCGACGCTGGAGCGGGTGTTGCCCTTGTAGTCGTGGCCGGGGAAGACGAGGGTCTCATCGGGCAGGGTGAAGATCTGTGAGTGGATGCTGTCGTAGAGTTTTCCGGCGTCCCCGCACTGGAAGTCGGTGCGCCCGCAGCCGCCGATCAGCAGCGCGTCCCCGGTCAGCACCCGATCCGCCAGCAGGAAGGCGACGTCGGCGTCGGTGTGGCCCGGCACCTCCAGCACGCGGAGCCGCAGATCCCCGACCTCCAGCACCTCCCCGCCCCGCACCGTCCGATCCGCGCACTCCGCGCCGCTGTCCCCATGCACCACCGTCCGGCAGCCGAGCCGATCCCGCAGCGCGGCGGCGGCGGTCACGTGGTCGGCGTGGATGTGGGTCTCGGCGGTGTAGCGGAGCGTGAGGCCACGCGACGCCAGCAGATCGATGTAGCGATCCAGCTCCTCGACGACCGTGTCGATCAGGATCGCCTCCCGCGTGCGCGGGCAGGCGATGAGGTAGGTGTAGGTGCTGGTGACCGGCTCGAAGAGCTGCTCGAAGATCATTTCATGGCGCATGGCGCCTATTACACAGCAAGCCGGGTGCCAGCACAAGGGGGCGCCGCGCCCGGCGTTTCATGTTTCTGTTTCAGGCCCGTGTTTCAGGCTGAAACGCGCCGCCGCGCGAGCAGCCCGACGCAGAGGCCGAGCCACAGCACCCCGCCGCCGCTGCTGCAGCCGCAGTCCTGCGCCCCGGTCTTGGGCGTCTCAGCCTCGCAGGTCGCGTCGCCATCGACGCAGTCCTGATCGATGCCGTCGCCGCAGGTCTCCGTGGCGCCCCGGTAGATTGTGCTGTTGTTGTCGTCGCAGTCCCGGCCGCCGGAGGCGGCGGCGGGGTCGCCATCGCGGTCGACGTCGTAGTTGTCGGTGCCGTTGCAGTCCTGATCGATGAAGTCGTCGGGGATGTCGGCGGCGCCGGGGTGGCTGGTGGCGTCCGCGTCGTCGCAATCGCCGCCATAGACCGAGTAGCCGTCCCCGTCGCGGTCGGCGGCGTAGCCGTCCTCGTCGACGGTGCCGTCACAGTCGTCGTCGTAGCTGTTGATCCCGTCGGTGACGCCGGGGTGGACGGCGGGGTTGTTGTCGTCGCAGTCCTCAGTGTCGGGATAGCCGTCGCCGTCGCGGTCGCGCCCGCCGGCGTTCTCGTCGGCGCCGTCGCAGGAGTTGTCGATCCCGTCGTTCTGGTCGTCATCGGCGCCGGGGTAGGTGGCAAAATCGTTGTCGTTGCAGTCGCCCTGCATCTCGCTGTAGGAGTCGCCGTCGTCGTCGCCGAGCAGCGTGCCTTCGTCGATGATCTCGTCGCAGTCGTTGTCGGCGTAGTCCGGCTTCTCAGCGGCGCCGGGGTATGTGTCGGCGTTGTGCTCGTCGCAGTCGATGTCCGCCGTCGCGCCGTCGCCGTCGAGATCGACGGTGGAGGGATCGGGCGGATCGGAGTCGCCGGTGCCGGTGTCGGTGTCGCCGGTGCCGGTGTCGCCCGGCTCGTCATCCTCGATGATGCTGTTGCAGTCGTTGTCCAGTCCGTCGACAAGCTCCTGGGCGCCGGGGTACGTCGTCGCGCTGTGGTCGTCGCAGTCGAACAGCACCGGCCAGCCGTCCGAGTCCCGATCCGTCCAGCCGCCCTGGCTGCCGCCGAAGATGCCGAAGTCCGCCGCGCTGCCGTCGGGGTCGGTGCCGCTCCCGGTGTTGAGCATCGGCGATCCGGCGGCGGGGTGGAAGTCCTGATCGTAAAAGGAGGCGCCCGCGCTCCAGGCTTCGAACTGCGGGTCGGCGGCGGTGACGCGGCTCATGGTGTCGGCGGCGCAGTTGCGGGCGGTGCTGGCAGCCCACGCTACGCCGTTATTGAAGGTGGCGGCGGAATTGCTGCACTCGATGACGTAGAGGTTGTCCTCGAAGGCGCTGTTGGTCCAGCCCGTCGTGGAGGTCGTGAGCGCGCCTGATCGGGAGGCGCCGACGACCACGGCGTTGGTCACCGAGGCGGTCGAGGTCTGCGCCCGGAGGCCGTAGAGTCCGCCGATGGAGAGGACGTTCTGGAGCGTGGCCGGGCTGCTGCTCTGCACGGCGAAGCCGACCTGCGCCGGGTTCTCGCTGACGCTGCGCCGGAAGGTCACCGCGCCGCCGGTCACGAGGAAGCTGTGGAGCCCCGCGCCGGTCACGCGCACCTCCTGGATCGTCGCCGTCCCGCCGCTGACCGCGACCCCGTAGGAGGCGGGCGAGTAGATGTGCAATTCCGAGACCGTGGCGTTGCCGGTGATCGCCACCGCCGTCGCCGGGGCCGGGTTCAGCGTGAAGCCCGAGAAGGTCGACCCCGCCAGCCACACCGTCGAGGCCGTGTCCAGCCGCGTGCGCCACGGGCCGTCCATCCCGATGATCATCACGTCCTTGCCGCGCAGATCCAGGGTGTCCGTGTACGTCCCGGCGTAGACCTCGATGATGTCGCCGGTGTTCGCCGCCGAGTAGGCTGCGTTGATGGTGCCGTAGGTGCGGCCCGAACCCACCTGGAGCGTAGCAGCGTCAGCCGGGGCCAGCAGGGTCAGCAGGGTCAGGACAGAGGGGATGAGCGTGGCAGTCAGCATGGGCGTTCGGGTTCCTGAGTACAGGATACCCGGCCATCCGCCTGCTGTCTGTAAGGAGTCCTTTACGCAGACGTGCCCGGTGTGGTAGCATCTCAGAATGAGCTGGAAGCTGGCCGATCCGCGTACTGAGAGCGTCTTTACCGACTACAAGCCGGACTATACCCCCGGTCAGGCGATGGCAGAGGCGTCCCGCTGCCTCTACTGCCACGACGCGCCCTGCATGCGCGCCTGCCCCACCCACATCGACATCCCGCAATTCATCCGGAAGATCACCACCGGAAACCTGCGCGGCTCAGCCCGGACCATCCTTGATGCCAATATCCTCGGCTACGCCTGCGCCCGCGCCTGCCCGGTCGAGGAATTGTGCGTCGGCGCCTGCGTCTACAACAACGCCGACCAGCCGCCGATCCAGATCGGTCGCCTCCAGCGCTACACCACCGAGCGCGCCCTCCGCGAGGGCTGGGAGTTCTTCCAGGCGGGGCCGGACAGCGGGCGGTCGGTGGGCCTCGTCGGCGCGGGGCCGGCCAGCATCGCCTGCGCCCACGAATTGCGCCGCAAGGGCCACGCCTGCACCATCTACGAGCGCGCCGCTCTCCCCGGCGGCCTCGACGTCACCGGCATCGCCCCCTACAAGCTCACCGCCGACGACGCGATGCGCGAGATCGCGTCGGTGCTGAAGATCGGCGGGATCGCCATCGAGTCCGGCGTCAGCGTCGGGACGGACATCGCCTGGGAGGAATTGGAGCGCCGCCACGACGCGGTGTTCATCGGCGTCGGCCTGGGGCCTGATCGGCGGCTGCCGGGATCGGATCTGGCGGGCGTCCACGGCGCAGTCGCCTGGATCGAGCAGATGAAGCTCGGCACCGTGCCGCTCGCGGGCGTCCGGCAGGCGGTGGTGATCGGCGGCGGCAACACCGCGATGGACTGCCTGCGGGAATTGTGCGGCCTCGGCGTCCCCGAGGTCACCATGCTCTACCGGGGGACTGAGGCGGCGATGAGCGGCTACCGGCACGAGTGGGAGGCGGCGAAGAAGCTCGGCGCGCGCGGCGCTTTCGGGGTGTCGCCCACCG
>JBEIQZ010000268.1:0-8131 GCA_040376255.1 Alphaproteobacteria bacterium
CGCAGATCCCCGCGCCCGCCGCCGCCGCCGCCACCCCCGCCAGCCACAGCCGCCCGTGGCCCATCCAGTCCGGCTCGGTGCTGAGCGCCAGCCCGGCGCACAGCGCCAGCGGCAGCAGCGCCGCCGCCCACCGTCCCCGCAGGTCAAAACCGATCAGCGCCGCCCCGGCGATCGCGCCCGCCGTCGCCAGATCCTCCGCCAGCCGCTCCAGACGATCGATGCCGCCCGCCCACCCGCCCGCCGCGCCCACCCCCTTCACCAGCACCGGGGTCGGCAGCCACGCGCCGAAGTACGCCACGCGCAGCGCCTGGTACAGCAGCATCGCCGCGCCCGTCCACCCCGCCGCCGCGATGACCGCCCGCCGCCCCGCCGGGTCGCGCCGCGCCCGCGCCATCCACGCGATCCCCGCCGCCCAGAACGCCGCTCCCTCCGGCCGCGTCACCGCCGCCAGCCAGAGCAGCCCCGCCGCCGCGCCCGCCCGCCCCCGCAGGGCCGCCGCCCAGCCGCCCGCCACCAGCGCCGCGAACAGCGTCGTCTCCATCCCCCCCAGCGTCCAGAACGCCAGCGGCGGCCAGAGCGCGAGCGCGAGGAACAGCAGCGTCCCCTCCGCCGTCGCCGGGATCGCCCGATCCGCCACCGCCAGCACCGCCAGCCCCCCCGCCGCAGAGATCCCCTTCGACAGCAGCGCCCCGTCCAGCCCCGCCCGCACCCCCGCCGCGAGCAGCGCCAGCTGAGAGAAATTGCTGTATCCCTCGACCACCGACCCGTTCCAGCGCAGCAGCCCCTCCGTGGCGAGGCTCCAGGCGTAGGCCAGCGTGATCAGCTGATCGTCGATCTGCTGTGAATAGAACGGCGACGCCAGCCAGAGGAGCAGCGCCCCGCCCCACAGCAGCCGCCACCGCTGGATCAAGGCGCGCCCGGCGTCCGGATCGGCTGCCCCGCCTGCGCCGCAAGCGCCCGCCACGCCGACGCCGGGACGCCCGCCTTCAGCCGGAAGCAGGGCGGCTCCGTCTCCACCGGCTCCAGCCAGCCCGCCCCGCCCGTCCCCGCCCCGAGGCACCGCTCCAGCGCCTCCCACGGCACCGCCAGATCCCCGGGCAGCAGCACCAGATCCACCGGCGGCACCAGCACCTCCTCCTCCAGATCCGCCGGCAGCACGCAGAACGACAGCGCGATCCGCTCCTCCGTATCGGGCCGGAGCCGCCGCCGGATCAGCCGGAATTCCAGCAGGCGCGCGCCCTCCTCCGCCAGCCGCTCCCCCGCCTCCCGGTACAGGTGCCCCTGGAAGAACCGCGCCGCCTCCGCCGCGCCGAGCCGGAGCCTGCGATGCCCGTCGCCGGAGGGGTCTTCCGGCGCAGCCCCCGGCGCAGCCCCCGGATCAAAGGGCGCCAGCCCTGCCCCGCTGCAGGTGTACAGCACCGGCGAGACCGGCTCCCCCTCAGCGCGGAACAGCCTGATCGCCTCCTCCTGCAGCGCCAGCAACCCCGCCGTGTCCGCCGATCCGATCACCCGGAGCCGCCGCCCGGTCGGCGCCGCCGCCACCGGCTCGCCCGCCACCTGTCCCCGGAACCCCGCCAGCCACCCCGGCAGCAGCAGCCGCGACGCCGCCAGCCCGTCCGGCGGCCGGATCGACCAGCCCGCTCTGTCTGCCTCTCTGTCAGGCGCCAGCCCCGCCGCCGGGTCGAGGTTCCCGCAGGCCGCCTGCCACGCCGCCGCAGGCTGGACGCCCCAGCGTGCGAGGTGATCGGGGCGCAGGAACACGCGGACGTCCGGGTGATCCCACGCCAGCAGCCCGTGGAGCCCGGAGCAGACCGGGAACCGCAGCGGCTCCCCGCCCGCCGCCCGCGCCGCGCGCCACAGGCTCCCCGGCGCGGTGACCGGCCGGAGCACCGGCACCAGCCCCTCCCGCGCCTCCGTCCACCGCTGCGGGATCTTAGGCAGCATCTATCGGGCTGCGGGAGCCTGCCCCGCCCCCGCCGCGAACAGCGCCTCCTCGATCACCCCCGCCGCCGCGAACAGCGCCGCCTCCTCAAAGAGCCGCGCCGTGAGCTGCGCGCCCACCGGCAGCCCGCCGGACAGCCCGCACGGCACCGAGATCGCCGGGAGGCCGGTCAGGCTGGCCGGGACAGTGAAGATGTCAGAGAGGTACATCGCCAGCGGATCGGCGGCGCGCGCCCCCAGCGGGAAGGCGACGGTCGGGCTGGTCGGGGAGAGCAGGAGATCGACCTCCTGGAGCGCGGCGTCCATCTCCGCGATCATCCGGCGGCGGAGCGCCTGCGCGCGCAGGTAGTACCGATCCGCGTAGCCCGCCGACAGCGCGAACGTCCCGAGCAGCAGCCGGCGCTGAACCTCCGGCCCGAACCGGCCCCGGACATGCTCGTACACGCCGCCCTCTGCGCCGCCTGTCCGGTCGCCGCGCGGCCCGTACCGCACGCCGTCGAAGCGCGCGAGGTTCGCGCTGAGCTCTGCCGGGGCGAGGATGCAGTAGCAGGCGAGCGCCTGCGCGGTGCTGGGGATGGAGATCGTCCGCACCGTCGCGCCCGCCGCCTGCAGCCACGCCCGCGCCTGATCAAGCGCCGATGACACCCCCGGCTCCACGCCCGGCCCCTCCGCCTCCGCGATCACCCCCACCCGCATCCCCCGGACCCCGCGCCCGCAGGCCGCCTCCCAGCTCTCAGGCGGCCCGGCCTCCCAGGAGGCTGAGCGGCCCGGGAGGGAGGCGGGATCGACGGTGGTGCTGTCTGCAGGATCGGCGCCCGCCATGACCGCAGTGATCCGCGCGCAGTCCCGCACGTCTGCCGCGAACGGCGCCACGCAGTCGAGCGAGGAGGCGAACGCCACCAGCCCGCTCCGGGAGATCCGCCCGTAGGACGGCTTCAGCCCGACGACCCCGCAGAGCGCCGCAGGCTGCCGCACGCTCCCGCCCGTCTCCGAGCCGAGCGCCAGCGGGACGATCCCCGCCGCCACCGCCGCCGCGCTCCCGCCGGAGGAGCCGCCCGGCGCCCGGGTCGGGTCGAGCGGGTTCAGCGTCGGGCCGAACGCGGAGTTCTCAGTGGAGGAGCCCATCGCGAACTCGTCCATGTTCGTCCGCCCGATCAGGATCGCGCCCTCCGCCTGGAGCCGCTGGAGCGCCGTCCCCGTGTACGGCGCCCGGTAGCCCTCCAGCACCTTCGAGGCGCAGCCGCAGGGCTGGCCCGCCTCCATGAAATTGTCCTTGATCGCCACGGGAACCCCCGCCAGCCGCCCCCGGCGCCGCGCAGGATCAGCCGCGAGCGCCGCGATCTGCCGCTCTACATGCGCGGCGTCGAGGTGCAGGAAGGCGTTGAGCCGATCCGCCTGCGCCGCCGCGAGCGCCCGCCCTGCGTACAGCCCCGGCGCCGCGCCCGCCGCGACCTCCGCCGCGATCTGCCGCGCGCGCTGTCCCGGCGCCGTCATGTCGCCTCCCCGCGCACCGGCGGCACCCGGACGATATTTCCTGCGATGTTTCCTGCGCCGTTCTCTGCGCCGCTCCCTGCGCTGGCTCCGGCGAGCCGCTCCGGTTCGCTGAACAGGTGCGGCTCATCGGCCCGCCGATGGAGCGTCAGCGGGAGGCCCGCGCTGCTGTCGCCCTCACCCAATTGCTCTGCGTAGTCGAGGATGCGGCTCAGCTCCACGGCCATCCGCGCGGCCGCTGCCTCGTCCACCCCGATCCGGCACAGCCCGGCGAGCCTGCTGACCAGCGCGCGGTCCAGCTGCATCCTACTTCCGACCGAAGGAGAACAGCCCTGCGAGGCTGCCGATCACGCCGGTGCTGTCCTTCCCGGAGAGCGTCTCCAGCTCGCCCGGATCGAGCAGCACCGAGCCGCAATCCTCACAGACGTCGATCTCCACCCCTCTGAAGTCGCGGGGCTTCATCTGCCCGCCGCACTTCCCGCAGCGCAGGTGGTGGAGCGCCTTGCGCTCTGCCCGCTCCGCCTCTGCCTTCTCTTTGTTGATCTGGGCCAAGAGGGTGTCGCGCTTCTCCCGTTCGATCCGCGCAAAGTACTCTTCTTCCGGACTCGTCTTATCCGCCATGGAACCTCCCGCCGCCCTTTAACCGGTCTGTCGCAGGATGCGGACGGGCGCCGCTGCCCGTCCGGGGCGTCCGTCCTATTGGCAGGTTCCGTTGATCTTGCGGAGCCCCGCGTTGATCTCCGCGATCATGTCCGGACTCTTCGCGTAGCGGAGCGCAGCGCAGTAGTCGGTGAGCGCCCCGGCGCTGTTTCCGAGCCGGGCCGACGTGTAGGCGCGCCCGTAGAGCGCCTCCGCGTTGGAGGGCTGCGCCTGCACCACCCGATCAAAGATGTCATAGGCCTTCTGAGCGTCCCCCGCGTCGAGCGCCGCCCACCCCTGCTTCGCGGTCGCCCGCGCGGCCGCCGGGGTGGCCGCCGATGCGGTCGGTCTGGGGGTCACAGCAGGCGTCGGCTTCGGCGAGGCGGTAGAGGCCGGAGCGGCCGTCACCGTCTTCGGAGTTGCCGCAGCCGTCGGAGCGGTCGTCGGCGCAGCCGTCGGAGCGGTCGTCGGAGCGGTCGTCGGAGCGGTCGTCGGCGCGGTTGTCGGCGCAGCCGCGCCGCTCCCCTCGACGGCAGAGACCGGCGCAGGCGTGATCGCGGGGCCGGGTGAGATCTTCACCTCCTGCACTGCAGTCACCGGCGCAGACTGCACCTGTTTCCAGCCCCAGGCGCCCACCCCGATCATCAGCAGCACCGCCACCACAGCCACCACCCATACCCAGCCCGGCGTCCCGCCGGACTCCTCAGGCTCCTCCGGAGGGGGCGGCGCGGGCGGCGTCCAGTCGGAGGACATCCGGGGGTTGGATCTGGGCGTCGGCGCACCGGGGGGGGCGCGGGGAGGTTCCGGCTCCCAGAAGTCGTCCTCCTCCTGTGCCGGGCGCTTCCGTGAGGGGCGCTTCTCAATGATCGGCGGTTTGTGGCGCGGGATGTCCATCGCCTCCAGCGGAGGCAGGCTGCCGGCAGCATGGAGAAAGCTGGACTCGACCGTGTCCTCAGACGGGATCTCGGTGGATTCCTCGGCCGGATCGAGCGGCGCGTCCTGCGCGATCGGCGCGTCCTGCGCGATCGGCGCGTCCTGCGCGAGCGCTCCGTACCCCGGCGGGGCGTCCGCCCGGTCGGCAGCCGGGAGCGGCGCCTCCATCGTCGGTTCGGCGCTCCCGAGCGGCGGCAGCCCCTCCGGCTCAGTGCGATCCACCAGCACCCCTGCGTCAGCGTCTTCCACGGCGTCCGCGTCGGTCGGGATCGCGACGGGGGCTGCGGGCATCGGCGCGGGGATGCGGATCGACGCGACCGCCGACTCATCCTGATGGATCAGGTGCGTCGCCTCCTCATCTGCGGCCTGTCCGGCGTCGCCCAGCGACGCATCGGGCAGGAATTCCCGGCGCCCGCTCGGATCCTCGGCGCGGCGCGTGGCGCGCTGGCCCCCGGTCAGCTCCAGCCCGAGCATGCCCTCGTCCTGGTCGGGCTGATCCACGCCCTGGCCAGAGGCCGACTCCATCTCCATCTCCAGCACGTCGTCCCCGATGGGGAAGTGCGCCGCGAGCGCCGCCGCCGTTGCAGCGGCCCCGGTGAGCAGATCGTTGCCCGGCAGGCCGCCGACCGGCATGCGCGGCGAGGGACGGCGGGAGGGTTCGCCCTCCTCCATCGGGACGACGTCCATCCCGTCGAACTGCGGCTCCGGCTTGACCGCAGGGGCGTGTCTCGGCTCCCGCAGAGAGGATGCCGCAGCGAAGAACCGATCCAGATCCTGACGATCTCCGAGCGGACTCCAGCGGTGACCGAACACCGAGAATTGATCGGTGCGCTGGACGCGGTGCTCCACGATCCAGCGGAGCAGGGTCCCCATGTCGGGGACCTCATAGATCTGACCGGCCTGCTGGATCAGCCGGATCGCCTCTCCTGCCGGGAGCAGGGGGAGGTGATCCGTCTCCTGGGGCGCGGGCTCCAGGGCGCGCGGCGGGGTCCGGCTCCCGGCGGAGGGGGGGCCTGCCGGCAGCGGTGAAGAGGGAGCGAGCGCCGGATCGACGCTGAAGCTGTGGCTGCAGCTGGTGCAGCGCAGCTTCAGAGATTTGGCGGATCTCCGCTTCGTGGAAGGCGGATCGATATGGTAACGGCTCCCACATCGCGGGCAGATAATCTCCAAACTAGCCCCCGTTCAGCTGCTTCAGCTTTTGTTCGACCGCCGCCTTGTCCAGTGGATTACCCGCGAGATAGCGCTGGTAGTAGTCCCGCGCCCCGGCCACGTCCCCGTTCGACGCATAGATGTCGCCCAGCACCCGCAGCGGCTCGCCCTTGGCGCCGAGCTGGATCGCGGACTCCAGGCTGCTCTGCGCGCCGGACATGTCCTTGGCGTTGTACTGTGCCACCCCGAGGCGCACCCGGATGCTGGCGTTGCGCGGCTCCTTCTTGGACGCCTGGGAGTAGGCGACCACCGCCTCCGCCCATCGCCCTGCGCGCTCTGCGGAGGCGCCCGCCTCCAGGAAGTCGGAGGCGGTCGAGTCCTTCTGGCTGACCGTGGAGCCGCCCGGCGACACCCCGCCGGGGGGGGCGACCGGGGTCAGCGTCCCGCGCGGGCCCACCGGGGTCAGCGTCGGCTCGATCAGCTTCGGATCGAGCGTGGTCGGCGGCTCCGGCGCCCCGGTCGGGGTCATGTTCTTGATGATGCCTTCCCGGATGCTCTTCTGATCGACGGTGGAGGGCGGCGCCTGCGCGGGCGTCGGGGGGGGCGTCTGCGCGCCCGGCCCCTGCGTGGCGTACCAGAGCCCGCCCGCCAGGACGAGCGCCACCAGCAGCCCGATCCCCACCATCATCCCGGTGTTGCTCCCGCCAGTGTCCGCCGGCTTCTGCGGCGTGCTGCGCGGGGGGGTGGTGACCGGGCGCGCGCGCGTGCGCTTGCTGTCCATCTCCTCCTCGAAGGAGCGGGACGTGTCGAGCGCCGAGGTGTCCACCGGCGGGGGCTTCGGCTTCGGCTCCTCCGGGGGGCGGGCCGCCTGATCGGCGAAGAGCTGATCGTAGGTCTCGACGAAGTACACGTCCAGATCGGGGATGTCCCCGATGGAGCGCCAGCTCTTCCCGTCGTGGGAGATGAGATCGGCCGGGGTCACGCGCGCGTCCTGGATGTACTTTCGCAGCGTCTTCAGATCGGAGAAGTCATAGATCAGCCCGATCTTGACCTTCACCTTCCACGCGTTGATCCCGACCTTCCGGAAGTCCAGCGTCGGCGCCCGCGCCGCCGCCTCTGCCGGGCTCAGCCGCTGGATCTGGCGCGATGACACCTCGTAGCCCGCGCCGGACGGCTCCTCCTCCGGGGGCGGCGCGTGCATCTGCGCCGCCAGCGAAGCCGCGGTCTGCCCCGGCTTCATCGGGGAGGACGCTCCGCCGGACGTGCCGGCCACCGTGGGGGACATCTCGGTGGGGCGCTCCCCGATGCTCTCCGTCGCGCTCCCGGCGGGAGGCGGGGCGCTCTGGAGGGATCTCTCGCCCTTCTCGCCCTTCTTCGCGCCGACGCGGGTGGGTTCGTCGTCCCAGTCCTGGTTCTGCTGGGAAACGAGAGAAGGGCCGGCATTCTTGTCGGCTGTATAGACGACAAACTGATGCTTGCACCGGGGGCAGGTGATCCGCGCACCTCTCCCGGAGATCTTGGAGTCATCAATCTTGTAGCGCGATTTGCAGGATTCACAGCTGACGATCAACCTGGACTCCAAGTATCAGAGGTTCAGAGTACGATCTCCAGCCCGGCGAACCGGGCCACCACCGCACGGGGGCCGTGCTTCTGGAAATGTATCGTGAGCAGAGGGTTGCTGGACACACCCTCCCGTTTCGAGATGGTACCGATTCCGTAGGTCGGATGATAGACCGTCAAGCCGATTTTCAGTGATTCCAGCGATTCCGGCACCATCGTTCTGTATTCTTCTCCATCGTCGTGATCGACCGCTGACGGCGGGAGCGCCGCCAGAGGCCGCGTCGGCTGCGCGCCGCCTGCCGGGGCGGGCGGCGGGGCGGGCGGGCGGGCAGGCGCGAAGGAGGGGAACAATGCAGGGGGCCGGGCCGGAGCCGGGGGCGCTGCCTGCTCCGGGGGGGCGGGCGGGCGGGCCGCCGGC
>JBEIQZ010000039.1:0-19703 GCA_040376255.1 Alphaproteobacteria bacterium
GCGCGACCCACAGCGCCCAGAGCAGCGCCGGCATCCAGGGCGGATCGAGCCGGAGCGAGCTGAAGATCCACTGGGCGTCCAGCACCCCGCGCCAGAGCGCGACGCCGACCGCCGCCAGCGTCAGCAGCGGCAGGAGCGCCTGCGCGCGCCGGATCTGCAGCAGCAGCGCCGTAACGCCGACCGCGCCGCCCACCCACCAGGTATCCGCCAACAGCGTCTCCATCCCTGCCTCCCGGTTTAACGATCATCCCGGTCGACGACCGCGTTCTCCAGTATCCCGATGCCCTCCACCTCGACCTCCACCCGATCCCCGCCCCGGAGCGGGCCGACCCCGGCGGGCGTGCCGGTGCTGATCATGTCGCCCGGTTCGAGCGTCATGATCTGCGAGACATAGGCGATGAGCGTCGCCACGTCGAACACCATGTCCCGCGTGTCGCCGTCCTGCCGGAGCGCGCCGTTGACGCGGGCGCGCACGGCCAGCCCGGAGCCCTCAGCGGCGCCTCGGCCGGTGACGAGGTACGGCCCGGCGGGGCAGAAGGTGTCGAACCCCTTGGCGCGGGCGAAGACGCCGTCTGCAGCCTGGAAGTCGCGGGCAGTGACGTCATTGACGACCGTGTACCCGAACACATACGCCATCGCCTCCTCCGCCGTGACGCGGCTGCAGCGCCGCCCGATGACAACGCCCAATTCGGCCTCGTGGTCGACGCGGACGGTGCCGGGCGGGATGAGGATCGCTGCGCCGCTCCCGATCAGTGAGGAGGGGGGCTTGAGAAAGATCTTCGGCGCGGTAGGGACGGGTTTTCCCATCTCGCGGGCGTGGTCGCGGTAGTTGGAGCCGATGCCGATGATCTTGGTCGGGGTGACCGGCGCGAGCAGCCCGCTCAGATCGCAGGCGGGGGCGGCGGGGGTCGCTGCGTGCGGCTCCCACGGGGCGGCGGAGAGCGGCGTCCAGCCGGCAGGGAGCGCTTCACCCAGGAGATCGGCGGCGCGGGGGTCGGGGGCGCCTGCTGCGTCCCAGCGGTGCCAGCGGGGGCCGTCCGGGGTGAGGAGGCGGGCGTAGTGGCGGGCGTCGGGGCGGGCGTCAGGGATCGGGGGGGTCATGCGAGGTGCTCCTCCAGGGCGGTCATGAGCTCAGCGGGATCGGCGAGGAACAGCAGCAGCCCGCGCCATACCCACTTCTGCCACAGGTAGTCATCGGGCGGCCCGCCCGCGACCGCCATGTGGCAGCGCGGCAATTCGGCGCCGCTGATCTCCTGCAGCAGCTCGAACAGGCGCTCGAATTCTTCTTCTTCGGGGCGGTAGCCGACGAACAGCACCGTGTTCCCCCGGATGAGGGCCTTCATCTGCTGGCGCTGCTGCGGGCTGAGCGGGCGCTGCAGCGCGTCCTGGCGGGTGAGGATCAGGGTGGCGGGCGCGGTGAAGCGGCCCCGGAGGCTCATGCAGAGGCGCTGCGACGGATCGGGGCGCTCCGGGATCGGGGCGGCGCGCGGCAATTCTGACATGCCCGCCTGCAGCAGCAGATCGTCCCAGGCGGTCGAGAACACCAGCGGGAGGCGGGCGGCGAGGCGGTCAGCGTGGGAGAGCGGGGGCGTCGGGCAGCGGGCCTGCAATTCGGCGATCAGGGCCGCGCGCCCGTGCTTCGCGGCGTAGATGGCGGCGCCCTCCTCGACAGAGGCCGCGACCCGGCGGCCGGGGGCGCTCTGCCCGGCGGGTCGCCAGCCGAGGTGCCGCGCCAGCGCTGTCGGCGCCATCCAGGGGATCTCCGCCCGCTCCGCCGCCTCCTGCGCGGCGCGGCTGCCCCGGAACACGACGCAGCGCGCGGCCTGGATGGCGGCGGTGATCTCCCCCGGCAGGTTCACCGATCAGGCCCTTGCTTCGGCGTCGGTCCCGGCCCCGGCCTCGACGCTGGCCCGCCGGAGCGCGTCGCGATCCCGGCATACCGCGCCGACCTGGCCGACGACGAGCGCCGCGACCCGGCTGGCGAGGCCGCCGCAGCGGTCGAGCGGGGCGCCGCGCACCCATGCGTGGAGGAAGGCCCCGGCGTAGGAGTCGCCCGCGCCGGTGGTGTCGGTGACGGCGGTGGGGAAGGCGGGGATCTTGTGGATCTCAGCGCCGCGCCGCACGAGGGAGCCCTCAGCGCCGAGCTTGACGACGGCGATCTCCACCCAGGACGCCAGCTCCTCCAGGGCAGCGTACGCGCCCTTGCCGGTGAGGATCTCGGCCTCTTCGCGGTTGAAGAAGCCGATGTGGACGCCGGACTTCAGCACGCTCCGCAGCTCATCGCCGAGGATGCGCGCCACGAACGGGTCAGCGATGTCGAGCGAGACCGGCACTCCGGCGGCGCGGGCGATGGCGATGCCTTCTTTTACTGCCTCCTTCACCGGGCCGCCGAGGAAGCCGTAGCCCTCGATGTGGAGGACGCGGGCGTTGCGGATGACGTCGGCAAAATTTCCCAGGTCGCGCAGCTCGACTGAGGTGCCGAGGTCGGTGAGCATCGTGCGCTCCGCGTCCTTGCGCGAGATCAGAGACAGGCACTTCCCGGTGACCGCGCCGGGCGCCACATGCAGCGCGTGGCGCCCGCAGGCGGCCTCCAGCGAGCTGCCATAGAGGGCGCCGAACCGGTCGTCCCCGACCTGACCGAGGAACAGCGCGTCGCTCCCGAGCAGCCCGGCGGTCGCGACCACGTTGGCGCAGGAGCCGCCGGAGTACACGTCCACCCCGAGCGCATGCACGCGGTCGTAGGCGAAGTGCCAGCCGCTGTGATCCACCGGCTGCATCTGGCCGCGCTGGAGCCCCAGCTCTGTCAGTACCTGATCGTCGTCGATCCGAACGAGGGCGTCCATGATGGCGTTGCCCAGACCTGCTATCTCTACTGCCACGTCTGCTCCGGGAGGCTGCGCTGGTAACCTGTCGGGCGGGAATCATCCTCCCGCGATAGCCTGTGTGGATGTCTGCTGAGATGTCTGCTGATCGGGGCGCTGCTGTCCGTCTGCTGCCCGGTGTGGTGGTCAGCCTCTTTTTTGTCGGGTGGTTCGCCTTCACCGCAGAGTGGCGGGCGGTGTGGGACAGCCTGACCGGCGTGTCCCTGCCGCTGGTGGCGGCCTCGGCGGCGGTGCTGTTCACCGAGTTCTTCGTCCGGACGCTGCGGTGGCGGGTGCTGCTCGCGCCGCTCCGGACGCCTTCGGGGGAGCCGCCCCGGCTGGTGTACACGGAATTGCTGAAGGCCACCCTGATCGGGATGAGCATGAACGTGGCGCTGCCGTTCCGGGCGGGCGACGTGGCGCGGCCCTGGCTGGGATCGCGGGCCACGGGGCTGGCCTTCGCGCCGCTGGTGACGATCGCGGTGATGGAGCGGGTGTTCGACATCCTGGGGCTGGTCAGCGTGCTGGTGATCATGGTGCTGACGCTCCCGACGCAGGGGATCCAGCACCCGGGCGGCGAGGCGGCGATGGCGTCGGCGCAGCAGGCGCAGCTCATCTACAACCTGAAGCTCTACGGCGGGCTGCTGGGGGCGGGCGGGGCGGTCGGGATGTCGGTGCTGTTCGGGCTGGCGGTGTACCAGGACGCGGCGCGCGGGCTGGCGGAGCGGGGGATCGGGCTGCTGCCGGGGCCGCTGGGCGGGCGGGTGCGGGCGCTGTACGCGGGGCTGGCTGAGGGGCTCGTCGCGGTGCGGTCGCTGCGGCGGGTGGGGCTGGCGATGGTGCTGTCGCTCGTCCACTGGATGAACGGCTCGATCTCCATCTTCCTGCTGTTCGCGGCGTTCGGCATGGCTGACCTGAGCGGCACGACGGCTGGATCGGGGGGCGGGCTGCCGTTCTCTGCCGCCTGCTTCACCACCGTCGCCATCGCGCTCGCGGCGGCGCTCCCGCAGGCGCCCGGCTTCTTCGGGGTGTTCCACGCGGCGGCAGAGACCACGCTGCGGCTCTGGGGCGAGGCGCCTGATCCGGCCAAGGCGTTCGCGATCCTGCTGTGGGGCGTGTCGTTCATCCCCATCGCCTGCGTCGGGTCGGCGCTGTTCTGGCACGGGCGGCTGTCGCTGGCGCAGATCCGCGCGGGCGCCCCGCCTGCTGCCTGATCCTACGCCCTGAACAGCCCCGCCGGCACCTCCAGCCTGTCGCCGCCCGGCAGGACGTCGCGGTAGAGGAGATCCTCAGGGACGGCGAGGTGGTCGCGCAGGATCGCGGCGATCAAGGCGCGGCTGTCGAGGGTGGTGCGGAGATCGCGGCCCTCGAAGCGCTCGCTCCTGCCGAGGCCGGGCCAGTCAGCCAGCACGCGCCCCCCCGCGACGGCCCCGCCGCAGAGCAGCGCGGCGCCCCCGGTGCCGTGGTCTGTCCCCTGGGTGCCGTTGGGCGCGACGGTGCGCCCGAACTCGGTGATCACCAGGACGGCGGTGTGCTGCCAGGCGGCCCCCATCGCGGCGGGCAGCGCGGCGAGCCCGGCGCCCAATTGCGAGAGCGGTCGGCTGATCCCGCCGCTCTCGTCGCCCTGGCGGCTGTGGCTGTCCCAGCCGTTGTAGTCGACGACCCCGATCCGCGCCTCACCGGCGAGCAGCCGCCCGATGGCGGCGGCCTCCCCGGTCAGCCCCTTCGCCGCGCCGCTGATCTGCCCCGCGAGGGCGCGGGCCTCCATGAGCGCCACGCTCAGCAATTCGTCCTGCTCGTAGAGCATCGCCACCCGATCCAGCAGCCCGTTGTCCGGCAGATCGTCCCGCCCCGGATCGACGGCCTGCACCGGGGTAGGGCCGCTGAGCAGCAGCGGGATGCGGTCGGAGAAGGCGATGGCCGGGCGGGGGCTGGCCCCGATCAGCCGGTTCAGCCAGCCCGAGGCGCTCCCGTGCGGCCAGGCGGTGCCGTTCTCCAGCAGATCCTGCGCGTCGAAGTGCGAGCGCCCGCTGTAGGCCAGCCCGACCGCATGCACCGGCAGCAATTCCTTCCGCTCCCACATCGGCAGGAGCCCCGCGAGCGCCGGGTGCAGCCCGTAGAAGCCGTCCAGATCCAGCGCTCCGTCCAGCGCGAGCGCCCCCCGCGCCCCCCGGTAGTCGGGGTCGCCGTGCGGCGGCAGCATCGCCAGCCCGTCCAGCCCCCCGCGCAGCAGCACCACCAGCAGCCGCGCCTCCGGGTCTGCCGGTCGCGCCCGCCATTTTGTCAGCCCTGCCGGGGCCGCCTGCTCCAGCGTCGCCGCCGCGAGCGCCCCGCACCCGAGCAGCCCGCCGAGCCCGCCGAGCCCGCTGAGAAAGAGTCTACGGTTCATCATGCCCTCCTACCTTCTCTGCATTGTCGGGCTGAGCAGCAGGAGCGCTGCGCCCTGCCGCGCGTCCGGCGCGTTGAGCGCGATCCTGCGCGTCCGCGCCGGGAGGATCGGGCCGAACACCGCGTCGGCCCAGGTGTCGACGCGGGCGGGCGCGGCGCGGCTGAGGCCGGTGGCCGCCTCGATCCGCTGGAGGAGCTGCTCCGGGCTCGCCCACGCGGTCGCGCGGTCAGGCCACCCGGCGGGGGAGGGGGCGGCGAAGGGCGGCTGGCCGGTCTTGCGGAACAGCGCGCTCAGCCCCTTCTGCTCTGCGCTGACGGAGAGCGCCCGCATGCAGGCGATCAGCCACTCGTCCGGCTGGCGGAGCTTCCCGGTGGCGGCGGGCGGGGCCAGATCCCAGCACTCCGGCAGATCGATGAGCGCGAGCGCCACCTCCCTGAGATCGCCGTCCGTCTGGAGGAACCGATCCGCGATGTACCGCACCGCCGACTCCGGCGGGTCGTCTGAGATGAAGTGGGCGGCGAGGCGGCGCGCGACGTGGAGGGCGGTGGCGGGGGCGCGGGCGAGGTCGTCGAGGGCGCGCTCCCCCTCGTCGAGCCCGTCGCCGTACGTCCGCCCGAGCAGCGTCTTGGGGCCGGGCTGGTGGCGGGCGGCGTAGAAGCGGAACATCGTGTCGCCCGACGTCTCTGCGCCGGTGCGTGCGGCCTCCGGCCCGGCGTAGCTCCAGCCGGTGAGGAGGGCGGCGAATTGCTGGACGTCCTCCTGGCTGTAACCGCCGTCCACGCCCAGGGTGTGCAATTCCAGGATCTCGCGGGCGAGGTTCTCGTTGAGCCCGCGCGCCCGCTTCGGCGCGCCGTCTGCGCCGGTGTTGCTGGCGTCCTCGCCGCCGCGCTGGGCGTTCGGGCTGTCGGGGCCGGTCGATTGCTGGTTGTCGAGGTAGCCGAGCATCGCCGGGTGCTGCTCCACGGCCCGCAGCATGTCGCGGAAGCGCCCGAGGACGAAGGGGCGGATCGCCTCGCGCTCGAACGCCCCGGTGATCACCATCACCTGCCGCCGCAGGAGGGAGACGGTGAAGTGGTTGCTCCAGAAGCGCACCAGCCGCTCGACGAAGGAGCGGTCGGTGGTGGCGGCATGCAGCATCCGGGCGTTGCACTCTCTAAGATAGATCTCCCGCCCGCGATCCTTGATCGCCTCTTTGCCTCCGGCTCTGGCCTCTGTCCGGCCGGTCTTGTCGCCGCCCCGCTCGCCGTAGACCTCGGCGCGGAGGGCGTACATCTCCCGCATGATGGCGGCATGCCCGGGCAGCCCGCTGAGCGGCGTGTCGCCCGGCCCCGGCGCGTTGAGCTGCGACCGGAGCCAGCCCACCGGATCGGTGCACGAGGCGAGCTCTCCCGGCGCGGCGCCCATGCCGAACCGGTTGAGGCTGATCCAGCCGATCTGAGGCAGATCCATCGGTTGCTCCCGCTCCCGTCTTTGAGTGTACAGCAGAACCCCGCTGGCAGGGAGACGGGGGACAACCGCGACATCTTCAGACGAAGCCGATCATCGCGCCGATCAGCGCCGCTGGCGCATCATCCCCGCCCCGTAGATCGCCCCGGAGAGCGCGAAGCCGATGAACCACGCATAGGTGTAGATGGTGGCGAAGATGTCCGGCACGCCCGGCGCGATCCCGGCGACCTTCAGGAAGCCGGGCAGGTTCGGGAGGATCCCGGCGATGAGGGCGATGACCGCGACGGGGTTGGTGCCTGAGTAGCGGCCTGCCGGGCGGTAGAGGTCGTGGATGTCGAGGTTCTGCTTGCGCACGATCCAGTAGTCGACGACCATGATCCCGGCGATGGGGCCGAGCAGCGCCGAGTAGCCGATCAGCCAGGTGAAGATGTAGTCGCCCGCCGAGGCGAGGAGCTTCCACGGCATCATCAGGATGCCGAAGACGCCGGTGATCAGCCCGCCGGTCTTGAAGGAGATGTGGCGGGGGGCGAGGTTGGCGAAGTCGTTGGCCGGGCTGACGACGTTGGCGGCGATGTTCACCGAGATCGTGGCGATGGCCACGCCGAGCAGCGAGATCACCGCGATCCCCGCGCGGGCGGCGCCGGAGGCGATCAGCGGGCCGGGGAGGCCGTAAGGCGCCTCGGCGGAGGTCATCTGGGAGAGCAGGAAGACGGGGTCCCAGAGCTTCTGCTGCACGGCGGGGTCGGTGAAGATGGTCTGGGAGGCGGAGGTGATCATCACGCCCATCATCGAGAAGGCGATCATCGTCGTCGGCAGGCCGAGGGTCTGGCCGATCATCTGGTCGCGCTGGCCGCGCCCGTAGCGCGTGAAGTCGGGGATGTTCAGCGAGAGCGTCGCCCAGAAGCCGATCATGCCGGTGAGCGCCGGGACGAAGGCGGGCCAGAACTCCGCGAAGGTCGCGTACTTCGAAGGCTTCTCCATCATCGGCCCCAGCCCGCCCGCCACGCTCACCGCCCACCCCAGCAGCACCACCGCCATCACCAGCACGATCGGCGCCGCCCAGTTCTCGAACACCCGCACCGCGTTCATTCCCCGGTAGATGATCAGGATGTTCAGCGCCCAGAACAGCAGGAAGGTGATCGCGGAGGGCAGCGTCAGCCCCAGCAGCATCGCCCCGCCCCCGATGTGGTCGTAGCCCGGCCAGAGCGCCACGAGAAACGTCTTGACCGCCTCGCCGCCGATGAAGGTCTGGATGCCGAACCAGCCGCAGGCCACGACGGCGCGCAGGACCGCCGGGATGTTGGCGCCGACCGTCCCGAAGGAGGAGCGGGCCAGCACCGGGAAGGGGATGCCGTAGCGGGTGCCGGGGTGGGCGTTGAGCAGGATCGGGATCAGCACGATCAGGTTCCCGAGCCCGATTGTGAGCAGCGCCTCCTTCCAGCTCATGCCGCTGGAGATCAGCCCCCCGGCGAGCATGTAGGTCGGGATGCAGTGGGCCATCGAGATCCAGAGCGCGGCGAAATTCCATGCCGTCCAGTTCCGGTTCGCTTCGGGGACCGGGGCGAGATCGTCGGAGTAGAGCGGGCTGGCGACGACATCGGGCGGGAGGCTCCGGGCGGCGGCGGCGGCGGCGGTCGGATCGTGCATGGTGGCTCCAGTGGGGCGCGGATGGGATGTTGAGCGCGCGACGATACCACACCCGGCGCTGCACCCCGAAAACATCGGTTGACAGCGGGCGTAGATGGCTGTACCTGCCATCCCCATGCTCTCGTCGATGATCCTGTCGCTGCGCCAGAACCTCAAGCTCCCGGAGATCAAGCCATCCTGGCTGCTGATCTTCGGGGTTCAGGCGCTGCTGATGCTCACCTTTGTGTTCGACCAGAAGGTGCCGCCGGTGGCCACCCTGGGGGCGATGCTGCTGATGGTGCTGATGGATCAGCCGATCTGGTCGGTGGGGATCATGCTCGGCTCCCGCCTGCTCTCCACCGGCACGATGTCCTTCTTTACAATCGGGCGCGTCAGCATCGGGTTGTTCGAGCCGGTGCTGCTCGTCGCGCTCGGCGGGCTGGGGCTCCGCGCCTTCCTCTCACAGAAGCAGATCTGGCGCACCTTCCCGTGGATGGCGCCCTTCCTCGCGCTGCTCGGCTGGAACGTGCTCGGCCTGCTGTGGGCGGTGAGCCGCAGCGACGGCCTCAAGGACATCCTCGCGCTCTGCGTGATCTGCGCCACCACCCTCGTCGTGCTGTCGTTCATCGAGACCTGGGAGCAGGTCAAGCTCATGCTCTCCTTCTGGATCGGCACCTGCGTCCTGATCGGGCTGCTCGGCATGTTCGGGGACAAGCTGGGGCTGACGGACTTCTCCTCCCAGTGGCAGGCGGCCTCCAAGGGCGGGCGCGAGACGGGGCTGGGCCAGCAGCCGAACTGGTACTCGATGAACCTGATGTTCGTCGTCCACGCCACCGCCGCCTTCGCGCTCATCCAGCGGCACCTGCTGGTGCGCTGGGGGCTGATGATGGCGACGCTGTTCATCTTCTTCTCCCAGATGTCCTCCGGTTCGCGCGGCGGGGCCTACGCCATCGTGATCGGCGGCTTCCTGGTGGCGCTCGGCCAGGCGGACTTCCGCCGCTGGATGGGCCGGTTCACCGCGATCGGCGGCTTCCTGTTCCTGATCGCCTGGGTCGGGGACTTCGGCAGCATCAGCCGGGGCTTCAACCGCATCTCCACCAACGTCGATACGCTGTTCGCCCGCGACATCCGGGGGATGAACTGGATCGCCTGCGGGCAGATGTTCACCGACAGCTACGGCCTCGGCATCGGGCCGGGCGGCTACATCGACAAGCTGGAGACCTACAACTGGTGGCTGTTCCAGTCGGTCTACCGCTACCCGCACGGCATCTTCTGGGGGCAGATGGCCCACGGCGGCATCGTCGGCATCCTGCTGTTCGGGGCGCTCGTCTGGCAGATCACGCGCATGTCCATCCAGACCATCCGGGACTGCAGCGGCACCGAGGCCGAGGGGATCGCCTGGACGATGCCCGCCGCGATGGCGGGGTACTTCGCGTGGTCCTTCGTCGAGTTCGAGATCGATGAGAAGCCGTTCTGGGAGTGGCTGGCGCTCTACACCGCCCTGCACCTCGTGGCCCGGCGCGCGAAGGAGGGGAAGGGCCCGCCGATCCCGGTGTGGCGCCCGGAGTATGTCGTCTGAGCGCTGCGCGCCGGCGCTGCGCCCTGCCGCCTACCCCGACTGGATCGCCGCCAGCAGCAGGCTCACCGCATGCGGCAGGCGCGGGTCTGCGGGATCGTGCTGCTGCAGATCGACGATCTCCAGCGCGGCGCGGTCGGTCGGTGGCAGCGGCGGCGTCTGGAGCGGACAGGACTCCAGCCGGTGCCGCAGGATCAGCCACGGCACCTGCCGGTACAGCTCGGTGTCGAGGCGGTCATGGCGGAAGTTCACCTCCGCCCACTCCGGCTCCACCGCCGGATCGATCAGCAGCACCGCCGCCAGCCGATCCCGCAGCCCCGGCGCCACCAGCAGCAGCCGCAGCAGCGGCATCGCCGCCGCCGAGGCCGCCACCACCACCCGCCCCTCGCCCATCAGCGCGGACATCTGATCCTCGAAGGCGCCGCCGATGCCCTCCTCGGTGATCTGCGCCGGGGGCGCGATCTGCTGCGCGGCCAGCCCCGGCAGCTCCATCACCGGCGGCTCCAGCCAGATCAGCCGCAGCCCGCTGAGCCGCCGCTGCAGCGCCACGGTCGTCGCCCCTGAAGGCGGCCCTGTCGGTGACCACAGCCCCTCCCAGGTGCAGCCCGCCCCCAGCCACTCGGCGGGCTGCCACGCCTCCGGTTTTTCCCTGAGGTCGCGCCGCCCCAGGATGCCCTCGAACAGCGGGCCGATCTCCCACTCGCGGGGGCGCGGGCGGGAGAGCCACAGCGCCAGGACGGCGAGCGCGATGGCGAGCGACCAGAGCAGGGTGTCGAAGGTCTGCAGAGAGCCGGGAGACATCAGAGCGCCGGGAGACATCGCCGCAGGGTATCATGTTATGATGCGGCTCCGCCGGTGCGGCGGGGGAGGTCTGTGATGACGGGTTGGTTGTTGCTGGTGGCGTGTTCGGGTTCCACGGGCGGGGACGACGGCAAGACCGGCGGTGACGGTGACAGCGGCGGCGGCGGCGATCCCTCAGTGGAGGTCGCGATCACCTCCCCCCGCGACGGCGCCACCTTCGACTTCGCTGAGGCCATCGACCTCACCGTCGAGTCCACCCGCGACGGCGACCCCGTCGACCCGAAGCGCGTGAGCTGGACCATCGGGGACTGGACGGGCAGCGACGCCGAGACCACCGCCGAGGGCGTGTCCTCTGGCGACCACAAGGTGCAGGTCGAGGTCACCATCGACGGAGACACCTACACAGACAGCGTGGAGATCACCGTCAAGGACGCCCCGCCGCTGACCTACAACGGCCAGATCAACATCGATCTGCACCTCGATCACCCCGACTACGGCGAGTTCGACGACGCCTGCGACGGCAACCTGACCTTCATCCTCGACGGCAACGACATGGCCGGGGACGGCACCTGCACCGAGGAGCTGTTCGGCGAGCAGTTCCCGTTCTCAGTCTCCGGCACCGTCCGCAACGGGACGCTCACCGGCGACCTGATCCTGGAGGTGGACGGCACCTCCTACACCACCCCCTTCGAGGGCGACGCCGCCTACGGCGACCCCATCACCGCCGCCTTTGACTACACGCACCGGGCCGACGGCGCCAGCCTTCGCGTCTATGGCACCTGGGACGCGCGCCCCTGAGCGGGGCCGCCGGAGGATTTAAGACATGCATGCGTTCCATCGGGTCGAGCTGCTGGTCGGGAGCGGGGGCTGGCAGCGGCTCCAGCAGGCCCGGTTCATGGTCGTCGGGCTGGGCGGGGTCGGCAGCTACGCGGTCGAGGCGCTCGCGCGGGCGGGCGTGGGCCACCTCACGCTGGTCGACTTCGATCAGGTCTGCATCACCAACCTCAACCGGCAGCTCCACGCCGTCCGCCGCACCGTCGGCGCGGCCAAGGCGCCGATCATGGGCGAGCGCGTGCGGTCGATCAACCCGCGCTGCGACATCCGGGTCGAGCAGTGCTTCTTCAATCACGAGACCTCCCCCCGGCTGCTGGAGCCGCAGTACGACTACGTGCTCGATGCCATCGACAACGTGACCGCCAAGCTGCACCTGCTGGAGACCTGCGCGAAGAAGGGCCAGCCGGTGATCGCGGCGATGGGCGCAGGCAGCCGCTCCGATCCCACGCGCGTCCGGGTCACCGACATCTCCAAGACCTTCCGCGATCCGCTCGCGCGGGTGATCCGGCGCGAATTGCGGGCGCGGGGCGTCCACACCGGGATCGAGTGCGTCTGGACCGACGAGGAGCCGAACACACTCGACAAGGCCGTTGAGGACGCCTTCCATTGCGTCTGCCCCAACACCGACAACGACATGCACTCCTGCGAGGATCGCAACGTCATCCAGGGAACCGTGTCGTGGATCCCGTCGATCTTCGGCCTGATGATGGCCGGGACGGCGGTCAACCGCATCCTGGGGCGGCCCGTCCACTCCTCGGATCGGGAGGGCGTGCGGCCAGAGGCGCAGCAGGCGCAGGCGGGCGAAGCGGCGGCCAAGTAAACAAGTGGCGCTCTCCGGGCTGTGGTGGGGCTGGCTCCGCATCGGGCTGTTCGGCTTCGGCGGCGGCCCTTCGGTGATCCCGCTGATGAAGGCCGAGTGCATGGCGCGCGGCTGGCTCACCGAGGAGCAGTTCCTCGACACCCTCGCGCTCGGCAACACCCTCCCCGGCCCCATCGCCGTCAAGATGGCGGTGTCCATCGGCCAGCAGGCGGGCGGGGCAGCGGGCGCGCTGGTGGCGCTCGCGGGGCTGTGCCTGCCGGGGGTGGCGATGATGATCGGGCTGGCGGCGCTGTTCGCGCGGTTCCGCGACCTCCCGGCGGTCGCGGGGATGATGCGGGCGGCGCGGGCCGCCGTCGTCGGGATGCTTGTATGGACCGCCGTGGGGCTGTTCCCCGACGGGGTGCGCGACGCGCAGACGGGGCTGATCGCGGCGGCGGCGCTCGGGCTGCTGATGCTGGAGGTGCATCCGGCGTGGGTGATGGGGCTGGCGCTGGCGGCGGGGGCGATGCTGCGGTAGGCACCGGTGCGACGCTGCACCAGCCTGTCAGCCGTCGGCTGAGGCCCCGGTGTAACGTTACATGGGGGTGTCTGCCGTTGGCTGAGGCACCGGTGTAACGCTGCACCAGCCTGTCAGCCGTCGGCTGAGGCCCCGGTGCATCGTTGCATGGGGGTGTCTGCCGTTGGCTGATGCACTGGTATAACGCTGCACCGGCCTGTCAGCCGTTGGCTGAGGCACCGGTGTAACGCTGCACCGGCCTGTCAGCCGTCGGCTGAGGCATTGGTGCAGCGCCGCTGCCTGATCTCCGCTCAGGCGCTGAGCCACCCCAGCACATCTGAGATCACCTGCTCCTTGCCGATCTCGTTCATGATCTCGTGGAGCATCCCCGGATAATGCGTCGCGCCGCCCCCGTTCCGCTCGACCAGCAGCTTCGCGGCGGGGCCGTCGGTGATCGGGTCGGTGTCGCTGTAGAACAGGTGGAGCGGCGTCGTGAAGGTGGCGGCGCGCACCCGCTCCAGCGTGTCGCGCATCTCGGTGTACCAGCGCGGGGTGAGCGTATGGTAGACGAGCTCGTCCTTCAGGTAGTCCGCGACGACGGCGGGATCGCGGGAGATGCCCTTCGCGTCCAGCTCGTTGCCGAGGTTCAGTGTCGGCCAGATCTTTGACAGCAGCCCGGCGGCGGCGATCTTGATCCGGGGCGCCCGCACCTTGACGCCGAGCAGCGGGTTGGAGAGCGCCACGCGCGGGGTCTTCGCCGCGTCGAGCGAGCCGTCCCGCAGCGCCTCCATGACCACCAGCCCGCCCATCGAGTGCGCGAGGACGGAGGGCGGGGCGCTGCAGAGCGCGGCGGCGGCCCGGACGTCGGCGGTGTAGTCGCTCCAGCGGTTCACGAAGCCGCGCCTGCCGCCGGAGTGGCCGTGCCCGCGCAATTCCACGATCCGCACCGTCCAGCCCCGCGCCGCTGCCGCCTCCGCGACGTGGCGGTAGCGCCCGGCATGCTCGGCGAGGCCGTGGACGATCAGCAGATCCCGCCCGGAGGGGGCGGCGGGGGTGACCTGACCGATCCGCAGGCGGGTGCCGTCCTGGCTGGTGCAGAAGGTGAATTCCATGGGCGCTGTCCGGCTCAGTTGGCGAACAGGTTGTTGATGTCGGCCAGGAGGGCCTTGGCCTTGCGCTGCTCGGCCTCGGCCTCAGGGCGCACCTCGGGGATGCCGTTGGGGTCCTGGGCCAGCACCCAGTTCAGCTCCTTCTCGAACTCGGCCTTGTTCTGGGTCTTGACGGCCCAGTTCTCGGCGTAGAGGACGTGGGTGCCGAGGAAGTTGGGCTGGGCGGCCATCGCCTTGAGGAAATACTCCTTGGACTTGTTCAGATCCTGACCGGCGAAGCTGGGAATGGCGGCGTAGTAGGCGCCCCAGTAGCGGTCGTGGCCGTTGTAATAGAAGGCCGGGTCCAGCTCACCGAGCTTGGTCATGAACGCCTTGACCGTCGGGAGGTGCTTCAGCGTGATGGTGAGGCCCGACGCCTTCGCCCACTTGCCGAGCGCGGAGGCGTACCAGTAGATGCACGGCACGTCGTCCTTGGTGAAGGCGCGGGATGCGGTCTCCGGGGACTCGTCGCCCTTGCCGAGCAATTCCGCGTACTGGGTGTTGAGGGCGAGGCAGGTCTCGCCCCACTTCAGCGCCACCTCCCAGTGGGGCAGCTTGGCGGCCTTCTCGGTCTCGTGGCCGTCGCCGAGGAAGTACCAGCCGCGCAGCAGGCGTCCGGCGATCTCGCGATCCTGGGGGGCGGCGGCGGCGGCCTGCTCGTACTTCGCGAGCGCCTGCTTCAGCTTCTCCTTGTCCCCGCGCTCGGCCCAGAGGGCGTCGGCCTCGGCCTTGACGGAGGCGGCGTCCCCGGCGGGGGTGCCCGTCGCGGCGGCGGGGGTGGCGGGGGGGGCCTTGGGGCCGCAGCCGGTGGAGAGGCTGACAGAGAAGATCGAGAACAGAAGCAGCAGCGCGGGCATGGAGACTCCTGACGGGCAGCAGAGATGGCCTGTTATACAGGAGGCAGGCGGGCTGTCAAGAAGCTCTGCTTTTCGCCGCTGGAAAACGCACCCCGACAGGTTAGCCGTCGCCATGCTGATCCCCGATCCTCCCCTCGCCCTCACCTTCGACGACGTCCTGCTGGTGCCCGCCCACAGCACCATCCTCCCGCGCGACACTTCTGTTAAGACCCGGCTGGTGCGCGATCTGCACCTGAACCTGCCGCTGCTCTCCTCGGCGATGGACACGGTGACCGAGGCGGGGATGGCGATCGCGATGGCGCGGCTCGGCGGGCTGGGCATCCTCCACAAGAACCTGAGCGTCGCGGCGCAGGCCCGCGAGGTGCGGCGGGTGAAGAAGGCGATGACCGGCGTGATCACCGATCCGGTGACGCTCGGCCCGCTGGCCACCTGCCGGGACGCGCGCCTGCTGATGCGCGAGCGCGGCATCAACGGGCTCCCCATCGTCGAGCAGGGCTCCAACGGGCGCACCATCCTCGGCATCCTCACCAACCGCGACCTCCGCTATGAGCGCAACCTCGACCGCGTGGTGGGCGAGGTGATGACGAAGGATCAGCTCATCACCTGCCCCCCCGGCACCACCCTGGAGCAGGCCCGCGACCGGATGCAGGAGCACCGGGTCGAGAAATTGCTGGTGGTGGACGACGGCGGGCTGCTGATGGGGCTGATCACCTTCAAGGACGTCGAGCAGACCATCCGGCACCCCGACGCCACCCGCGACGGCCACGGGCGGCTGCGCTGCGGGGCGGCGGTCGGGGTGGGCGCGGATCGGCAGGAGCGGGTGGCGGCGCTGGTGGAGGCGGGCGTCGACGCCATCGTCATCGACACCGCGCACGGCCACTCCGAGGGCGTGCTGAAGGCCGTCCGGCTCACCCGCCAGGAGTTCCCCGGCGTGCCGGTGATCGCCGGGAACGTGGCGACCGCCGCCGCCGCGCAGGCGCTCATCGACGCCGGGGCCGAGGCGATCAAGGTCGGCATCGGGCCGGGCTCCATCTGCACCACCCGCGTCGTCGCCGGGGTCGGCGTCCCGCAGCTCACCGCCATCTCCGAGGCCGCCCGCGCCTGCACCGCCGCCGGTGTCCCGCTGATCGCGGACGGCGGCATCAAGTTCAGCGGCGACGTCGCCAAGGCCATCGCCGCCGGGGCCGACTGCATCATGATCGGCTCCCTGCTCGCCGGGACCGACGAGGCGCCCGGCGAGGTCATCCTGTATCAGGGGCGATCCTACAAGACCTACCGGGGCATGGGGTCGATGGAGGCGATGAAGGCCGGATCGGCGGACCGCTACTTCCAGGAGGACGACGGCTCCGACCCCGAGGCCCACACCCGCAAGCTCGTCCCCGAGGGCATCGTCGGGCGCGTCCCCTACAAGGGGCCGGTCGGCGACACCGTCCACCAGCTCATCGGCGGGCTGAAGGCGGCGATGGGCTACACCGGCTGCCGCGACATCCCCACGATGAAGGCCGACGCCCGCTTCGTCCGCATGACGGCGGCGGGGCTGCGGGAGAGCCATGTACACGACGTCGTGGTGACCAAGGAGGCGCCGAACTACCGGATGGAGTAGCCCCGCTGCCAGAAACTGTCCGCGCCGGGAGCAGGCTGTCCTGTTAGCTTCGGGCAGAGGTAACTGACATGGCAAAGCTCTCCGCGAAGAACCAGGTTCACTATGACAACACCCTCCCGAAGCTCCAGTCCACCGACTGGAGCGAGGTGCGCGCCGGTATCCACCAGCTCGCCGCCCTCAACATCCCGATCCTGCTGCGCCACCTCGCCACCGGCATCAGCCAGCGGCGCGGCGCGCTGAAGCTGAAGGCGGGCTGCTGGGTGGAGGCGACGGTCGACGCGGCGCACCGCAAGAACGCCGCCCTCGCCGTCGCGGCGCTGTCGGGCAAGCTGGACGCGGTGACCGATCTGGATCTGCGCGGCTACACCGACCTGCCGCCGCTCGGCCGGCTGGCTGGCCTCCGCAACCTGACGCTGGACGAGTCGGTGACGGATCTCAGCCCGCTGGCCGGGCTGGAGCTCGACGCGCTGACGATGTACAACACGAAGGTCATCGACCTGCGCCCGCTGGCGGCGCTGAAGGCGCTGAAGGCGCTCAACCTGACGGGCGCGACAGAGCTGGCGGATCTGACGGGGCTGGAGCAGGTGAGCGGGCTGAGCCAGCTCCAGCTCAACCGCACGCAGAAGATCCAGAGCCTCGCCACGCTGACCGCGATCAGCGGGCTGGAGTCGCTGCAGCTCCAGGGGTCAGCGGTCGAGGATCTGAGCGGGCTGGCGGGGATGGCGAAGCTGACGGTGCTGGATCTGCAGGGAGCTACCGCGCTGCGCCTGTCCTCCAGCGTGCCGCTGCCGCAGGTGGAGAAGCTGATGATCAGCAACGCGAAGGCCACGGATCTGCCGCTGCTGGGCCAGCTCCCCGGCCTGACCTGGCTCGACGCGGAGAACCTCCCCATCACCTCGCTCGATGCCATCGCCGCCTGCCCGCTGAACCACCTGAACCTGCGCGGCTGCAAGGCGATCACCAGCTTCGCGCCGCTCGCTGGGATGGCCGGGCTCACCTACCTCCGCCTCTGGGAGACGCAGATCAGCGATCTCAGCCCGCTCTCCGGCCTGACCGCGATGGAGTACCTCGATCTGGACACCACGCAGATCAGCGACATCGCCCCGCTGCGCGCGCTCGCCGCGCTGAAGACGCTGGACATCCGGCGCTGCCCGAACCTCGATCAGACGATCAGCCGCCCGTGGTCGGGCGCTGAGATCGCGACGCTGCTGGCCCGGTACCCGGCGCCAGTCTGATCGGGCCTGTGCTATCCTCAACAGATGATCCTGATGCCAATGTGGCTCCTCGCGTGTGAGCCGATGCACGACCAGAACATCAACTGTGAGAACGGCCTGGACATGGACGGGGACGGCGCCTGCGACCGGGAGCGGGCGGACTGGTCGGCGGACGCCGCGATCCCGGAGGGGACGGATCGGCGCGACATCTACGGGCTCGGCGCAGATCTGGAGGCGGCGACGGCGGAGGGGCTGGTGATGGCGGCGGAGTGGCCGGTCAGCGTGTCGGGGATGATGCTGCCCGCCGAGTCCTTCGAGCGGCTGTTCGAGGACGGCACGACCGATCCGGCCCGGATTTCCTTCCAGAGCGGCGCGCGCAACCTGATGGGCTTCGGGACGCTCAGCGAGATGTACGCCTGGCTCGGCCTCGCCGCCTTCCCTGAGTCCGGCGTGCCGATCCCGGCGGACATGGCGCCGGGCGACCCGATGGGCGCCGGTCGCGTGCAGACGGCGATGGGGCCGGGCTTCACCTTCTCCTGCTACGCCTGCCACAGCACTGAGTTCTACGGGCATGTGATCGTCGGCCTCACCAACCGCCGCACGCGCGCCAACGAGTACTTCCACACCGCCTCAGGCTTCTTCCCGCTGCTCCCCCCGGAGGGCTACCAGTCCTTCAGCGGCGCCACAGAGGAAGAGCTGGAGATGTACCGGCGCGCGCAGGCCGCCATCCCCTCCATCGGCTCGAAGATCCCGGCGCGGCGCGGCCTCGACACCTCGCTGGCCCAGGTCGCGCTCAGCCTCGCCCGGCGCAGCCCCGACGCCTGGGCGACGAAGAACCCCGGCATGGAGCAGTCCCCGTCGCCCAGCCTGTTGGAGGACTTCATCGCCGACAGCAAGCCCGCCGTCTGGTGGACGCTCCGCTACAAGACCCGCTGGCTCTCGGACGGCAGCATCGTCTCGGGCAACCCGATCTTCACCAACTTCCTCTGGAACGAGCTGGGACGCGGCACCGATCTGGAGGAGCTCGACGGCTGGCTGCAGGCTGAGGGGGAGCGCGTCGATCTGCTGACCGTCGCCGTGTTCAACACCCCCGCCCCGCAGTGGGACGATGTCTTCCCGCAGTACCCCATCGACGCCGCCCTCGCCGAGGCGGGGGAGCCGGTGTTCGACGCGCACTGCGCCGGTTGCCACGGCAGCTACGAAAAAGACTGGGCCGCCGGGACCGCCACCGTCCGCGTCCTGTACCACCCGCAGACCCCGGTGATGGACGTCGGCACCGACCCGCAGCGGGCGGAGGGGATGGCGGACTTTTCACAGCGGCTCAACGATCTGGAGATCTCCCGGCGCGCGGAGACCGTCGTCGCGGTGCAGGCCGGCTACGTCCCGCCCCCGCTCGACGCCGTCTGGGCGCGCTTCCCCTACCTCCACAACGCGAGCGTCCCGAGTCTCTGCGCGCTCATCGATCCCGCTCAGCGACCCGCGCGGTTCTGGACCGGCCCGCCCGACGATCCGGCGACCGGCTTCGATCCCGCCTGCGTGGGCCTGCCGGTCGTCCCCCCCGACGCCTGGACGCTCGACCCGATGAATGAGATGGACACCACCGTCCCCGGCCTCGGCAGCGGCGGGCATGAGGTCGCGGTGCCGGAGGCGGATCGGGCGGCGCTGATGGAGTTCCTGAAGACTTTGTGACGGGGGTTTGTGATGGCGGGGAGGAGCGGATAACTGGCGCAGCAGACCGTTGAACGCCATGTTGGAGCCCCCGCCATGAAGCCGATCCGCGACATCGCCGCCTTGCTGAACCTGTCTGAAGATGACTGGATCCCCTATGGCCGCCACAAGGCCAAGCTGGAATTGTCGCTGCTCGACCGGCACCCGCCGAGGGGGCGGCTCTGCCTGGTGTCGGCGATGACCCCGACGACCGCCGGGGAGGGCAAGACGACGACCAGCATCGGGCTGGCGCAGGGCCTCCACCGGCTCAACCAGTCGGTGATCGCCGCGCTTAGAGAGCCCTCGCTCGGCCCCTGCTTCGGGA
>JBEIQZ010000952.1:0-1112 GCA_040376255.1 Alphaproteobacteria bacterium
GCGTGCCCCAACTCCGCTAGGTTCGTGAGCGCCGGCATCGGGGTCTTGGACCACGCGAGACGGGCGTGACCAGCCCCCAAGCGCACCGCAACCATGCTGCGCCACGCCGACCGAGCGAGCGCCAGGTCGAAGATGTCCTCCTCGGACATGCCGAGCCGGCGAGCCGCCACGGCCAGCGCACCCGCTGACGGCACTGCCGACCCCGCCAGCGCCTTATCCTCCCCGGGCGGCCGACGCGCCGAAGCCCTAGGAGGTCGCCCCTGATCGCTCATCGGCCCCTCCCCCGCCCCGGGCGGGGGATTGGCCGCCGGTTGGGTACCGGCGCGGGTCCGACTATGTCATCCACAGTGACGAGAAACGCGACGTGCGGCTGAAGCGAGAGTTTGGTGATGAACTCACGGTACCGAGCACGCGCAGCGTCTGTGAGTTCTGACCCGTTCCACGCCGATTCATCCTTGGCAGCCCTGCCCGGCGAGTCAACCCTCCAGCCAGGGGGCGCCTCCCCGCGTACCCGGACGAAGCGCGACGGGCACTCCGTCGCGTAGTGATGTTGCAAGGCCTGGCACTCGAAGCACGTCAGCTCACGCGGATACGGTGAAGAGCGGTATGGGGAAAAGGAGCCCAGCATGCCGGTCGAGTACGGGATGCACAGCTCATCTGACGTGTACGTCGACTCCGGCCGGCGCTGACCATTTGCGCCCGCTCCGGCGCCGGGGCCTCCTCCCCCCCCGAAGCCGCCGGTGCTCGTCTGCACCGTGGTATACAGCGGGGGCGGCGGGCCGACGGGCGGCGGCAGCAAGGCCCCGGCCGCCGCCGCCCCGCTGCTGTACAAGATGGGCGCGTAGGACGCGACCGTGGGAAGACCGCCCGCCGGCGGCGTAGAGGTGAGCGGCCCCGGCGCCCGGATCCCGAGCAAGACCTGCTGAGCGTGAAGTACCCGCCGCGCCTGCGGCAGGAGGTCGATGCCCTCGGCGCCGCCACCCGATATGCCATTCAGGAGTGGCCCGGCCAGCCGGTACCCGGCTGCGGTCTGGCGCGCGATGGTGTCGAGCGACGGCTCCTGCTCACTGGGAGGGGGTGCATACGCGGGCGCAAGCGGATGTTGTACTGTA
>JBEIQZ010000460.1:0-5144 GCA_040376255.1 Alphaproteobacteria bacterium
CGACGCGCGCAGGATCAGGATCTCCGCCGGAGCGCCAGCAGCCCCGGCAGCAGCGCCAGCAGCCCCGGCCACGCCCCGCCGCCCGCGCATCCGCAGGCCGGGTCGGCGGCGATCACCTGCCCCTTCGGCGGGAGCGGCGCGGAGTCATCGCGGGCGGGATCGGAGTCGTCGCGGGCGGGGTCGGAGTCACCGGCAGGATCGGAGTCACCGGCGGGATCGGAGTCGCCGGAGTCCACGGGGTCGGTGTGATCGGGGGTGGCGCTGTCGCAGTCGTCGTCGAGGCCGTTGTCGGGGATCTCCTCAGGCCCGGCGCAGTCGGCGGCGCAGTCGGCGCAGGACTCGGCGCCGTCGCAGGCGGCGTTCCCGCACCACGCGCCGGTGCGGGTGAGGCGCAGGGCGTCGAAGGCGACATGCTGGTTGGAGGCGACGTCGTAGGCGGCGTCATCGAAGACGGCGACCCATTGATCGCCCCCGGCGGCGAAGGTGTATGTGCCGAGGGAGGTCCAGCCGGAGGCGGCGCCCAGATCGACGACGACCTCGGTGGTGCCGCCGTCGGCGCGGATCTGGTAGCGGGTCTCATCGAACAGGGCGTAGCTGTCGTGGGCGGAGAACTCGACGAGGTACTCTCCGGCCTCCTCCAATTCCAATTGCCACCAGCCCCAGTTGTCGGGCGAGTCCGACTCGAAGGCGTTGGTCCAGCGCAGCCCCCCGCCCTCCCCGACGGACTCGGAGCGCCAGTAGTCGGGGTCGCCGAACAATTGGACGCAGGCGCTCGTGTCGTCGAGCGTCCCCCCGGCGGGCGGGATGACCTCACAGGCGGGTTCGGTCAGGCAGTGTCCGGGGCGGGCCGGGCGGTCGGGGTTGCCGGAGAACACGCCCCAGTGGTTCATCACCGAGCGCGCGCCGTCGCCGTAGTTGTTGCCACTGTAGTCGTTGAGGTAGCCGTCGGCCTCGGTCCACATCTGGCTGGAGCCGCCGCCGTCGAGGTTGAACGCCTCGTAGGCGCCGAGCCGGTACATGATCTCGGCCAGCTCGCTGCCGTACAGCCCGTCATTGGAGGAGGTGCGCCCGTCCGCGACCACCAGCAGGAACGTCGCCTCATCGGCGGTGATGCCCATCGCGGTGCGCGGGTGGCGGTCGCGCATGTCGGAGCGGTCGGGGAAGCAGGTGCTGGCCTCGGGGTCGGAGCAGGTGTACTGGACGCCCTCGATCACCAGTTCGGGGAAGCCGCTGACGATGGCGAGCGTGCCGGGCGGGATGGAGGCGTTGTTGGTGGTCGGCTCCCAGCCGAGCATCGCGTTGTAGGTGGCCTGGTTGTTCTTCACGTGGCCGGAGTGCGTGAACTCCACCCAGTCCGGCCCGAAGGCGATCCAGCCGTGGTGGCCCCAGAACCACTCGCTGTTGTTGCTGCTGTCGAGGCCGGTCATGTCGATGGGCCACGCGACGCCGCCGCCGACCGCGTTGCCGTAGACGGTGTAGGGCGAGGTACGGTAAAAATCGCCGTTGGTGGCGAGCGCGACGCCGTGATCGGCGCCCCAGGAGCCGGTGCTGCGGGTCGAGGAGGGCGCGCGGGTGGCGTCGACGTGGACGCCGGGGGTGCAGAGGTCGATCCGGGCGACGTAGACATCGGTGTCCGGGCTGGAGACGTGCCAGGTCTCGATGGTGATCCCCGCCTCCAGGGTGTAGCTGTCCTGGAGGGTCAGGGTCAGGGCGGAGGCAGCGGGGATCAGGGCGGAGAGCAGCAGCATGGCGACAGGATAATCTGAACCGGCCCGCCGCTCTACAGGCTACTCCAGGCGCGCGTAATTCCGGGCGGTGCTGTCAGAGGAGGTGAAGTAGACCTCGTCGGCGGCGAACGCCTTGGCGGTGGCTTCTGTTATGAACTGCTCGCCGTAGTAGCCGTCGTTCCCGTCGGCGCGCCACGCGGGGGAGATGGTGAGGCTCGTGGCGTCGGCGCCGTCGTCGCGGGTCATGGTGAAGGTGCCGCGCTCGATGACGGCCAGATCCTCCCCGGCGGCGGCGCCGGAGAACTCGTAGACGTCGGTCTCGCCGGAGGTGCCTTCGGCGTCGAGGGTCTCGGCGAAGACGAAGCCGTAGGTCATGTCGTCGCTGGAGAAGGTGCTCTCCCAGGTGCCGTAGACGGCGTCGGGGGTGGCGGTGGAGTTACAGGCGAGCGCGAGGAGCAGGACGGACACGGATCTCTCCAGGGGGGTGTTGAAGCTCTCTTATAAGGCTCCACCCCTGATGTATTCAACACAGAATTTTTTCTGCCCTGTCTGGACAGCATACCCGGCGTGTCCTGCTGTGTTGTGTGCCGGACACGCTAAGAGGCAGTGCAGGCTGCAGAAGCGGTGAGCGGATCGTCAGGGAGCAGGCTGCCGAGTTGATGGGCATCTTCCTGAGCGGCGATGTGCGCGTCGGAGATAGAAACAGGCAGAGTTGGTTCGGCAGCGGATGTTGCAAAGAGATATCAGCGTAGAGGGAGCGGCTTCAATAGAAGGTTGATTTTTTAAAGATATTTCCGTCGCAATCCAACTCGGCGTGCATTACAGATTCTTCTCTACTTGTAGAAAGATTACAGCAGCTATTTTTTACAAAATCATCTAAATTTTTTTATTAACACAATAATGAAGGTCATTATTAAAATTACAACCATCAGTACACAATAAAACATAATTTTTTCCAATAGTTGGTGTATCTCCGTCTGGACAAGTAAGCACTGCAGAATCAGGAGTTCCCGCCGATTCTTTTTGTTTAATTACAAATACATCATTACATTCACGATCGCAACCAATCAATAGGATTATAAAAATCATATATCAAACCTGATTTTAATTCTTCAGTTCAATGGAGATACGCACATTGGCGCCGGAGGAAGCCAGCACCTTGCACATGTACTGGACGTTCTTCGCCATCCTCCCGCCCAGCGTCGGCGAGAGCTTCACTGTCTGCTCTGCACCGTTGCTCTGGCTGTCGATTCGGGCGGGGCCGTAGATCTTTTTGAACTGCATCGCGTTACTCCTTCATCGTGGCTCTCATTGCGTTTCACCCAGGCTCTCTCACGAGAGGCTATCTGAACTTCATCTACAGATCAACCATTTTCTCAGAAATTCTTTCCTCTCCTTTTCGATGCTCTTCTCCTTCACCCGTCGTCTCCGGCCAGAGCGCCGCCACCACAACAGCAGCCCCGCGCAGCCGCAGGCCGGGTCAGCGGCGATGCTCTGCCCCTTCGGTGCCGGAGCTTCCGGAGACATCGATCTTTTTTCTGCCTGCGCTGCCCGGACAGCATACCCGGCGTGTCCTACTGCCAGCTTCGGAAGGTAACCGCCGATGTCGAGTCAACCCGGCCCCGCTCAATTGGACATCCAGCAGCTCTACAAGAGCTACGGGGGGCTGGTGCGCGCGCGCATCCGGCGCTTTTATCAGGGGGAGGAGGCGGAGGACGTGCTGCAGGAGGTGTTCATGCGGGCGATGGAGAAGCTGGACACGTTCCGGGGCGAGAGCGCGCCGTCGACGTGGCTCTACCAGCTCACCACGCGCTACTGCCTGAACCGGCTGCGGGACGCCTCGCGGCGCCGGGAGCTGATCGAGGAGCAGGACGGGGTGTGGTGGAGCAAGCCGTCCGTGGGCGTGACCCAGGAGAGCAGGCTGCTGCTGGAGCAGATCTGGCAGGGCGTGGACGAGGAGACGGCGCTGATCGCGGTCTCCTACTACGTCGACGGGATGACGCGGGAGGACGTGGCGGCGCTGGTGGGCTGTTCGGTGCGGACAGTCGGCTATCGGCTGGAGGCGTTGAAGAAGAAGGCACAGGAGAGGGCGGGATCATGACGACTGAGCTGCTGTGGGATCGGGACGGGCATCTGCATGAGCTGGGCGTCCACCGGCTGCTCGCGGGCGAGCTGGACGGGGCGATACTGGAGGAGGTGAGCTGCCACCTGGAGGGCTGTACCGTGTGCCGGGCGCGCCGGGACGCGGTGAAGGCTGTCGCGGCGGAGCCGCTGCCGGAGCTGAAATTCCCCGCGCGATCCGGGCTGGCGCAGGCGCCCCGGCGCGCGGGCGCGGAGCCTGTCGCGGCGCAGGCGTCCGCTCCGGCGCAGGCGTCCGCTCCGGCTCCGATCCCGGCGCGGCGACCGATCCGCCGCTGGGGCGCGGTCGGCGGGGTGGCGGCGCTGGTGCTGGGCGGGCTGCTGTGGTCGCAGCTTCCGGAACCGGGCGAGTTCACCGCGCGCGGCGGCGGGCTGCGGCTGGAGGTCTGGCGCGAGGAGCAGGGGAAGGTGCGCCGCCTCCAGAGCGACGACGGCGTGCAGGCGGGCGACCGGCTCGGCTTCCGGGTGGCGAGCGACGCGCCGGGCGAGCTGATCGTCGCGGGCGTCGACGGCACCGGCGCGGTCTACCCGGTGTGGCCGCCCGGCGGCACCGGCTCCGCCCCCGTCGCCGCCACGAAGGAGGCGCAGCAGCTCGACGCGGCAATCCAGCTCGACGGCACCCCCGGCGCCGAGCGGATCGTTGCGCTGCGCTGCGGCGCGCCCATCGGCTGGGACTGGCTCAGCGGCGCGTTGAAGGCGGAGGCGGGGGCGGAGCGGCTGCCGGTGCTGAAGGAGGGTTGTGTGCAGGAGGAGATCCGGCTGCAGAAGCGGTGAGCAGTCAGAAAAAATCTTCTGCCTGCCGCTACGCCGCCGCGTGTCCCACCGGCATGGAAGAAGCATCGCCCTGCTCTGACCGTCCCTGCTGCGTCGTGCGCGGTGGGGCCGATCCGGCTACAGGGGTGGACAGGAGGATACGGTGACACACGCCTTGCTGACGTTGCTCCTTCCCTTGCTGACATCGGCGCTCCCGCAGGCGGCGGCGGCGGAGCGGCGCTATGCGGTGGTGGTCGGGGCCAACACGGGGGATCGGGACGACGCGCCGCTCCGGTACGCGGAGAGCGACGCGCAGCGGGTGGCGGAGCTGCTCAACCGGCTGGGCGGGGTGGGCGCGGGCTATCTGGCGGTGCTGACGGGGGCGCGGGCCGAGGAGGTGCGGGCGGTTTTAACAGAAGTGTCGGCCCGGATGGCGCGGGATCAGGCGGCGGGGGATCGGACGCTGCTGTTCGTCTATTACAGCGGACACGCGGACAGCGCGGGGCTGCACCTGGACGGGACGGA
>JBEIQZ010000636.1:0-3159 GCA_040376255.1 Alphaproteobacteria bacterium
CGCGATGGGCTCGGCCCGCGCCTTCGTCGCCGCCCAGGACTACGAGGGCGCCGACGGCTGGGAGTACACCGGCGTGCTCTCCGCGCTGACCGCCGACCCCGGCATGTCCGGCCTCACCCTCGGCGATCACGTCGCCTCCACCTTCCGCGCCTCCGGCGACAACACCCAGTCCGTCACCGATCTGGAGGCGCTGCCCGCCCTCAACGACGCGCTCGACCGGGTCGCCACCGCCCTGATGGACTCGGATCGCGGCGCCGATCTCTGGGAGAGCGCCGTCAGCGAGGCGTACACCTTCGACTACACAAACAGCGATCTCGGCAACATCCTCGCCGCCCTCAGCGGCGCAGGCGCGAACGGGGGCGGAGACGCCGAGGTGGCCGCCGCCGCCGCCGAAGCCCTCACCGCCTACGACGCGGCGATCTTCGCCAACTACGCCCGCACCCGCCAGGCCACCGGCCTCTCCATCTACGTCGCCGGTCGCCGCTTCGACGACCAGTACCTCCGGGGCGCCTGGGCGGACACGAAGTGGGCGGAGATGCTCCAGACGTTCTGATCCGACCCGCCGGGCTACAGGCGCCGCAGCCGGATCGCATGCACCGGCAGCCCGTCTTCCTCGGACTTGCGCTGGTAATTGGTGGTGACATCGGGCGTCCACAGCGGCCCGGTGGCGCGGAGGTCGCTGCTCGTAGACAGGATCTCGAAGGGCAGCCCTGCCGTGCAGGCGATGATCGCCTCGATGTGCGGGGCGAAGTCGGTCTTTGTGCGCCATTCGGCGCCCGGCATCAGCAGCGAAGCGGCGAGCGCGCAGAAGGCGGGATCGATGATCCGGTTGCGCGACTGCGCCTCCTTCGACCAGGGATCGGGGTGGTGGAGGTGCAGGCCGGAGAGGGTGCCGGGCTCGAACAGGTCGTTGAGGTAGAACCAGCTGTAGCGGAGGACGCGCGCGTTCGGCACGCCGCTCACCTGGATCTTCTTCGCGCAGAGCGCCACCCGCTTGAAGCGCAATTCCAGCCCGAGCCAGTTGTGCTCCGGGTGCGCCGCCGCCATCCCTGAGAGGTAGAAGCCGTTGCCCGACCCCAATTCCAATTGCAGCGGCGCCTCCCGGCCGAACGCCTCGCCCCACCGGCCCCGCCAGCCCGTCGCGTCGGAGGCCGGGATCACGCAGGGGAAGTCCGCATGCAGCACGCTCCAGGGGTTGATCGTGTCGCGGGCGCCGGGGCGGCGGCTGTGATCCTCGAAGTGCGGGCTGTTCAGGCCGGGGCGGCGGTTCATGTGTCGTCCTGTGGGTTCCTGTGGATGGTTGCCCTATGGCCGGTTGGAGGTCCACGCTGCGCCGTCCGCCCCGATCTCCTTCTTCCAGATCGGGACGCGGGCCTTGAACTGCTCGATGCACCAGCGCGACGCCTCGTAGGCGGCGGCCCGGTGCGGGGTGGAGATCGCGATCACGACGGCGGCCTCCTCCAATTGGAGCGTGCCGGTGCGGTGGACGATCGCCACCCGCGCCCCCGGCCAGCGCCTCAGCGCCTCAGCCCGGATCTCCGCCATCTCTGCGATCGCCATCGGCGCGTACGCCTCGTAGGAGAGCGCCCGCACCGCCCGCTCGGCCGCCCCGGCGGGGAAGGCCCGCGTGTTCCGCGCCGTCCCGATGAAGCAGATCGTCGCCCCGCAGTCGGGCGAGGACACGGCGGCCTGGATGAGATCCGGCCGCAGCGGCGCGGCGGAGAGCGCGATCACCCGCCCCCCAGCGGCGGCAGGAACGCCAATTCGTCGCCGTCCTGGAGCACGGTCGCCTCAGGCGCGAACCGCTGGTTGACCGCGCAGCGCACCGGCAGCAGCGCGGGCGGGCAGAGGCGCCGGTACGCCTCCCCGGCGGTGGTGCCGGGCGGGAGGTCGACCGCCTCGGCGGGGCGGCCCCGCTGCTCGCGCAGGGCAGCAAAATAGAGGACGTTGATCTGCACCGCGCCCTGCTAACCCGTTGCGCCGGAGGCGGTTATGCTGCCCCATGCTGCTCCGGTTCCTGCCCGCTCTGCTGCTCTGCTGTTCCGGGTGTACCCCCGAACCGGTGGTGAGCGGGGTGCAGCCCCCCCGCCAGAGCGTCGAGCAGATCACCGAGCAGCGCCGCGTCCAGGAATTGCGCGCCTCCCCGCAGAACCTTATCGCCACCTATAAAAAACCCGAAGGCGTCTACATCGACGCCCGCTACTTCGGCGGGCGCAATTACGATCAGGTGCGCGATCAGCTCACCGATCAGATGGGCGCGCTCCAGGACAGCGAAGACCTCGGCTGGCAGGGGAAGGAGATGGTGTTCGAGCGCGCCAGCGTCCGCGTGAAGGACGGCGCCATCTACATGATCTCCGTCCCGCTCCCCGAGGCGCTGCGCCGCACCGAGACCCTCGGCGTCCTGGGCTTCCCCCCCGCCGCCCGCGACTACATCGATCTCACCCACGAGTACCGCCTCAACAACGCCTGGAGCTTCCGGCGCATCCGGTTCATCAAGGTCAGCCCGCAGGGCGAGGAGATCCAGCGCGTCGAGCTGTGGAAGACGGAGCCGGAAGGTTAGATTGGCTCATGCTGCTGCTCCTGCTCGCCTGCCCGCCCGCTGACCGCAAGCCCGCCGATCCCTCCGGCACCGACACCGGCCCCGGTGACAGCGCCGACACCGGCCCCGCTGACAGCGCGGACACCGGCGGCGGATCGGTCGATCTGCAGGCGCTCGCCGCGATGGTCTCTGAGCAGGAGCTGGCTGCGACGATCACCGCCCTCCAGGGCTTCGGCTCGCGCAACTACCTGTCCGCCGCCCACGGCGACGCGGCGGACTACCTGGTCGACCGGTTCGAGGCGCTCGGCCTGACCGTGGAGCGCGACGGGTTCGATGTGCGCGGCCCCGACGGGGATGTCGCCTGCGCCAACCTCATCGCCCGCGTCGAGGGCGCCGATCCGTCAAAAGTCTGGATCTTCTCCGCCCACTACGACAGCACCTCCCGCTCCGCCGCCACCGACGCCCCCGGCGCCGATGACAACGCCTCCGGGGTCGCCGCCGTGCTGGAGGCCGCCCGCATCCTGAAGGATCAGCCGCTCCGCCACAGCGTCTGGTTCGTCCTCACCGACGCCGAGGAGGAGGGCAGCGTCGGCTCAGCGCAGATGGCGGGCTGGCTCCCG
>JBEIQZ010000332.1:0-7054 GCA_040376255.1 Alphaproteobacteria bacterium
GCGCGGGGGCATGGTGATGAAAACTGACCGGATCACAGGATATAGTGACACGGCTCGCCATAGCCGCTGCCGGAGCAGCAGGCTAACATGCCGGCGTCTTCCTGGAGCTTCCTTGTTCACCCGCCCCTCCGGCCTGCTCTCCCTCCTGCTGATCAGCGCCCTCATCGGCGCCCCCCTCACCGGCTGCAGCACCGGCCCCACCCCTGAGAGCCTCCAGGCTGAGGCCGACGCGGCGATCAACGCGAAGGACTGGACGGGCGCAGTGACGAAGGCCGACACCGCGCTCGCGCTCCCGGCGGTGAGCGGGGACGCGGCGAAGGCGTGGCGGTTCGAGCTGATCCGGCTCAACGCGCTCGCGGCGGCGGGCAAGGGCAAGGAGGTGTCCGACAACCTCAACCGCCTGAGCGCCGCCTACGCGAAGCAGCTCAACGCGCCGCTCTACCACAGCCTCGCGGTCAAGGTGAAGGCGGGCGGGGACAGCCCCGGATCGATCGATCTGCTCGACGCGGGCCGCAAGAAGTTCCCCGATGACACCACCTTCCAGGCGGCCATCGACGAGATGAAGAGCTCCGGCGATCCGGAGGAGATCGAGAAGCTGAAGGCGCTCGGCTACCTGTAGGCGGAGCCGATGGCGCTGCCGGCACCTGCCGGGCCGATCCCGGTCACGGTGCTGACCGGCTTCCTCGGCGCGGGCAAGACCACCCTGCTCAACCGGCTGCTGGCCGATCCGGCGACGCCGCCGACGGCGGTGGTGGTCAACGAGTTCGGCGCGCTCGGGATCGACGGGAGCCTGATCGCGGGAGGGGTCGATGCGGGGAGGCGCGGGCAGCCTTCAGACAGGATCGTTGAATTGCGGAACGGCTGCGTCTGCTGCGAGGTGCGCGGGGATCTGCAGCGGGCGGTCGGGGAATTGCTGGAGCGGCGGGCGGCCCCGTGGTGGCAGCCGTGGCGTCGACCGCTGCGCTTCGGGCGGCTGCTGATCGAGACATCCGGGCTGGCGACGCCGGGGCCGCTGATCCAGACGTTCGTGATCGATCCCGCGCTCGCCGCCGCGACGCGGGTGGACGGGGTGATCGCGCTCGCCCACGCGGCGAAGATCCGCGAGCAATTGCTGCTTCACCCCGAGGCGCAGGCACAGATCGCCTGCAGCGACCGGATCATCATCAACCACATCGATCGGCTGACCGGGCCGGAGGGCGCCGCCGAGCTGGCGCTCGTGCAGGAGGAGATCCGCTGCCTCGCGCCGCTGGCGCAGGTGCAGACCGCCGGGCGGGCGGCGGTGGCGCACGGGCCGCTGCTGGACATCGGGGGGCAGGAGCCGGGGCGGTGGCAACCCCGGAGACGTTGGCGCGGACGGGCGGGCGATCCACTCCTCCGGCATCGCCACGCAGAGCTGGCGGACGGATCGGGCCATCGAGCTGCCGAAGCTCAAGATGTTCCTCCAGTTCCTCACCGCGCGCCGGAGCTGGGAGTTGCTGCGGCTGAAGGGGATCTTCCGGTGCGCCGGGGTGCGGGAGGCGGTGGTGGCCCAGGGGATGCACCAGTGGCTGGAGCTGGGCCCGGCGCAGATGCCGGCGCCCGCCGAGAGCAGGCTGGTGGTGATCGGGCGCGGGCTGGACGCGGGGGAGCTGGAGCGGGGCTGGAAGGCGATCACCGGCTAAGGCGGAGGGCGGCGCCTGCCAGAAACTGTCCGGGGCGGACATAAACTGTCCTGCTGGCCGGGAGCCTCCCCGGCGGGAGCCGGAGGCGCAGGATAGAGCCGAGCATGGATTGTATCGCCTGTCTCCGCCAGCCTGCAGGAGCGGGTTCCTCCATTCAAATCTGAACTTCTGGAGTTGACATGTCCTCTCAGTCTCTCAATTCTACACACGCCGCCCGTCCGGACGCCTTTCTGTTAGAGGATGAGCCTGGCTGGCGCGGCTTCCTCGCGCGGGAGGGCTACGTCGTCATCCGGCAGGCGGTGAGCCGCGCGCGGGCGGAGGCGCACCTGCAGGCGATGTGGGGGCTGATGGAGGCGCTCGGGACGGTGCGGCGCGACCGCCCGGAGAGCTGGCGGCGGGCGGGGAGCTGGCCGCCGATGCTGCACGGGGGGATGATCCAGTACATGGGACACACCGCGCCGCAGTGGGAGGCGCGCGGGGACTGCGCGGCGCTGTTCGCCCGGTATTACGGGTGCGCCCCGGATCAGCTCGCGACGAGCATGGACGGGCTGTGCTTCATGCACGGGGCGCGCAACTACCAGAAGGCGGGCGAGCTGGTGAGCTTCCTCCACACCGATCAGTCTCCGCTCCGCAAGGGCGAGTGGTCGATCCAGGGGCTGCTCAGCGTCGGGGACGGCGGGCCGCAGGACGGGGGGCTGGTGGTCGTCCCGGGGTCGCACCTGCGGCACGAGGCGTTCTTCCAGGGGCATGCGGCAGCGCAGCAGAAGGGCGACTGGTACCTGTTCAGCGCCGCCGAGCAGGCCCGCTACCGGGACGAGGCGGTAAAGGTCTGCGTGGAGCCCGGCGACGTCGCGCTGTGGGACTCCCGCACCTTCCACTGCAACACCGTGCCGGTGCGCAAGGACGCCATCCGGGCCTGCCTCTATGTCTGCATGATCCCGCAGCGCCGCGTCGCCTCCTCAGTCCGGGCGAAGCGGGCGCAGGCGTGGGCGGATCGGCGCGTCTCCTCCCACCACCCCGGCGACGGCTTCCGGCTGTTCCCGGTGCTGCCGCGCTTCGTGCTGCCCTCCCAGGAGAGCGGCGGGCGCGACGGCTTCACGCAGCGCGTCCGCGATCTGCAGGTGCCGGCGCTCACGCCGCTCGGAGAGAGCCTGCTCTGCAGGGAGTGATACGGAAATGCTGACCCCCGAAGAGGGCCGCCTACCGGCCGATCAGTCCATCGAGCCACACCAGCACCGCGTCGCGCACCTCCGCCGCCGCCGGCTTGTCGAAGTCGCCCCACCAGCCGTGCTCCAGCCCGTCCACCTCCCGCCACTCCACCCCGCGCCCGTTCTCCTCCAGCGCCGCCACCAATTCCAGCGATTGCTGCACGGGGATGTTCGGATCGTCGGCGGAGTGGGCGACGAAGAAGGGCGGCGCCTCCGGGGATATCCAGGGCATATAGCTGGCCTGGACGCACATCGGATCGTCCGGCCCGGTGCAGGGAGAGCCCACATAGTCCCGCTCGGCGGTGATCAGCCGGTTCCCGCGCTGCGCCCGGATGGTCGTCCAGTCCACCGGGCCGTAGAAGTCGACGACCCCCCGCACCTCCGTCCGTTCAGCGTCCGCCGCCCCGCACACCGCCGCGTCCCCCGCCCCCAGCCCCAGCATCGTCACCAGGTGCCCGCCCGCCGAGCTGCCCATCACCGCGATCCGATCCCCGTCCACCCGGCGCTCCGCCGCGTTCCCGCGCAGCCACCGCACCGCGCAGGCGATGTCCTCCACCGGGGCCGGGAACGACGGGGACTCAGAAAAATCCTCCTGCACCCGGTAGCGCACCGCGAAGGCCACATAACCCTCCTCCTGCAGCCGCTCCGCCCACCGCACAAGCCCGGCCTCACCGATGTCCGCATGCATGAACGCCCCGCCCGGCACCAGCACCACCGCCGGGAACGGCCCCCGCCCCTTCGGGACGTACAGATCCCCAATCAGCGTCGCCTGCTCGACCTGGCGGTACACCTCCCGCTCCGGCGCCGCCTCCGGCGCCACACAGCCCAGGCACCACCCCAGCCACAACCCGACCATCGCACCCCCGGCGCAGGATACATCAGCTCTGGAAAAGCTGCTCTGTCCGCTCGTCCCGCATCAGCCAGAGCGTCGCCGCCGCCGGGATCGCCGCCGGGAGGCAGCACGGCCCCCAGCAGGGGATGAACGAGACGATCGCCACGAGCTGCGCCGAGAACGCCGACTCCAATTGCCGGATCTGCAGCCCCGCCCACACCTGCGCCACCCCCACCGCCCCGTTCAAAATCAGGCTCGCCAGCGGCCACCCCGCCGAGAACACGCTGTTGAACCCCATCGTCCACCAGCGGTACAGCAGATAGCCCACCATCCCCATGCACCACACGAACGACAGCGCCCCCGCGCCCGCCAGCCCCGCGCCCGCCCACCGCACCCGCGCCAGCCACTGCCGGTTCTCCGGTAATTCCGCCTCGGCGGGCGTGGCCTTCACCACATAGGCCTCCTCCCCCTTCCCCAGCCCGATCTGCCGCCCCATCCGCTTCGACTCGTGCCGCGCGATCCACCAGCCCGCCTCCGGCCCCTCCTCCAGCCGCCCGCCCGCCCGCCAGTGCCGCTCCAGGAAGTTCGACAGCGCCGCCGAGCAGGGCGCGCCGGGGACGTCCGGCACCCCGGCCCGCTCAGCGTAGGACACCCGCCCGCCCCGCTGCCGCCACGCGTCCCAGCCCGCGTTGTGCGCCCGGATGTCCGCGAGGACGCGCGCCCCGAGGCTGTCCAGCGGCGCCTCCTCAAATTCCTTGTAGTACAGCGTGTCCACGCAGCGCACCGCCGTACAGACCTTCACCCCCTGGCGCACCGGCTTGATCTGGTAGACGTAGCCGTCCTCCAGGGTCCCCGGCTCCGGCGCGACCGGCAGCGCTGCAGCCGGGGTGTCCGGCAGGCCCGCGCCCGGCATAAACGTCAGCCGGATGCCGTCATTGCCGCGCCCCAGCCGCAGCAGATCCGAGGCGTCCATAACGCCTGTCCCGGTCGGGGGCAGGGAGCGTCCGGTGCCGTCCGCTACCCCGCCCTCGATCAGCCCGCGAAGCAGCCAGGCATGAGCCTCGTCGATGGCAGCGAGCGCAGGCATGGGTGACCCCGGCTACGAAAAATCCCGGCAGATCGCCAGGATCAGTCCTTGAAGATCGCGTTCAGGAAGTCGAGGCCGTTCTCGTTCTCCCCGATGGACTGGCCGCTCTTCAGCTTCTCGCCGAGCAGGTAGGCGTCATACGCGGTCACCCAGCCGAACAGCACCAGCGGCGAGCCGATGCCGCAGGTGACGACGGGGACGGCAAGGCAGATGACTGCAGAGATCATCGCCTTCTTCTTCTGCCCCATTATAAAATAGCCTGCCGCTCCGAAAAGAAACAGGTTCAAAGCTGCAAAGACAACCGGATTGGCGTCGGACTTGGTGATCATCTGGCCCATGGTAACCTCCACCACCCGTCTATCCTAATCTCCGCCGTTCTGCACCAGTATCGGATAGAAGCTCACGAGTCCGCCCTCAGGCGCGTAGCCCCGGTACTGATCGGCGTCGATGTTCAGATCGGAGTCCTGGTAGGTGACGCCCAGCACCAGCGGCCCCTCCGGCACCCCGAACGCCGCAAACCGCCCGGTACTTCCGACGACATCGCTGTATTCGACCGATACACCCTCGTCGTCGAGCAGGCAGATCGTCACCGCCTCCCCGTCCGATCCCATCAATTCCACCGACGCTGTCGGCGCTGGCGGCATCTCCCAGGTGTACGGCGCGGCGGGCATGTAGAGCCGCACCTCGCCCGCCACCACCGCCGTCCCGCCCGGCACCCCGTCGGTCCCGGCGAGCGCCGTCGGACAGTTGACGAATTCCTCCCGCAGCGCCGCGATGAAGGCGTCTGTGGCGAACCACGGCAGCCCCTCCCCCGCGTACAGATCGATGAGCCCTGCAGTCCCTGAGAACGCCGTCGTCGGGTGCGCGCCCTCGACAAAAAAGAAGAACGGATCGCCCGCCGGGACCGGCAGCGTGAAGCTCCCGTCCTGCCCGGTCACGGTCTCCGAGAAGGCCGCTCCGCTCAGATCCTTCACCCGCAGCGTCTCCCCGGGCGCGATCTCTCCGGTCAGGTAGGGCGCGTCATAGGCGTAGCCCACCATGTTGACCTCCTCCGGGTAGGGATCGCCGCAGCCCGACAGCCCGATCATCCCGATCATCCCGATCATCCCGATCATTCCGCCACCCCCCTCAGCCAGAGCGCCATCACCACGTCCCCCGCCTCCGCCGTGTACGAAGCCTCCCAGCCCAGCCCGCTGTCCAGCAGCACCGCACCCGGCGCCAGATCCAGCGCGAAGAACCAGTCGAACGCCCCCTCCGCCACCGGCGTCAGCGTCGCGCCGTCCTCCGACAGCACGAAGCACCGGACCGGCTGCGCCTGCACCGTCACCGCCGCGCAGTCCCAATTCTCCGGATCGGAGGGGACGCCCCACAGGTGGATCGCCCCCGCCGAGGGGAGCCGCGCCGACGGATCGGCCGCCAGGAACAGCGCGTCGAACCAGCCCGGCTCCGCCCCGGTCAGCGCCCCGGTGTACCAGCCCCCGTCCGCCTGCGGCGCGACGCCCAGCCACCGCGCCGGGTACATCCCCTCCCCCGCCACCCGCAGCGCGAACGTTCCGCCCGCCGGGAGCGACGCCGCCCACCAGCCGGGGTAGGCCGGGTAGGGCTGCGAGGCGGCGATCTCCTCGCCCGAGCGCTCCCCGGACAGCACGGTGAACGCCACCTCGCCCGCCGACAGCACCGCCCCCGCCCCGTCCGCGTCCAGCTCCGGCGACGCGAACACGTAGCCCGCATAGCCGACCTCCGCCTCAGCGGGCTGGACGCCGCGCTCGTCGCTGCATGCCCACAGGCCCAGCAGCGCAGCCCCGATCATCAGGACAGCTCCTGACCGAACACCCGCGCGTAGAGCTCCCGGTAGGTGCCGCTCAGATCGCCCAGATCGCGCCGGAACACGTCCTTGTCGAGGTGCCGCCCCGTCCCGCGCTCCCAGAGCCGCGCCCCGTCCGGCGTGATCTCGTCCGCGAGGATGATCTGGTGGCCGTACCGCCCGAACTCCAGCTTGAAGTCCACCAGATCCACCCCCAGCCCGTCCCAGAACCCGATCATGATCCGGTTCACGATCAGGGCGTACTCGCGCATGCACGCCAGCTCCCAGCCCTTCGCCCACCCCATCGCCAGCGCCGCGTCCTCGTTGATCTGCGGATCGTTGAGCGCGTCCGACTTATAAAAAAGCTCCACCACCGGCCGCGACAACACCCCGCCCTCGGCCAGCCCCAGCTTCTTCGCGAAGCTCCCCGCGATCCGGTTCCGCACCACCACCTCCACCGCC
>JBEIQZ010000758.1:0-2142 GCA_040376255.1 Alphaproteobacteria bacterium
CATGATCGCGGTTCCGGTGGACATCGACCGCGACGGGGAGATGGAGGTGATCGCCGGGAACACGGTGTACAACGCCAACGGCACAACCCAGTGCTCCACCGGCACCACCGACGGCTACGCCGCCGTCGCCAACCTCGACGCCGACCTCAACGGCGAGTTCGTCGTCGTCGCGGGCGGGACGATCAAGGTGTTCGACACCGGCTGCTCGCAGCTCTACAGCTTCGCTGTCTACGGCGGCGCCGCCAGCAGCAACTATGGTGGCCCCCCCACCATCGCGGACTTCGACGGCGACGGCACCCCGGAGATCGGCGTCGCGGGCAGCACCTACTACACGGTCTACGAGATCAACGGCTCGCGGCTGTGGGCGAAGGCCATCGACGACAGCAGCTCGCACTCCACCGGCTCCTCGGTGTTCGACTTCGAGGGCGACGGCGCCGCCGAGGTGGTGTACGCCGACGAGAACCAGCTCTGGGTGCTGGATGGGCGGACGGGGACGGTGCGGATCAATGACAGCCGCCACACCTCCGGCACGATCAACGAGTACCCGGTGATCGCCGACGTCGACAACGACGGCAACGCCGAGATCGTCGTCGCCAACGACAACACCACCTACGGGATCATGGTCATCGGCGACGCGGGCGACAACTGGGTGAGCGCCCGCCATGTCTGGAACCAGCACGCCTACAGCATCGTCAACATCAACGACGATCTCACCGTCCCGGCCACCCAGGACGCCAACTGGCCTGACTACAACAGCTTCCGCCAGGGCTCTCCCGGCAGCTTCTCCGCCACCGACGCGCCGGATCTCTACCCGCTCTCCTATGGGAGCTGCCAGAGCGCCTGCGGGCAGGCGGTGGAGGTGCTGCTGCAGGTCGCCAATGAGGGCGCGCTGCTCGCGGGCAGCAGCCTCGATATTGATCTGTACGGCGTCGCCAGCAACGGCAGCCGCACGCTGCTCGACACCGTCCCGCTCGGCACCGATCTCGACCCCGGCGACCTGAGCGCGGTCTACCGCTTCACCGTCCCGGCGGCCACCGTCCTCTCCTACGCCTCGATCATCGCCGTCGTGGACGCCGACGCGGAGGCCAACGAGTGCGACGAGGCCGACAACGAGGTGATCGTCGAGACCGCCGGCGTCTGCCTGTAGCCCCGCTCAGAACCCCGTCGCCGCCCCCGTCTCCAGATCCAGCCCCGCCGCCACCAGCGCGGCGATCAGCTCATGAGGCCGGTCGTTCGGGCTGAGGTCGCGCCCGGCGATCCGCTCGAATTCCCGGATCAGCCGCCGCCCCGGCAGCAGCGGATCGATCCCCGCCCCGCCCATCGCCAGCTCCGGCAGCGCCAGCAGCGCCAGCATCCGGCGCAGCCTGGCCGGCTCCCCTTCGCCCTCCACCGGCGCGCACAGCAGCGACATCGCCCGCAGCCGCGCCGCCTGATCAGTCGCGCCCCGCAGCTCCGCGTAGGCCGCCGCCACCTGCCCCCGCGACAGCGCCGCCTGCCCGCCCGCCTGCTCCCCCCTCCAGCTCCCCGGCAGCTCCCCCGCCTGCTCCCCCCTCCAGCTCCCCGGCAGCTCCCCCGAAAGCTCCCCCCACATCTCCGCCGGGATCTGCCCCTCCGCCCCCGACTCATAGAGCAGCGCCGCCATCAGCGCGCGGGCCTCCGGGCGGGCCGGGATCTGCGGCCTCCGGTTCGCCAGCACCAGCGCCGCCAGCGCCCGCTGCCGCGCCCGCTCCCGCACCGACGGGATCGTCCCCAGCACGCCCCGGCTCCACGCGAATGGGTGCCGCACCGCCGGATACCCGTCCGGATCATCGAGGAACCGGCTAAGCTCCTCCAGCCGCACCAGCGCAGGCTGCCCCGCCAGCCGGATCTCAGGCGCGACCTCCGCCACAGGAGCGTTCTGTCCCGGTGTCTCTCCCGCCGATGAACAGGATGCCAGGTATACGATAAATAAAAACGGCACTCCGCTGCCTCCGACCGCCGGGGCGGACTGTATCATGCAGCGCGGGAAGGAGATATATCCGTCGGACAGGGGATGTACCGATGCTCACCATTGCGTTGTTGACAACGCTCCTCCCATACGCCGTCGCAGAGCCGGTGCGCGCAGGCGACGCGATCGGCTGGACGGGCTTCGGGCTGAGCCTC
>JBEIQZ010000650.1:0-2975 GCA_040376255.1 Alphaproteobacteria bacterium
AGCTTCTTTCAAAGCTTGACGATCTTGATGATATAGAGTTTTTTGAGAAAGAAAAAAATTATGAAATCATTCGCGTTGCTCGTACATCTATGCATGGGTGGGCTGTACGAGTAAACAATCACGTTGTTTACATCGGTGCAGTAAGAGAATGATGTAAGCGGCAGAGATGTTTGATCGATTGCCTCTCTCCTCCTTCTATGAGGACGCCTGGCCGCTCCAGCGGGAGCGCCTGCTGCCTGCGACCTGGCACGTCCTCGGCACGATCCCTGACCGCGCGGCCACCCCGCTGACGCTGCTGCCGGGGAGCCTCGACGAGCCGCTGCTGTTCACGCGCCAGCCCGGGCCGGGCGGCGCCGGGGAGGAGCGGCTGCTGTCGAACGTCTGCACGCACCGGGCGGCGATCCTGCGTGAGCAACCTGGTGATCCCGCGAACCTTCGCTGTCCGTACCACGGGCGGCAGTTCGATCTGAGCGGGCGGCTGGTCGGGGCGCCTGAGATGCCGGAGGGGTTCTGCGCCGCGCTGCGCGGGGCGGAGGATCTGCCTCCGGCGGCGCATGCGCGCTGGGGGCCGCTGCTGTTCGGGGCGCTCCAGCCGCCGCAGCCGTTCGAAGAGTGGGCCGCGCCGCTCGCGCTGCTGGAGGGGATGCCGGTGGATCGGCTGGTGGAGGCGCCGGAGCGGGCGCGCTGCTTCGAGGTGGCGGCGTGCTGGCACCTCTGGGCCGACAATTACCTGGAGGGGCTGCACGTGCCGTGGGTCCACCCCGGCCTCGCCCGCAGCCTCGACTGGCGCAATTACCGGACGGAGCGCCGCCCCACGGGATCGGTGCAGATCGGGATCGCGCCGGAGGGCGCCCCGGCGCTCAGCCTCCCGCCCGGCCACCCGCTCGCCGGGGAGCGCGTCGCGGGGCTGTACATCGCGCTGTTCCCGATGACGTTTCTGAATTTCTACCCGTGGGGGCTGTCGCTCAACACGCTCGAACCGCTGGGCGCGGCGCGGACGCGGGTGCGCTACCGGGTCTATGTGTGGGACGCATCGCGGCTGGAGGGCGGGGCGGGCGGCGATCTGGACACCGTGGAATTGGAGGACGACGCCGTCGTGGAGCGCGTGCAGCGCGGCCTGCGGTCGCGGCTCTACCGGGGCGGGACGCCGGTGCCGGGCTGGGAGGACGCTGTCCTGCACCACCACGCGCTGCTCCGGGCGGCGCTCGGGCAGGAGGGATAGAGCAGCGGTGAGAGGGGGTGAGGGATGGGCGGGTTGAGCGTCTGTGTGACCGGGGCGTCGGGCTATGTGGGGATGCACGTCGTGGAGGCGCTGCTGGCGGCGGGGCATACCGTGCGGGCGACGGTGCGCGATCCGAAGGACGAAAAAAAGACAGCGCCGCTGCTCCGGTGTGCGGAGGGGAAGCCGGGGAGCCTGTCGCTCCACCGTGGCGAATTGCTGGAGGCCGGGTCGTTCCGCGCCGCGCTGACCGGGGCGGAGGTGCTGGTGCATGTGGCGGCGGTCGCGCAGCTCACGGCGAGGGACCCGCAGCGGGAGATCATCGATCCGGCGGTGGAGGGCGTGCGGAACGTCCTCAGCACCGCCCGCGAGGTCGGCAGCGTCCGGCGGCTCGTGCTGACCTCCTCGGTCGCCGCCATCGGGGACTACGGCAAGGCCGGGAAGCGGCAGGTGACGGCGGCGGACTGGAACGGTGAGGCGACGGTCAAAAACGCGCCCTACTCCTACGCGAAGACCGCCGAGGATCGGCTCGCCCGCGACCTGAGCGCCGCTGCAGGCTGGTCGATGACCGCGCTCAACCCCGCGATGGTGATCGGCCCCGTCCTGGCCCCCGCCCACCTGAAGGCCAGCCCGATCCTGATCCGCAACATGCTGATCGGGAAGATGCCGCTGCTGCCGAGGCTCAACATGGGCCTCGTGGACGTGCGGGACGTCGCAGAGGCGCACCGGATCGCGGCGGAGCGGCCCGGCACCGTCGGCGCGCCGGATCGGCACGTGCTGTGCGCGGGCAACCGCTGGCTGGCCGATATTGCGCGGACGCTGCTCCAGGAATTCCCGGATCGCCGGATCTCCGCGCGGACGATCCCGGATCTGCTGCTCTACGCCAACGCGCTGTTCGATCCGCGCATGACGCTGGCGATGGCGTGGGAGATGGCCGGGGTGGTGCCGCAGTATGACGGGGCGTCGGCCTGCGTCGCGCTCGGCCTCAGCTACCGGGACATCGACGCATCGGTGCGCGAGACAGGCCGGAGCATGGTGCCGTTTTTCAGGTGATATCAGCGCTCAGGAGAGCCCCTGCTGCTCCATCCACCCCGCCATCTCTGCGTCCGCGATCCACCGGCGGCTCCCCGGCGCGGCGCGGGCGGCGCTGATGTCGGCCTCCTGCAATTCCCGCCCCAGCCGGTGAGCGATCCAGGCAGCGAGCAGCGCGAGCGTGGCGGCGCGCTGCGAGGCGGGCGGCGCGGGATCGGCGGCGCGGATCTTTGCCAGCAGCGCGTCGGCCTCGGAGAATTTCCCCTCCGCCAATAGAATCCGGACATCGGTGACGCGCCAGGGCAGGTGGAGGCGCGGCGGGCAGCGGCTGAGCGCGAGGCGCTGGGCGGCGCGGGCCTCGTCGGTGCGGCCATCGATGGCGTGGAGCAGCGCGAGGGCGTTGGGCAGGCGGACGCCGAGATCGGCGGTGTGGCCGAAGGCGGCGGGCCAGCCGGAGGCCTCGACCTGCTCCCAGCAGGTGCGCGCGTACGCCCGATCCCCCCCGCGCAGCGCGGCCACCCCGGCGCTCTGGAGCGCGGCGGCGGCGGCGGCGGGCGTGTTCTTCAGCAGCGGGACGCGCGACGCATAGAAGGCGCGGGCCTCGTCGAACCGGCCCGCCTCCAGCAGCGCGGCCCCCTCGCGCATCCCCGGCTCCCCGGTGTCGGTCATGCGCCGCCAGTCGCGCCAGGCGAACCAGGCGGCGACCGCGATCAGCGCCGCGACC
>JBEIQZ010000965.1:0-1053 GCA_040376255.1 Alphaproteobacteria bacterium
CTGCGCGAGATCCTGGAGGCCGCTCTGGCGTCCGCAGCTCCGGCAGCCGACGATGAAGTCCGCGAGGTCGCCGGTGGTGCCGACCTGGAACATGTACAGCTCGGCGCTCCACTCCTCTCCGAGCGGATCTCCGGGGCGGCCCGCGCCTGCGCGCCGCGTACACCACGCCTTGCGCCCCCCGAGCTCCGCGCCGGTGCGCTCGCGGTGGACGAACCACTGCCAGTCGATGTCCTGGATGTGTCCCTGTACGCAGGCGCTGACGAAGCGGAGGGGGACGACGGGGAAGGCCTTGCGGTTGTCGTGGCGGCAGACATGGCGCCGCATCGCGGGGCGCTCCAGCGCGTTGATCTGGAGGATGGATCGGCAGTCGGGGTTCTGGCACAGCACCCAGCGGGGGAAGCGCCCGACGGCGATCCCGACGCCGGGGCTGGGCTGATCGTTGTCGCACTCCGGGGGGAGCCGCAGCCGGACATCCTTGTGGCTCCACCAGGGCATGATGGAGAGGAGGTTCTGCGCCTTGCTCTGGAGGCGGGGCTCCTGGATGAAGCTGTCTTTGGCGTTGGGGTAGCGCCAGGCATCGAGGCCGCCGACGATGACCGCGTCCTCCAGCAGATCGACGAGCGCGCCGGGGCCGCTGCCGAGGAGGAGCTGGCTGCGGCGGGCCTGTCCGTCGGGGGGGCGTTGCGTGTTGCTCATGTGTCTTCTCCTCCCAGGTTGTGCTCGACCCAGAGGTGGACGGTGGGCTCGACATCGCGCATCGAGGTCGGGGCGCGGAAGCGGACGAGGCGGCTGTCCTTGAGCGAGGGCGGATCGACGGCGGTGCTTAACAGCGGCTCTCCGCCCTTGATCTCCCAGGGGGAGTAGACGAGCGGCACGCCCTGGCCCCCGAGCCGGTGGACGATGCCGCTCCAGTCGGAGAACAGCGACTGGACGCGCTGCATGAGGTGGGCGACGGCGGCGGGGGAGACCCCGGTCGCATGCGCCTGAGCGCGGCTCCCGAGCCACGCCGCGACATCGTTCGGGACGGCAGGGATGGTGTCGAGGCTGGCGACC
>JBEIQZ010000937.1:0-1217 GCA_040376255.1 Alphaproteobacteria bacterium
GGCGCGAAGGTGAGCGGATCTGGTGGGAATTGGATCGATACGGAAGGGATCTGGGACGCGCTCCGGCAGGCGGTAGTCCCTCCTTGACGGAGCAGCGGTGACCAATTAGTTTCCTTGGAAACAATGTCCCCGCCCTCTCCATTGACCGCACACCTCGGCTACTGGCTCCGGCTGGTGTCCAACACCGTCTCTCATGCCTTCGCCGGGCGGCTGGCGGCGCTGGATGTGGGGGTGGCGGAGTGGGTGCTGATGCGGCACCTGTTCGATGGCGGGCCGATGTCGCCGGGCGATCTGGCTGCGGCGATGGGGATGACGCGGGGGGTGATCAGCAAGCTGGAGGATCGGCTGATCGACCGGGGACTGCTGGCGCGGGCGCCGGACGCGATCGATCGGCGCCGCCACCGGCTCCTGCTCACGGAGGAGGGCCGCGCGCTCGTCCCACGGCTGGCGGCGCTCGCGGACGATAACGACGCAGCGTTCTTCGGCACCCTCGATCCCGGCGTCCGCGCCGCGCTCGGGGAGGCGCTCCGGGCGGTCGCGGCGGCCCACGGGCTCCACCACCCACCGCTCACCTGATCCCCGTCCATCCTTCATCCTTGTCCCCAGGAGCCCCATGTCCCCCGACCTCAAGCAGATCGCCCACGACAGCATCGCCGCCGCCGAGTCCGGGGCGCAGACCTTCCCACAGATCGTCGGCAGGCTCATCGCCGCCGGGTTCGAGGGCTACCAGGTGGACCTGCGCGCCGGGACAGCGACGTACTACCTGCCCTCCGGCGAGGCGGTGGCGGTGCGCGCCGGGTCGCCCCCGTCGGCCGAGGCCCCGCGCTTCGATGCGGACGCCGTGGTCAGCGCCATCCGGGAGGCGCAACAGGACGCCCCCGGCTACACCTACGCCGGGTTCTGCGAGAAGGTCGCCCGCGCGGGGTGCGTCGGGTACCTGGTCTCATTCCCGGGGCGCCGCGTGGTCTACCTCGGGCGGACGGGCGAGACCCACACCGAGCACTTCCCGTCGCGAGGAGCTGACACAGTCACCCCCACGTAGATGGCCGATCCACCCGCTGCACGTCCATCCCTGCCGGCAACGTCTCCCGTATCCGCGCCGCATAGCGCTCACCGGCCTCATCGTGATCCGTCCAGATACGGACATGCGCGTCCGATGGCAGCCTCGCCGCGACCTCCGGCGTCCAGCTCCCGGACTCGACGCTGAAGGCGGCGAA
>JBEIQZ010000365.1:0-6357 GCA_040376255.1 Alphaproteobacteria bacterium
CCGCCCCCGCCTGCCCCGCCCCGCACACCTCCTGCCTCAGCGCCTCCGCCTCTGCGTGCGCGGCCTCTGCGGTCCTGCCGAGGAGCGTCCCGGCGGCGAGTCCGGTGAACGGGGAGGGGTTCCCGGCGTTGCCGCGCGTCCACGCGGCGATCTGCACCCCGGAGCGGAGGTCGGGGGCGCGGGCTCCGGCGGCCACGAGGAGGGCGCGCAGCCGATCCGCCTCTACACCACCCGCGTAGGCGCAGGCGAAGCCGGTGCCGCTCCAGAGGGCGGGCAGGCGCTCCGGGGGGAATTGCGCGATCACCGCCGCGATCCGGTCGGCGCCGCCGCCTTCACGGAACCAGAGGCAGCGCCCGATCCCGGCGTCGAAGCCCCGGAGGAGCGGCGCGGGGACGGCGCGGGGGATCTTCTGCTGCCGGATGGCGGAGCCGGGGCGGAAGAAGCCGTAATAAAAACCGTAGCCGTCGGCGAGGATCGGCCCGAAGAAGGGATCGGCGGCGGCGACGGCGGGCGCGAGCGGGCGGAAGAACACCGCGAGCGCCTGACCGGCGCCGATGTAGCAGAGGTCGGGGCAGATCCGGTGGTGGGCGAGGTAGCGGCGCAGGCGCCCGTGGCCCCAGGGGGTGCAGAGGTCGAGGATGCCGAGGCCGAGGCCGACGCCCTCCTGGGCGAAGCCGCGCAATTCGGGGTCGATCAGGTCGACGAGCTGCCCGAGCCGCGCCGGGTCGCTGTCGCCGATGGCGAGGTTGTAGGTGTGGAGCGCGCAGCGGGACAGGCGCTCCTGGCGCTCCCGGAGGGCGTCGCCGCCGTCGGCCAGCCCGAGCCGCCGGAAGTCCATCTCGGCGATGGAGAGGCCGTGGACGAATTGCGCGAGGAGGCCGTAGGAGTAGCGGAGGTTGTTGAGCGTCGGGAGGAAGATCACGGCTTCGCGGGCGCGGGGACGACGGGGGCGGGCGCGGGGACAGGAGCGCCGGGCGCGGGGACAGGAGCGCCGGGCGCGGGGACAGGAGCGGCGGCGTCTGCCGTGCGCGGCGTCCACTCCGGCGCGGCGACGGAGCGGCGGACGGTCAGCACGCCGTTCTGCAGCCCTGCGAGCGGGAGGGTGGTGACGGTGCGGCTGCGGTCGGGCCAGCGGATCTCGATGGTGGTCGCGGCCTCCGCGCCGAGGCCGAAGTGGAGGTTGGCGAGGCTGTTGCTGATGTGGCTGCCGTCCCCGGCGCGCTTGACGCGGAGCAGGTGGCCGTTGACGATCACCTGAGCGCCGATGGCGTCGCGGTTCCAGGTGCCGGGGGAGTCGTCGATGAGGCGCACCTCCATCCAGGCGCCCTCGGCGGTGTCGTTGATGAGCAGGCGGGTGCGGCCGGGCTCAAAGTTTGTGAGGGTCGGGTAGTTGTAGTCGGGGGCGGGCAGCACCTGGGGCTTGCCGTCGATGCGGGCCTTCAGGTTCTTGTTGTTGCTGGCGCGGCTGTCGTAGCCGCCGACGTTGGTGAGGAGGAGATCCTGGAACCCGTCGCCGTTGAGGTCGGCGGCGACGGCGGCCTTGCCGAACTCGGCGGTCTGGATGAGATCCTGGTTGGCGACGCGCTCCTGGATGCCGACGCCCTGCGAGACCCATACGCTGCGGTCGTAGCTGTAGACGCGGTCGCGCTTGCTCCAGTTCTGGCTGGGGGAGCGGCGCCAGACGTAGCCGCGCTCAGCGAGCTGATCATAGACCAGCTCCAGGATATTGAAGGCGTGGTACTCGGCGGTCATGTCCACCCAGCGCACCTCGCCGCCGGGGCGGGTGGCGTTGATGAGCAGGCGGCCGGGGTTGGTGCCGACGCTGGACATGATGCCGCCGCCCCGGTTCCAGAGCGCGCCGAGCCAGTACATGTCGATCCATCCGTCGTTCTGGACGTCGATGGGGGCCATGCCCCAGGCGAACTCATAGGGGTCGAGGCTGTCGACATCGAACGGGGTGAAGTCTTCGATGAACGAAGCCTTCTTTATGTTCATCGGGCGCAGGTTGTTGGGGAGCGCCGAGTCCGGCGGCAGCACCTGCGAGTGCCGCACCTTGTGGGGGAGCTCGCGCCCGATGTCGGCGCCGTCGATGAGGGTGTGCGTAAAATCGTTGCCGCTGACGACGAGCGTGCGGAAGGCGAGCGAGTCGTTGATCACCGGATCGATGAGGTCGTACCAGCTCGGCGAGATGAACTCGTGGCTGTAGCCGCCGCCGCCGACGTTGCCCGCGACGAGATCCTCCTTGAGGTCGCCGGAGTAGTCGGCGGGCGCGAAGCTCATCCAGGAGCCGCTCAGCTTCGAGCGGGCGTGCTCAGTCACCTCGAAGCGCTTGCCGTCCCGGTTGAGGTAGAGCCGCAGGTAGCCGAGGTCGTTGGCGACCCAGATGTCGGGGAAGCCGTCGCTGTTGACGTCCTGCATGACGGTGGCCCACGATATCTCGGCGTCCTCGGCGGAGCGTCCGTCGATCTCCAGCAGGTCGGGCTTGTAGGTCTCGGTGGCGAAGGCGGCGATGGAGTACTCGTACGGGAGCGGGCCGAGCTTGTCGAGGCGGGTGAGGGTGGGGCGGTTGGCGGCGTCGGGGAGCTCGCCGGTGACCCCGAACGCCTCGCCCTGCTCCTCGAAGCGCAATTGGCCGGTCTCCGCCAGCCGGTTGATGTAGAGCGCGTTGATCGCGCCCGCGAACTTCTTTGCGGCGCCCGGCCAGAAGTCGAGGTCGTGGACGTTGGCCTCGTAGATGTCGAGATCGCCGTCGAGGTCGATGTCGGCGGCGCTGAGGCCGTAGGTGGAGCGGCGCCCTTCGATGCCTGCGGCGCGGCTGGCGTCCTCCCACTCGGGCAGCCCGTCGCCGTCCTGATCGCCCCGGTTCAGGTACAGGGAGTTGGCGCCCTGCGGCTCGGCGCCGCGCGCGGACTCGCGGGTGTCGTCGGTGCTCTCGCGCGGGGTGTACGGCACCAGCCACGCGCCCAGCCCGGCCAGGGGCTGCTTCGAGTGCCGCGCCTGCCGCCCGATGGGATCGACGAAGCGCGACAGCACCGCCTGCGTCGAGGGGTGCGACCAGATCATCCCCGGCGGCTGGTTGCCGACCAGCAGATCCTGCAGCCCGTCCCCGTTGATGTCCACCGCCAGCGCGAGGTTCGACTGCCGGCCGGGGCGCTCAGCGCTGTCGGCGGGGCCGCTGCGCGGGAACAGGAAGTCCTCTACGAGCAATTCCTCCTTCTGGAACGTCGCGTTCCGATCCGCGAGGCGGTTCACCTGGACGAAGCGCGGGTCGCCCTTCTCGTCGTTGCCCTGGTTCAGGTACAGCCCGTTGCAGGAGGAGCGCGGCTTGTCCATCAGCACCGCGTCTGCGTCGGTGGGGCGCGTCCAGTTCTGCCCGTCATGCACGAGGTAGACGTCAAGTCGCCCGTCCCCGTTGGCGTCGAACACCGTCGCCCCGGCCCCGCCGAACAGGCTGAAGACGTTCGACCAGGAGTTCGCGTCCTCGTCCGGCGGCGCCAGCTCCCGGAACGGCACCGCCGGGGGCAGCGCCGCGAAGCTGTCGTCCTTCAGGATGCGCGGCATCGCCTCCACCGAGGCGCCCTGATCGCTCTCCCCGAAGCTGACGCTGCGGTTGTGGGCGGCGGCGGGCAGCAGGTAGACGACGGACAGGTGCAGCGCGAGCAGGCCGGCGGCGCCCCCGCCGAGCAGCAGCTTCTTCCAGGAAAAACGGGATGAAGATCCGGTCAAAGTGACCCCATACAGCTCTATCGGTTCAGAGCAGGTTCAGAGCAGGTTATCGTCGCGGTAGGTGAGATAGATCGGCGTGGTGTACCGGCTCGCGTTCCTGCGAACCTCCTCGCGCAGCGCCGCCGGGATCTCCACCTCGTACTTCGCCAGATCGACGATCCGCTCAAAAGAGGTGATCGTGACCTCCCAGACGGGGATCTCCCGGTCGAGGCGGGCGCGGATGAAGATCTGCTCCAGCCCGGACTCGTGGTTGTTGAGCGCCTCGCGCCCGTCAGCGTCCATCAGGTAGGCGAAGGAGGGGCGCGGCCCCTGATCGAGCAGCAGGGCGCGGCGCTCAGCGGGCTCGTCCTGGTTGAGGATGCCGACGCCGAAGCCGTGCAGCACGAACTCCTCCTGCGGGACCAGCAGATCCAGCGGCAGGTTGCCGATCACGAGGCTGCGGTCGCCGAGATGCAGCAGGATCTCGACGTAGCGGCGATCCTCCTCCGGCTGCGCTGCGGCGGTGAAGGGGGCGCGGTAGCCGGTGAGCGGCGCGACGAGCCGCACCTCAGCGCGCTCCGGCTTGCCGAGGAACCCGACATCGAAGGTGCGGCGCTCTGTGGCGGAGTAGCGGCCGGGGGGCTGGAAGTCGACGAGGTGGATCGGCCCCTGCGCCAGCTCGCTCCGCATCTTCGGCTTGTAGCGCTTCGTCGGGATCACACCGCCGGTCACGCCGCCGGTCGCGCCGCCGGTCACGCCACCGGTCGCGACGCTGATCGGCGCTGTACCGGGGTTGTCCTCGCCCATCAGCACATAGCTCTTGCCGATCTTGCGGCGGGAGGTCTGGGAGGAGAACCCGATGCCCTCGTCCGGCGCGAGCGCCAGCGGCGCCTCCCCGAGCTCCTGGCGCACGGTCCGCAGGCGGCTCAGATCGACCTTCGCGGGCTCCGTCGACCACGACACCGCCTTCGCCGCGAAGTCCTCCGCCAGCCCGTTCACCTCCGCGAGCAGGGCGCTGTAGCGCGCCGCCGGGACGGTCATCCAGCCGTGGTAGATCTCGCCCGCCCGATCCACCGCCTCCAGCTCCCACAGCCCGCCCATCAGGCAGTTGTTGACCACCGTGAACCGCATCGGGCGCAGCAGCGGCTCCGGAATAAAGGTGTAGGCGCCGCCGAGCTTCCAGGGGTGATCCTGGCTGAGCGTCGTCTCGAAGTGCGCGTTGGTGTCGCCGGGGGCGCCGACCGGGACGCTGACGCCGTTGCGCGAGAACTCCGCCAGCATCAGGTTGAAGGCGTCGAAGGCGTCCGGCGAGGCCGGCGCCGGGTAGTGGAGGCGCGGGACCATCATCTCCAGGTTGAGGTTGTGAACCGCGAACGTCTCAGCCTGTCCCTGTCCCTGCGCAAGCCCGCCGTCCAGCCGGATCACCGCCGACAGATCACCGCCCACCTCCACCCGCGCCTGCGTCACGGTGTCGAGCCAGTGGTGACCGCGCAGGAAGGATTGCGTGTTCGGCGTGAACAGGCTGCCGTCCGGGTTCTTCTGCTCCTGGTTCCCTGTGACCGGCATCGGCTCCCACTCCGCAGGCCCGCAGCTCACGAGCGCGCTGAGCGCCCCCGCCGCGCATACCGCGCCCGCCCACCCGAAAATCCGCACCCGCCGCTCCTGCCGCATCCCCGCTCCTGCTGAACGGGGCCGGTTATAGCATAGCGCTGATCAGATCGGTATGTTCCCAGCAGCCAGAAAACGTGGTAGATGTACAGGTCGGAGGCGATCATGGATAAAATCGTTCGTCGGATTACGGTCATCCAGCTCAGCGGCAAGGGCGCTGCGGATGGCGGGAGCGCAGACACCATCTACAAGAAGAAAGGAAAGAAGCGGAAGAGCACCAAGGGGCTCTCCCCGTTTGAGAAGGTCGCCCGCCGGGTGCTGAAGGCCCGCAAGGTGTTCTCCGACGAGATGCTGGAGCGCCATGAGAAGGAGAGCCGCAAGCGCAAGGACGGCTGGCTCCGCGAGGCGCCTGGCATCAACATCAAGGCCGGTCGCAAGGCATTCAAGAAGCTTTTGAACGATTAAACAAAACAAAGAGGAAATGAACATGCCTGAAACCGCAGCCGGCGCAGCCGGGAGCATGGTGGTCGTGGATCTCGGCAAGCAGAAGCGCAAGCGCATCCGTCAGCTCCGCAAGGGCGAGGGTGCGCTGGTCGGCAAGGTCGAGGATCTTGTCGAGGATCTGAAGAGCAAGGGCGCGGTGGCCGAGGCCGCGCAGATCGTGGTGGTGGTGGTCAAGGAGAAGCGGCGCGTCCCGAACCTCCCGCTGGGCAGCCTGCTCCGCTGATCCCGGACGATCCGGGCAGGCCCGACACACCACCGGGGATCTTCGCCGCGCGGGTGGACGCGGCGGAGGCCGCAGACGCGGCGGCCCTGCCGGACGGGCCGCTGCCTGAGGAGCGCGCCTGCCTCTCTCCGCATGCGCTCCCGATCCGCCGCCGGGATTTTTTCATGGGGCGCACAGCGGCGCACCGGGCGTTGCGCGCGCTCGGCCACCCGGTCGTGGCCGTCCCGGTCGGGCCGGGCCGGGCGCCGGTCTGGCCCCCCGGCGTCGTCGGCACGATCAGCCACGCGGGCGGGACAGCGGTGGCGGCGGTCGCCCGG
>JBEIQZ010000685.1:0-2690 GCA_040376255.1 Alphaproteobacteria bacterium
GCGCTCGCCCTTCTCGATGAAGGGCTCGTAGACCGCGCCTTCGAGGATCAGACCCGCCGCGAACGCCCCGACGATCGGGGCGAGGCCCATCAGCGAGGCCAGCCACGCCAGCAGAAAACAGAACCCGAGGCTGACCCCCAGCAGGATCCCGCCTCCCTGCAATTTCGCCGCATGCCGGTAGAAGATCGGCGTGAGCAGCACCCCCAGCCCCACCGCCCCGCCCAGAAACGCCACCGCCTTCAGCACGATGGACAGGATCGGCGTCAGCGAGAGCGGCGTCCCCGCGTCGGCGGCGAGGATGATCCCGCTGACCGAGGCCAGCACGATCAGCCCCAGCACGTCGTCGATGACCGCCGCCCCCAGGATGATCTGAGCCTCCGGCCGCTGCGAGCTCCCCAGATCCTTCAGCACCCGCGCCGTGATCCCCACCGACGTCGCGGTGAGCGTGGCCCCGAGGTACAGGTGGACATAGAAGGAGTGATCAGGCAAAAACAGACGCCCCACCCCCACCCCGAGCAGCATCGGCGCGATCACCCCGAGGATCGCCACCAGCATCGCCGACGTCCCCACCCGCGCCTCTGGCCGAGCGTCGACTCCAGCCCGACCCCGAACAGCAGCACCACCACCCCGATCTGCGCGATGGCGTCCAGCACCGGATCGTCGCCCATGAACCCCAGGCTGTCCACCCCCAGCATCCCCAGGTTCCCCAGGATCAGCCCCGCCATCAGCTCGCCCAGCACCGCCGGTTGCCCGAACCGCTGCGCCACGTCCCCGCCGATCTTCGCTCCGACCAGGATCACCGTCAGCGCCAGCATCAACGAGCCGAGATCCCCGTGCGCTTCCATGATGTCAGACCGCCTCCATCCGGTCGCGGAGTCGCAGCAGCGCGGCCCTCCAGAACTCATCCACCGGCGCACGGATCGCTGGATCGGTGAAGGCCGGGTTGATGTGCTGGAGGTGGATCACCGACTCCTTCCCGTCCCGCGCCACCTGGAACATCGTGCAGCTCCCCTTCCACGGCCCCTCAGAGTGCCGATCCCAGATCACCTCCAGGCGACCGGTCGGGCGGAATTCGTGGATCATGCCTGACTCCATCGCCGCTCCCCCCTCGACCTTGAGCTGGTACCGCCCCCCCTCCCGGCCGTCCACCCGCCCCTCCGTGCCGAGCCAGCCAAGCTCCTCTGGCACCGTGAGCGCGCGCCAGATGCTGCGGGGGCTGGCGTCAATATTGATCTGCCTGCGGATGGTGGACACGGGACGCTCCAGTGCGGGCGCGCTATTAACCGGATCGAGGTGACAATGCCCCTGCTGATGCCCCTGATGACCCTGTTGCTGACCACCCTCATCGGCTGCGCCGATCCCGCCGCCGACAAGACCCACGCCGCTGTCTCTGACAAGGTCGCCGCGCCGAAGGAGGCTGCCCCGATCGCCGCGCCCGCCGCGCCTGCCGCGCCCGCCGTCGCCAACCCCAACGTCAAGCTGCTCACCCCCAGCGGGCAGATCGGCTTCACCGGCGCGAAGATCACCAAGAGCCACATCGGCTCCTTCGACGCATGGAAGGGCGAGTTCGCCGTGGACGGGGACACCCTCGTCGGCCTCATGTTCGAGGTGCAGACCACCTCCGTCCGCACCGACTCCCCCAAGCTCGACGAGCACCTGCGCTCCGCCGACTTCTTCGATGCCGCCCAGTTCCCCACCAGCAAGTTCCAGTCCACGAAGATCACCGCCGGGGCGCCCGCCGACAGCAAGCTCGCCGGCGCCACCCACACCGTCGAGGGCGAGCTGACCCTCCACGGCGTCACCAAGGTCATCTCCTTCCCAGCCGTGATCGACGTCAGCGCCGCCGAGATCAAGGCCCGCACCGAGTTCGTCATCAGCCGCAAGGACTTCGGCATCGTCTATCCGGGCAAGCCGGACGACCTGATCAAGGAGGAGGTCGTGCTGCGGGCCGGGATGGTCGCAAAACGCTGATGCGGGAAGAGACGCCGGCAGGGCGGCACGGGCGGTTCGAGATCATCGAGGCGGACAACCTGCTGGCGCTCCCGGCGCTGCCGGATGCCTCCTTCTCCCTGATCTACATCGATCCGCCCTTCAACACCGGCACCACCCAGACCCGGCACCGCACCGTCGCCACCCGCGACGCCGACGGGCGCGCCGGGTTCCATGGGGAGTCCTACCGATCCGTCCGGATCGGCTCCCTCTCCTTCGCCGACCGCTTCGACGACTACCTCACCTTCCTCGAACCCCGGCTGCGCGAGGCCCGCCGCCTCCTCACCCCCGACGGCAGCCTCTTCCTCCACCTCGACTGCCGCGAGGTTCACTACGCCAAGGTGCTGCTCGACGGCATCTTCGGGCGCGACAGCTTCATCAACGAGATCGTCTGGGCCTACGACTACGGCGGGCGCACGAAGCGCCGCTGGTCGCCCAAGCACGACAACATCCTCTGGTACGCAAAAAACCCGGCCCGCTACTGCTTCCATTATGACGCCATCGACCGGATACCCTATATGGCGCCGGATCTCGTCGGGCCGGAGAAGGCCGCGCGCGGCAAGATCCCCACCGACTGCTGGTGGAACACCATCGTCAGCCCCACCGGGCGCGAGAAGACCGGGTACCCGACCCAGAAGCCCCTCGCCGTGCTGGATCGCATCGTGCGCGTCCACAGCAGCCCCGGCGACCGCGTCCTCGAC
>JBEIQZ010000805.1:0-1803 GCA_040376255.1 Alphaproteobacteria bacterium
CGCCTCCTCATGCAGAGCGGCGGGCGCGCCTGCCTCTGCCCGACCACTGAGCTGGATCTCGGGGACGGCTTCTTTCCCGCCGAACAGATGCCCAAGCTCCCGCTCTGCATTGGCACCGACAGCCACGCGCAGATCGATCCCTGGGCCGAGCTGCGCGCCATCGAGCTCCATACCCGCGCGCGCACCGGGCGGCGCAACGTGATGGAGCCCCACGACACCCCCGACGCGCTCGCCCTGCGGCTGCTCTCCGTCGGGTCGGAGCAGGGGGCGGCCAGCCTCGGGTTCGACGCGGGCAGGCTCGCGGCGGGGAAGCTCGCGGACATGATCGCGGTGGATCTGGAGGAGGCCCGCATGATCGGGACGAGGCCGCTGCCGGGGATCGTGTTCAGCGGGGGGACGGTGACGGATGTGTGGGTCGGGGGGCGGCGGGTGATGCAGGGGGGGAGGGTCGGGGGGGAGGAGGAGATTCTGAGGGAGGGGAGGCGGGCGCTGAGGGCCTGATCTACGGCACCAGCACGACCTTGCCGATGTTCTCGCGGCGGTGGAGGATGCCGTGGGCCTCGGCGGCCTTGTCGAAGGGGACGGTGGCGTGGATGAAGGGGGCGATCCGGCCCTCCTCCCACAGATCGAGGATGTCGCGCAGCCAGCCGGTGACGCGCTCGGACTCGTCCCAGAGGTGGCCCATGTTGACGCCCATGACGCCCTTGTTGTCGTTCATGAGGCTGACGGGGTTGATCTTCAGCCAGGGGACGGCGAGCCCGGCGCGGAAGGTGGCCCAGAGGGAGCGGGTCTCCCCGGCGGAGGCGGAGAAGCCGAAGCAGATCAGGCGGCCCCCGGCACGGAGGGAGGCGAGGCCGCGATCCCAGGAGGCGCCGCCGACGGGGTCGAGGATGATGTCGAGCTTCTCCTGCGGCCACTCGCCGGTGCGGCTGTCGAGCAGGTGGTGGTAGCCCCGGTCGCGGAGGAAGTCGTGCTTGGCGCGGCTGGCGGTGCCCCAGGTCTCGGCGCGGGAGAGCTTCAGCAGGTCGAGCGCGGCGAGGCCGACGCCCCCGGCGGCGGAGTGGACGAGGACGCGCTCGCCGGGCTCGGGGCGGCCGTAGACGCGCAGCATCATCCAGGCGGTCAGGTAGTTGACCGGGATCGCGGCGGCGTCGATGGCGCTGAGCCCCTCAGGGCGGACGACGGCCTGGGCGGCGGGGACGCAGCGGTGGGTGGTGTAGCCGCCGAAGCGGCAGAGGGCGAGGACGTTCTGGCCGACGCGGGCGGCGGGGACGCCCTCCCCGACCGCGTCGATGGCCCCGGCGATCTCGTAGCCGACGACGCAGGGGATAGGCGGGGCGTCGGGGTAGCTCCCGGCGCGGGCCATGAGGTCGGCGAAGTTCACCCCGGCGGCCTCGACCCGGATGCGGACCTCTCCGGGGCCGGGGACGGGATCGGGGGCCTCGCGCACCTGGAGGACATCGGGGGGGCCTGCCTTGGAGATCCAGATCTGACGCATGGGCGAGGGGTATCCTGAGCGGACAGCGGCGGACAGGGGGGATATCCTGACGCTGGAGAGATGATCCATGCATCAGGCCGACCGCACCCGTGCCGCGCCCGTCCGCACCCCGGAGGAGCAGGCGCGCATCGCCGCTGAGGACAGCGCCGACGGGCGGGACTTCGAGCGGTGCATGGAATTCATCCGGAGACAGAACCCTGATCCGGTCGGTGGGCTGTACGGCCCGCAGAGCGTCACCTGGGAGCAGTGGCGCGAGCCCGCGCTTCTGGCGGCTGGCCTCCCGGCGGTGCTGCTGCAGGTGGCGC
>JBEIQZ010000325.1:0-7104 GCA_040376255.1 Alphaproteobacteria bacterium
GATGAGGGGCGTTCCGGCACGACTTTCTCCTCATCCGTCGGCTACGCCGCCACCTTCTCCCCCTGCGGAGGAGAAGGGACGAACCCTGCGAATAACAGAGATTCCGTGGAATCCTGTATCGCTCAACGGGGGGGCGTCGGGGGGGGACGCCGCAGGCGTCGCAAGTGAGCGGGCCGCAGGCTTCGCCCGGCAAGGGCGAAAGCGAACGCGCCCGCCCCCGGAGTCGGGCCGTCAAGGCCCGGCGTGAGGGGGTCACGCAGTCCGCGCGCCTCAGGCGCAAGGACGGAGTTTCCCCCGCCGACTGCGGGGAGTCGGCAGAGGGGGGCGCACAGCCCCCCTTTGCCCAGGAGGGTTCGGGAACCAGAGGTTCCCGATGGGGCTCCGGGGGCCAGCCCCCGGATGGGGTGCATGGGGGGAACCCCCGAAAACAGCCTACGGCAATTCTTCATACTCCAAAAATTCCACCGGCATCTTGAAGACCGCCATCCGATAGCTGTCCGGCATCCCTTCGCGCGGGAGCTTGAGCGGCTGGGAGGACCAGGGGATGAGCTCTCCGGTGATGGGGAGGCCGAAGGGGACATTGGCGGGGTCAGCGCGGGCGGCCTCCAGGGATTCGACGGGGGGGCCCCAGACGCGGGTGAGGAGGTCGCGGGCGGACTGGTAGAGGAAGAAGCCGCGCGTGGAGTCGACGAGGAGGTAGCCGCGCTCATGGAGGACGACCCACTGGTAGCGCCCGTCCTCGGCCCAGGTCTGGAGCTCGGGGGCGGAGAGGGGGGCGATATCGGCCTCGTTGGCGCGGGTGGAGAGATCCTGCCAGAGGGCGGGGATGGGTCCATCGACGAGGTCGGGGCGGGCCTGGTAGCGCATGTGTTTGCCGGCCTCGCCGCCGGAGCCGGGGGAGCGGAGGGCGGGCGGGAGGGAGCCGGGGGATGCCCAGCTCCGGTAGACCTTCTGCTGGTGGACGGTCTGGTAGTAGCAGAGGATGTCCTGCTGCTGTTCGAGGGGGAGCTCGATGATGCCGGTGTAGGCGGCGGGGTCGAGGGAGCGGTAGAACTCGGGGATCTCCATGCGGTTCATCTTGAACGGCGAGCGGAATTCCTTGAGGTCGGTGTCCATCTCGTTGATGGCGCCGCGACCGAGGCGGAGCATGGGCTGGACGACGGTGGCGATGACGACGAGGGGGGCGATGAGGCCGCGCCAGCGGAGGCGGGCGACGCCGATGGCGACGAGGGCGGTGGAGGCGACGATGACGAAGGCGGCGAGGCGGTAGGGGACGAACATGCGGGCCATACCGGGGATGAAGCGGAACATCCAGGTGTAGGGCATGCGGACGACGTAGTCGTCCATGACGCGCAGGACGTTGTAGTTGTCGCCCTGGCCGATGCGGAGGAAGGGGCCGAGGGTGCCGAGATAGAAGACGAACCAGACGGCGAGCCAGCCCCAGGCACGGCGGCGGAGCAGGGCGGGGATGAGGCCGAAGAACAGCACGACGAGCGGGAGCCCTTCGTTGAGGCGGGGATCGAGGATGTAGCTGGCGCTCCACGAGGAGCCGATGGTGCGGTTGAGCGAGGCCAGCACGTTCTCGGCGTAGGTGTCGGGGCGGAGGGGCGCCTTGGCGATTGTGTCATAGGCGGGGAAGGGGAGGAAGAACGTCATCTCCGGGAGCGCGTTGCTGCTGGTCTTGTGGGCGGCCTGCGGGTCGCTCTCCGGGAGCGCGTAGGGCAGGATGAAGGGGCCGACCATGAGGAGCAGCCCGATCCCGGCGCCGAGGATCGCGCGGATCGTGCCGGGGCGGTCGAGGCGTTCGCGCTCGACGAGCAGGTGCTTGATGAACCAGATGACGGAGAACATCGCGGCGAACAGACCGTAGAACCAGTAGAACGCCCCCGCGAGCGCGAGGCAGGCGCCCGCGAGCGCCCCCGACCCCAGGCTGCGCCGCCGGAGCGCCCGGTCGAGCAGCGCCGGGTAGAGCAGCACCCACCACAGCACCGCCTGCCGCAGCCCGCATGCCTGGACTTCGAGCAGGCAGAGCGGGTTGACCACCGCGATCACCGACGCCGCGAGCGCCGCCGAGATGCTGCCTGAGAAGTAGCGGCCCAGCGCGTAGGCGGCGGCGCCGTTCACTGTCAGGATCAGGAACACCTTGAGGTTGTAGCCGAGCGGCAGCCCGAACCACGCCTGGAGCGGGTAGGAGAACGCCAGCACGTCGAGGATGTTCCCGGTCTCCGGGTAGCGGCCCAGCCCGACGAAGGCGCGCCAGGTGTCGAGGGGGCCGAGGTCGGCGCTGAGGATGGCGTCGAGGGATCGGAAGTGCCAGTCATAGCGCCAGAGCCAGCCGCCGAGCTCTCCGGCGCCGAGGATCGCCTCGTCCATATGGAGCGCCATCGGCCAGGTGAGCGCTGTCACGGCCAGCAGGCTGATGAGGATAGCCGCCAGGAGGCCCAGGATCTCGCGACCGGTCTGGATGTTCACTCGGGTATTTCCGTGGGCGGTGGGGAGGTGGGTGGGGGGTCGGGGGTCGGGGGAGCAGGCGGGCGCGTCGGCGCGGATTCTACACCGGGTTCTACCTCAGCGGCGGGCGCCGCGCCGGTCGTCGCGGCGGTCGTCGTCAGCGAAGGGTTCTCCAGCAGCCAGAGATAGCTGCTTCCTTCCTGGGCAGTCTCCGGACCCAGGCTGACCCTTAGCAGCGTGAGCGTCATGGCGAGCCGGGAGGGCGGGTAGAGCGCGCCGTGCACCACGACGTACCGGAAGCCGAGCCGCGCGAGCGAGCGGCCCGCGACGATGAGATCCAGCTCTCCGAGCATCGGCGGCAGGCGATCGATGCGCCCGCCCTCGGCGACGAGCAGGGCGCGGATGAGGTGCGAGCGGTTCAGCACCTCGGGCATGGGCTCATTGAGCGCGTAGGGGCCGGGGCGGCCGTGCTGCGTCTGGTAGTAGAGGTAGACGGCGCGCTCCAGGTTCGGCACGAGCGCGGGGAGGTCGAGGACGGCGCCGGGTTCGGGGTCGGCGGCGATCTGCGCGTAGATCGGCGGGATCGCGGCGGAGGCGCGGGGCAGCGGCCAGGGCGCGGGGCTGGCCAGCAGGAATTCGAGCACCACCGCGAGGAGGGCGAGCGGCTGCCCCCAGCGGGCGACCTGCGGCGGCAGGGAGCGCAGGCCCGCCGTCCCCAGCACCGCCAGGCCGAGCGTGCTGCCCATCACGAAGCGGAACGGGTGGGAGATGCGCTCGAACATCGGCAGCGCGTCGAAGAAGGCGAGGAAGGGCAGCGGGATGCGCCGCCCCTGGACGAGCAGGTGAGCGCCGCCGACGTAGAGGTACGGCCCGAGCGTCATCACGGTGAAGAAGCCGATCCAGAGCAGCCACGGCGCTGAGTCGCGCCAGCGGGGCAGCCGCCGCACCCCGAGCGCCGCCAGCCCGATCAATACCCAGCCGAGGTAGGTGACGATCAGCAGATCCTCGCCGTGCCGGGCCTTCAGGTCGGGGCTGTAGAACTTGCCGGGGTGGAAGAAGGTGACGATGTCGGTGACGTTGTGGCTGATGAGCTGCTTCCAGACGAACTCGCGGTCGCGCGTCACCATCGCGCCCTCGCCCTCCAGCGTCGAGGAGAAGCCGATCAGCACCGGCCCGAAGATCGCCGCCGCCCCCGCCCCCGCCAGCGCCAGCGGCGCCGGCAGCGCCTGCCAGTGGACGCGCTGCCGCCGCCAGATCGCCATCCCCGCGAGGCACAGCCCCGCGCCCATCGCCGCGAACAGCCCGAAGTACCAGTTGGCCAGCATCGACACCCCCGCCACCACCGCCATCACCCCGGCGCTCCGCAGGTTCGGGCGCTCATAGAGCCGCAGCACCGCCCACGTGCAGAGCGGCAGCCCCGCCGCGTTGAGCGTCTCGCTGATCCCGTTGTACGCCTGCGCCATCAGGTGCGGCGCGAGCGCGTAGGCCGCCGCCCCCAGCAGCGCCGCCCGATCCGTCTCCGCCCCCGGCCCCGCCAGCCCGCCCACCACATGCCGGCAGAGCAGCCACGCCCCGAAGCCCGCCGTCCAGAAGGAGAAGAAGCATGCCGTGTTGTACGCCGCCACCGGCCCGGCCAGGAGCTGCACCGGCAGCGTCAGCACCGCCCCGAAGCTGTCGATGAAGAACAGCCGGCTCGTCTCAGGGAAGTGCATAAGATCCGTCTGGAGCGGCAGCCGCCCCGCCTTCAGCTCCTCAGCCACCCACCAGTAGCCCCACACATGGTTCCACACGTCGTTGCCCGGGTGCCCGAGCAGCGCCCCGCCCGGATCCGTGACAAAAGGCCATGTGGCGATGATCGCCAGCAGGGTGCAGAACAGGGCGGCGTTGCGCATGAGGGGAGTCTATCCCTGTCGTCTGGAGTTGGAAAAAATCTTCCCGCGCCCTTAACGGCCTGTCATCTAAGGCTACCATCGATCACCCCACGCCCCTGGAGCCTCCCCGCATGCCGCAGCTCGCCACCACCGGCACCGACTACCGCTTCCTGCTGGAGCGGCTCCTGCAGGAGGTCGAGGAGCGCGCCTACCTGACCCCCTCCGGCCACGTCGATCCGCGCCAGCGCGAGGCGATGGCCCAGGTCGAGCGCGCCATCCAGACCCCCGGCTTCTCCCCTGACGCCGCCCGCGCCCTCGCCCGCCGGCTCCACGCAGAGGGCCGCATCGACAAGGTGATGATGCTCTCCGCGCTCCACGTCATCGCCGCCCACCCGGAGGTCGCGGACTACGTCGAGGCCGCCCGGCTCGCGGCGGAGCAGGAGATGGCCGCGATGGAGCTCGGCGGCGCCAACCTCGCGCTCAACCTCGCCGCCGTCGACCGGCACCGGGGCGTGCTGGCCTGGCTCACCGACCACCCCGCCATCGCCCTCGATCACTTCGTCCGCGCCCTGGAGCGCCAGCACAACGTCGAGAACCTCGGCAACGTCCTGTGCGTCCTGCTCCGGCTCGGCGAGGAGGAGCAGGCATTCTCCCTCGTCGCGCGCATCCGCGCCACCCACCCCGCCCCCTTCCTCCATGAGCTGGATCGCCGCATCCGGCTCGATCCAGACCTCGCTCTCCTGGCCCCCTCGGAGGTCGCATGATCCCCTCTGTCGCCACCCTCTGGCTCAGCCTCGCCTCCCTGTTCGGCCTCGATCCCTGCATGGGGCCGGTTCCCCCCGAAGCCCAGACTTGCCCCGCCCTCTCCGATGCAGAGGAGCAGGACACCCCTCAGCAGAAGGACGCCCAGCAGGACGCCGCGCCCGCCTTCCCCATCTACTCTATCTCCAACGGGTTCTGAGATGCCCAGCTTCCAGGAAGATCTGCGGGCGCTGCTCGCGAATCGGAACAGTCGGGAAGCACGGGAGTTCTTCCATGCGCTCATGGTCTATGTGGATCGCAAGGTCCACAGCCTCTGGCGCCAGCGCTGGGAGGATGTCCTCGGCAACGCAGAGCGGGAAGAGGTGGTCGGTCAGGTCATGCTGGAGCTCCTCTCCGGCGGCCTCGTGCGCTTCCAGGGCGAGAACCTCAACCAGCTCTACGCCTACACCCGCACCATCACCGAGCGCGCCCTGCTCTCCCGCGCCCAGAGCCGCCTCCGCCAGGAGCGCCTCAGCCGCGCCGACGCCGATCCCTTCGGGCGCGCCGTCACCCCGCGCCCCGATGACTTCTCCGATTGCCCCGACGAGATCCCCCTCTCCGCCGCCGATCAGGACTACCTCCTCGGCCTCCTCCGCGCCGGCGGTCAGGCCGAGTACGCCCGCCGCCTCGAAGTCAGCCGTGCCGCCGTCACCCTCCGGCTCCAGCGCATCAGCGCCCGCGTCGAGGCGATGAGCCAGAATGATCAGGCCAGCGTGAGGGCGTGGTGTGAGCACGCGGCGCAGCGGGTGGAGTCAGGGGATATCCCCTGAAACCCCATTCGGGGTTGTTTACGGGGATTCCCCGTGGCCCCTTGTTCCGGGGGCTGGCCCCCGGCCCCCATCGGGAACCGCCGGTTCCCGAACCCTCCCGGGCAGAGGGAGGCTGTGCGCCCCCCTCTGCCGACTCCCCGCAGCCGGGCGGGGAAATTCCGCCAGCGCGTCTGAGACGCGCAGGCTCCATGACCCCCTCACGCCGGGCCTTGACGGCCCGACTCCGGGGGCGGGCGCGTTCGCTTTCGCCCTTGTCGGGCGAAGCCTGCGGCCCGCTCACTTGCGACGCCTGCGGCGTCCCCCCCCGACGCCCCCCCGCTAAGGCTTGAAGGGTCGAATATCAGAGCTTCCTGAACGCCAGGTAGGGCGCCACGTTCTCCACCGACTCATCGGCCAGCCGCGCGACGCGGGCGGTCATGGTGGTGGTGGCAGGGACGATCACCTTGTCGCCGGGGTGCCAGTTGGCGGGAGTGGCGACGCCGTGGGCGCTGCTGACCTGGAGGCTGTCGACGAGCCGGATGATCTCGTCGATGTTGCGCCCGTTGGTGAGCGGGTAGTAGATGAGGGCGCGCACGGTGCGGGCAGGGTCGATGACGAAGACGGCGCGGACGGTGACGGTGGAGGAGGCGCCGGGGTGGATCATGCCGTAGGCCTGCGCGACCTTCGTGTCGAGATCCGCGATCATCGGGAACGGAACCTTGACGCCCATGATCTTCTCGACGGACTCCATCCAGGCGAGGTGGGAGTGGATGGAGTCGATGGAGAGGCCGATCAGCTTGCAGTTGCGGCTCTCGAACTCGGCGTTGCGGCGGGCGAGTTCACCGATTTCAGTGGTGCAGACCGGGGTGAAGTCGGCGGGGTGGGAGAAAAGGACAGTCCACTTGCCCGCCTGCCACTCGGAGAAGGTCAGGTTGCCGTGGGTGGTGACGGCGGTGAAGTCGGGGGCGGTGTCGCCGATGCGGGGGATGCCGGACATGGGTACTCCTGAGAAGGCCGGAATCTAAACACGGAGAGGCAGGTGTACAGAGCCAAATACGGTTTGGGAGGCGCAGAGGCACGGAGGACACACGCTACGCTATGAAAGGCGGGGAGGAAAGGAAGTGGATGGAGTTGAAGAGAGGGTGTGGCCCAAATCTGGAAGCAGAATGATGTGGAGATATATTATTAAACAATTTAATTTCAACAATGAGGTGATATCCATCATCTGATCA
>JBEIQZ010000815.1:0-1758 GCA_040376255.1 Alphaproteobacteria bacterium
CGGATCGGCGGCGCTGCTCGGGCGCTCCGGGGCCGCCGGGGACGGCCTCGACGCCGCCCGCCGGTACGCGCTGGCCGCCGCCCTGCTGGTCGCGGACAGCGCCGCGATCCGCCCCGCCCGCATCGGCGGCGCGCTGTCCGTCGCGCAGGCCGCCGGGGATCACCGGCTGGCCCGCCGCCTCGATCACCGGCTCCGCCGGGAGGCGCCCGACGGCTGGCGCCTGATCCGGCATGCCGATCTCCGCACAGAGATCCAGTCCATCCAGCAGAGGCCCTCGCCCCGCATGCGGCTGCTGGAGCTGGAGATGATCCGCCGCCTCCTCCCCGCCGATCCGTCCCTCCGCGCCCTCTGGTGGAGCGCGCAGGCCGAGGCGCTCCAGGATGACGGGCGGGCCGACAGCCTCGACGCCTGGCAGCGCGCCGCCCGCCTCGATCCCGCCTGGGAGCGCCGCGCCGTGGAGGCCGTCCTGCTCTCCGGCCAGCCCGACCCCGACGCCGAGCGCCGCATCCTGCGCTGGCTCAGGGCGCCCCCCGACGAGCGCCGCCCCTGGGGCTGGGAGGAGCTGCGCCTCGGCCAGCTCCAGAACCGCGCCCGCTGGTACCGATGGCTGGGCGAGCTGCGCGCGCGCCGGGGGGCGACGGCGGAGGCGGAGGACGCGTGGCGCATGTCGCTGCTGCTCTGGCCGGACTGGCAGACGCGGCTGCACCTCGGGCTGCTGCTGGCCGGGGGGGACGCGACCGGGGCCGACGCCCTGAGCGAGCTGCTCGGCGGGCTGGCGATGGCGCCGCCGGACAGCCGGGACGATCCGCTGGTTGACGAGGCGAAGTCGGAGATCCTCCGCCTCTGGGGCAGCGGCGGCTACTGGGATGAGCGCGGCTACCCGGAGCTCGTCGAGAGCCTCCGCGCCCTCGAACAGCAGCGCGCAGAACGCGCCGACAGGCCCGCCACCGACGGTCACCGCCGCTTCCCCGCCGTCCTCGGCGCCGACCCGCAGGGCGCCCGGCCCGTCGTCGTGGAGCTGTGGGCGAGCTGGTGCGGCCCCTGCCGCGCCGCCCTGCCCGCCCTCGACCGGATCGCCCCCGCCTGGCCCGGCGTGCGCTTCCTCGCCCTCTCCGTCGACACCGGCGAGGCCGCCATGCAGCAGTTCCTCCTCGGGCGCCCCCTCGCCGCCGTCGAGGCCCGCTGGGTCGGCCCCGGCCTCATGGCCGATGGTCAGCGTCCGGATCCCGCGCGCGGCGCACAGATCGGCCATCGCCGCCCCGCCCGCGCCATTCAGGTTGATGACCGCCGCCCCATCCTCTGGCAACAGGCGGCTGAACAGCCCCGCCTTGGCCTCGGCATAGGCCTCCATCGTGTGGTGATAATCCAGATGATCCTGCGTCAGGTTGGTGAACCCCGCCGCGCGCAGACGCACACCGTCCATCCGGCGCTGATCCAGCCCATGGGACGAGGCCTCCATCGCCGCATGGGTCACCCCCGCCGCCGCCGCATCGGCCAGCATGGCATGCAGCGTGATCGGGTCCGGGGTGGTATGGCTCGACGGTGCCTCCCACGCGCCTTCAACGCCCGTGGTGCCAATGTTGATCGCCGCATGGCCCAAAGCGGCCCAAATCTGGCGGGCAAAGGTCGCAACGGATGTTTTGCCATTGGTCCCGGTCACCGCGATTATGGTCGCGGGCTGCGCGCCAAACCACAGCGCTGCCGCATAGGCCAAAGCCTCGCGCGGGTCATCGGCAATGACCAGTGCAGCGTCAGCCC
>JBEIQZ010000330.1:0-7054 GCA_040376255.1 Alphaproteobacteria bacterium
ACCAGCGTCTCATGGCACAGCAGCAGCACAACATCGTCCCGCCCCGCCCCCTGGATCGCCCACCGCGCCCCGCTCTCCTCGTCGGGTGAGGGTCCGGTGATCCTGGCCGCCTCGACCCCCGCCGCGACGAGCGCCTCCCGCATGATCGCCGGAACCTCCATCGGCCTGCGATCATAGAGCTTCGTCGGCATCTCTTTCAAGATAATCTTATGCGCCCCGAGCCTGGCTGCCTCCTCTGCGAGCCCCCGGATGTCCGCGTCGGGCCGGTCGCCGGTCTGTCCGAGCAGGATGGTGCGGCGGGTCTGGGGCCAGCGGTGGAGGGTCTCGATGATGCGGCGGAGGCCGTCTGATGTGTGGGCGACATCGACGACGACGGTGGCGCCGGAGGGCAGGCGGAAGGTGTTCATGCGGCCAGGGTTGTCCTTCAGCGAGGGGCGGAAGGAGCGGAGGCCGCGGCTGATGGCGTCGCCGGGGAGGCCGATGGCGAGGGCGGCGAGGGTGGCGGCGAGGGCGTTCTCGACGTTGTGGCGGGCGGTGCCGTCGAAGGTGCAGGGCAATTCGTGGATGGGGACGCGGCTGCCTGCGATGTGGAGCCAGCGATCATCGGCCCAGGCGTCGGCGCTGTGGGCGCTGGAGAAGGTCTAGACGCGGAGATCGGGGCGGCGGCGGAGGAGGTCGGGGAGGACGCTCCAGATCGGCGGGGAGCGGGCGGGGACGATCAGGGTGCCGCCGTGGCGGAGGGACTCGGCGATGGTGAGCTTGACGCGGGCCATGTCCGCGAGGCTGTCGACGCCCCACTCGCCGAGGTGATCGGGGGTGACGTTGGTGAGGACGGCGACATCGGCGCCATCGACGGCGAGGCCGCGCCGGAGGATGCCGCCGCGCGCGGTCTCCAGGATGGCGATGTCGGTGCGGGGGTCGCGGAGGACGCGGCGGGCGGCGCCGGGGCCGGTCCAGTCGCCGCGCTCGACCATCTGATCGGCGATCAGGACGCCGCCGCTGGAGGACCAGCCGGGGGTGAGGCCGGCGGCCATGACGAGGTGGGCGAGGAGGCGGGTGGTGGTGGTCTTGCCGTTGGTGCCGGTGAGCAGGACGGTGGGGACGCGCAGGGGGGCGCCGAGCGCTTCGACGGGGGGGAGCGGATCGTCGAGCGACCAGCTCCTTGAATGCCTGCCGAGGCCGACGGTGAGCAGATCCTCCCCGATGAAGGCGCGATCCGGGAACGCCTCCAGGATGGCGCGGAGCGGGAGATCCTGCCGCCGCGCCGCGCGGTCGACGATGTACTGCAATTCCTCCTCTGAGCCGTCGTCGCGCGCCCACTCGACGAGGTCGACCGCGATCCGGATCAGGTCGGACGGCGACCGCACCCCGACTGAGACGCCGTTCCCGTGCGGGCGCACCACCGGCTCACCGGGCCAGCCGAGGCGCCGGATGCCCTCTGTGAGCCGCGCGAGGATCAGGCGGAGCGGCGCGTCCTGCAATTCGAGGAGGGCGCCCGCCCCGTCGAGGAAGGGGTGGCGCCCGGTGATGCGGCGGACGGAGCGGGTGGTGGTCATGGCGCCTCGGCGGGGCGGGCAGATTAACGCATTTCACTGCGCTGCCTCACTCCTGCGCTCCCCACGCCCGCTCCAGCTCCTCCAGGATCTGCATCCCGTGTCCCGCCAGATCGCCGCTCCACAGGCAGAGCCGGCCCCCGGCAGCGGCGACGGCGCGGCGGGCGTGGCTGATATCGGCGCCGTGGACGTGATCCATGCTGCCCTGGAGCCGGAGGTACGGGACGGGGAGGCCGCAGAGGACGGGCAGCGCCTCGGCCTGCGCCCAGGCGGCGTCGTCGGCCAGCGGGCGCAGCAGCAGCGGATCGCGGGGGAGCCGGGGCTGGATCAGCGAGAACCGATCGACCGGCCCCTCGGCGTCGACGAGGCAGCGCACCGGCAATTCCCGCGCCAGCCGCGCCGCCGGGATCAGCCCGCCCGACCACGACAGCAGCCCCGCCGGCCCGTCCCGCAGCAGCATCCTGAGCAATTCCCGCGCCTCGGCGAGGTGATCGGGGTTGCCGGGGGTGCGGTCGCCGGGGCCGCGCTCCAGGCAGCAGAGGCGGAAGCCGCGCGCGGTGAGGTCGGCGGGGACGAGGCCGGCGAAGGAGAGGAGCTGATCGAGGCCGCTCTTGCCGCCGTGCAGGACGAGCCACGATCCGCGCACCGGTGTCCCGGCGGGCGGCGCCCAGATCCGGTAGCGCACCTGCCGGAGCCCGACGGTGTGGCGGCGCAATTCCGGCGGGCGCAGGCGCGCGTACCCGTGGCGCAGGCGGCGGCGCAGGTGTGCGGCGGGCGCCTCCGGCTGTGCCTCCGGGGGCGGGAGGGCAGCGGGGAGCGGCAGATCGGCGGTCAGGCTGAGGCGCGGGCCGAAGCGGTCGAGGAAGCGGGCGAAGGCGTCGATCTCCGGCTGGATGACGGTCATGCTGTCGGGGCGGCAGAGGTTGTGCTCGTGGAAGGCGGCGCAGAAGAAGGCCGGGAGGCCGGGGGTCTGCGGGAGGCGGCTCCAGGCGCCGATCCAGCGGTCGAGCTGATCCCACTGCAGCCCGCCGTGCGCATGCCGGACGCCGAGCAGGCGGCGCTGCAGCACGCCCCAGTCGAAGGGCGAGACCGAGGTGTCGAACGACCACAGCCCGGGGATCGGCTCCCACGGCAGAAAACCCTGGTACGCCCGATGGCGCCGCTCCACCCGGTCGGTGATCCGCCGCGTCCCGAGCGCCCGCGCCCGCTCCAGCAGCGCCAGCCGCCCCTGCTCCCCCGCCTGCACCAGCCCCGGCGTCCCCACCGTGGCCGGGAGCCCCTGCTGCCGCATCGCCTGGATCAGCGCGCCCGGATCATCGCCGTGGCAGTGCCAGCCGATCTCATGCCCGCGCCGCTGGAGCCCCCGTAAAAACCCTTCCCGATCCCCGGTGACCACGTACTCGCGCACCCGGAAGCAGAGCCGCCCCCCCGCCCCCTCCGCCAGCCCCGCCAGCCGATCCATCAGCGCCGCCACCTGATCCCACCGCGCAGGCTCCGCGCGCAGCAGGATCTCGTCGATGTGGACTTCCAGCAGGATCGGCACCATCCCCACCTCCCTCTCCTGTCCTGCTACTCCGGCTCCGGCACCACCAGCCGGATCGCGTGACGCTTCACCTCCACCCTAAACGACAGCGCTGCGATCCACTCCTCCCCGTCCAATTGCCCCTCCAGCACCGGCGTCCCCGGGCGCTCGACCAGCCGGATGTCCATGCGCGACGACCGCAGGATCGGGGACAATTCCATCAGCCCCAATTCCCTCAGCTCATCCTCCGGCAGCGGGATCGGCACGGCCTGCTGGTTCATGACCAGCCGCTGTATCCACTCCCGGCGCCCCCGGAGCGGGATCAATTCCACCTCCCCGTCCTCCGGCGAGGCGGTGCTGTCGAAGATCCAGGCGCCGCCGTAGAACCGGGTGTTTTTGACGACGAGATCGGTCAGGTCGGTGAGCGTGTGGTGGCTGCCGTCGGCGAGGGTGACCTGGGCCTCAAAGTAGTGATCCTCGACGTAGGTGGCGAGGAAGGCGCGGAGGGCGGCGCCGACATAGACGAGCTGATCGCGGTAGAGATCGCGGACGATGGGGAGCTGACCGATGAAGGCGCGGTCGGTGTTGCGGAGGCGCAGCACCCAGGGCGAGAAGCCCCAGCCCGCGCTGTCGAAGAACCAGTCGGCGCGGATCGGGCGATCCAGCCGGTCGAACGCCTCGATGCGGACGGCGTCGAACGGGGCGACGTGGGCAGCGGCGATGACGGCGACGTTGCGCTCCAGCGCCTCGGGGGCAGAGGAGAGGCCGAAGGACTTGCCCTGATCGTTGGCGGTGCCGGTGGGGAGCATGGCGAGCCGCGCGTCTGCGCCGCTGTCGAGCAGCCCGGAGGCGACCTCCTTGAAGGTGCCGTCGCCGCCCATGGCGATGACGGTGCGGATGCGGCTGTCGCTTCGGAGGCGGCTGGCGACGGCGGAGGGGGTGTGCCCGGCGGGCAGGGTGGCGAGGAATTCGTGGCGGAGCCCGGCGCGGTCGAGGAGGGCGCGGGCCTGCTGGATGCGCCCGGCGTTGCGGCCGGACTGCGCGGTGGGGTTGCCGACGAGGAGGTGCATGCGGTTATGCTCCGAGGTAGGCGGCGCGGATGCTGTCATCGGCGAGCAGCTCTTTCGCCGGGGCGCGGCGCTCGATCTGCCCGACCTCCAGCACGCAGGCCATCGCGGCGACCCGGAGGGCGAGGTGGGCGTTCTGCTCGACGAGCAGGATCGTCATGCCCTCGCGGTTGAGGGCGGAGATGGTGTCGAAGATCCCGGCGACGATCACCGGGGCCAGCCCGAGGCTCGGCTCATCGAGCAGCAGCACCTTCGGCCGCGCCATCATCGCGCGCCCGATGGCCAGCATCTGCTGTTCGCCGCCGGAGAGCGTCCCGGCGAGCTGTTTTTTCCGCTCCCCCAGCCGGGGCCAGAGCCCGAACACGCGATCCAGATCGGCGGGAACCTGAGCGGCGTCGCGCCGGGTGTAGGCGCCGAGCTGCAGGTTCTCCAGCACGGTCATGTTCGGGAACACCTGCCGCCCTTCGGGGCTCTGCGAGACGCCGCGCCCGACGACAGTGTGCGGCTCCAGCCCGACCAGCTCCTCACCATAGAGCTTGATGCTCCCGCTCTTCGGCCGGAGCAGCCCGCTGATCGTGCGGAGCAGCGTCGTCTTGCCTGCGCCGTTCGCGCCGAGCAGCGCCGTGATCTGGCCCTCCGGCACGTCGAGCGAGATCTCCTTCAGCGCGTGGATCGGGCCGTAGAACACGTCGAGGCCCCGGATCTCTATTGCGTTTTTCTGTGTGGAGTCTTTCGTGGAGTCTTTCTGTGTATTGTCCTGCATCTCATTCACCCGTGCGCCGCTGCGTCTGCGCCGAGGTACGCCTCGATCACCGCAGGATCGTTGCGGATCTCCAGCGGCGTCCCCTCAGCGATCCGCGCGCCGTGATCCAGCACCGTAATCCGCTCACAGATGCCCATGACCACGGCCATGTGGTGCTCGATGAGCAGGATGCTCACCCCGAACGTGTCGCGCACCCAGCGGATCAGGTGCATCAATTCGCGCGACTCCGACGGGTTCATCCCCGCCGCAGGCTCGTCCAGCAGCAGCAGCTTCGGGCGGGTGGCGAGCGCCCGCGCGATCTCCAGCCGCCGCCGCGCCCCGTAGGGGAGCTGCTCCGCGCCGAGGTCGGCCACCGACAGCAGCCCGAACGTGTCGAGCAATTGCATGGACTCGGCGTGGATCTGCGCCTCGTCGGTGTGGTGGCGCGGCAGCCGCAGCACCGACTCCCAGAGCGTGCTGCGCAATTGCCGGGTGAACGCCACCTTGACGTTCTCCAGCACCGTCAGCCCCTGGAACAGCCGGATGTTCTGGAACGTCCGCCCGATCCCCCCCGCCGCGATCCGATCCGGCGACAGCCCCGCGAGGCTCCGGCCCTCAAAACAGATGTCCCCCTCGGTCGGCGGGTAGATCCCGGTGATCAGGTTGAACGCCGTGGTCTTCCCCGCGCCGTTCGGCCCGATCAGCCCGTGCAGCACCCCCTCCCCCAGCGCCATCTCCAATTCCGAGACCGCCCGCAGCCCGCCGAACCGGATGCCCGCCTTCTTCAACTCCAGAAGCATGCGGCAGGTATATCACAGTCCATCTCATTGTCGCGGCGCGCCGCCGTCACTCCACCCACACCTCGACCTCCTCCGGCGCCCCCACCCACAGCACCTCCCGCCCCTCCCCTCCCCCGCATCCGGGCGCCCCGATCTCCACCCGCGACACCCCCGCCTCCACCCGCGCCCGCCGGTAGACCCGCTCGCAGCCCCACCGCCACCGGACGCTCGCCGCCTTCCGGACCTCCACCCCCAGCGCCAGCCCCCCCGGCAGCGGCAGGCTCCTCCAGCCCTCGCCCGCCCGCTCCAGCACCAGATCCCGCCGCGCCGCCCGCATCTCCGCCACCGGCCAGCGCCGCACGGCCTCCTGCATGAGCCGGACGCCCCCGATCACATCGCCGCTCCGCGCGCGATCCTCGGCCTCCATGCGCCAGAGCGCGCCCTGGGAGGGGAAGCGCGCCCGCAATTCCTCCCAGCGGCGGAGGATCTCGGCGTCCTCCGGCGGCCCGGCCAGATCGGCGGCCCACCACTCCACCGGGAACCGCTCGGCGCGGCTGCGGGTGTGGAGCCTGAAGCCTGTCCCCATCCACGGCTCGATCTCCACCCCGGCCAGCCGCCGCAGCAGCCTCGGCCCCGCCGGAACGTGCGGCACGGACGCCTCATCGCCCATGCGCCACCGGGCGACGGCGCGGCTGGTGAGGCCGTTGAGATCGGTGATCTGTATCCAGGGAAGGTGGCCCGGCATGCCGACGTCCCCGGTAAGCACAGCGGCCCCGCCCGGAGCGCTCCGCACCAGCCACGCCACATCTTCGAGCGCCGGGGTCTCCAGCGGCGCCCGGAGGCTGTCCAGCGGGTGCAGCAGCGGATCGAGCGGCCTGAGCGCGACCTCCGCGTGGCCGATCCCCGGCAGATCGGGCAGCCAGCACCACGCGAGCAGCGCCGCCTGCGCCGGCCACGCCACCGCCCACGGCCACGCCTGCTGCACCGCCCCGCGCCGCCGCCCCCACCACCTCGCCTGTCCCAGCCACAGCCCCGCCGTCGCCGCTACCCCCGGCAGCCACAGCCGCCCGTGGCCCATCCAGTCCACGTCCGAACCCAGCACGACCGCCGCCTGGATCGCCAGCGGGATCAGCGACCGCCACGCAGGCCGCCCCAGCCGCCAGCCCAGCCCGGCCAGCCCGGCCATACAAAAAACCTCTCCGGCGGTCTGCCACAGGATGTCCGCCTGGATCTCGTTCTCCACGACTTTCACCAGGAACGGCGTCGGCCACCACTCCCCGAACCACGCCAGCCTGAACCCCTGGTAGATCGCCCACACCCCGACGATGATGCCCGCCCCCCCGCCCGCCCCCCCGCCCCGCGCGACCAGCAGCCCCGCCGCCAGATGGAGC
>JBEIQZ010000729.1:0-2359 GCA_040376255.1 Alphaproteobacteria bacterium
ATCAGCACAAACAAAAGCAAGGCCACCAGCAGCGTCACGCCAAAGCCGATCAGCCGCGGCAAGGAAAGCAGCACATCGCCAAGCTCCACCATGGACATGGCATAGGGCACGCGGATGGTCATGGTATCGGAACGGAAAATCGCCAGCATGGCATTTTCGATAATGATCGAAAGGCCAAGTGTCACCAGCAACATATTGGAATCATCGCCACGGCTGGCAGGGCCAATCACCAGGCGCTGCACCAGATAGCCCAGCACAAAAAACAAGCCCGCCAGCGGGATCATCGCCGCGAACGGCAGCGCCCCCCCGACCGTCGCCAGCGCGATCCGCCACTGGAGCGGGAGGATCTCCCGCCGCCACGACAGCCCGCCCCCCCCGCCGACCGCGCCCGCCGCCGCCAGCAGCCCCCGCGCCACCGCCGACGCCGATCCCGCCGATCCCGCCGACACTGATCCAGCCCCGCCCGCCAGCAGCCACCCGATCCACCCCCACCCGATCCCCGCCGCCACCGCCCGCTCCACCGCCTGCGCCCCGCTCCCCGCCCCGCCCCAGAGCGCCCCCCAGCCCGTCAGCCGCCCCGCCACCCCCTGCGCCGCCCGGAGCCATGAGGCCGCCGCCACCTGCTGCGAGGACTCCAGCGCCGTCAGCAGCGGCATCACCGGCAGCCCTGCCGCCGTCACCGCCGCCGTCCACAGCCAGATCTGCGCCGCCGCCCCGTCCACCTCCGCCCGCAGCCACCACGCCCCGACCGGCCCCGCCACCAGCAGCCACGCCGCCGCCATCCCGGCGTACCAGCCGATCCCCCAGCGGAGCCACCCCCCCGCCCGATCCGGCTGCCGCGCGACCGCCGCCGCCAGCGTCGCCCCCGCGCCGAGCTCGAACATCGCCTGGAACCGCTGGAGGCCGGAGATCGCGTACCAGCTCCCCTGCGCCTCCGGCGTCAGCAGCGCCACCACCAGCGCCGCCTGCACTGGCCCCGCCGCCAGCCCCCACAGCCGGAGCGCCACGTTTGCGCCCGCCCCCCGCAGATCATACGCGGCCCCATGCCCGCCGCCCCGCCCGCCCCCGCCCCGCCCGACACGACCGGCCTGCTCCCCGCAGCGGGGATCGCCGCCTCCCTGTGGGTCTCGGCCTTCGTGGACTGGCGGCTGGTGCATGGAGAGGTGGATATCCCGGTCGGGGATCTCCTCGCGATGGGGATCGCAGCGATCTACGGGCTGTGGGTGCTCGCGGGGCGGCTCCGGCAGCGCGGGATCGGCGGGATTCGGGGCCTCATCGGGCCGCTCTCTCCCGCACAGCCTGCCCCGGCGCAGCCCCCCCTCGCGCTCCCGGCGATGGCGGCGTGGTCGGCCTTCCTCGCGGCCTGCCTGCTCTGCTGCTGGCTGGTGGAGGCGGACGGGCAGATGGTGTACTTCGTGGCGAGAAAACCGCTGTTCTGCTGGGTCGTCTATGGCGCAGGGGTCGCGGGGGTCGTGCGGTTCATTCCGGCGGCGCGGCTCCTCCCGATCGCCTTCCTCCACGCCGCCTGGCTCGCGGGGCTGATCCTCCCCCCGGCGCTCTGGCTGGTGATCAACGGCTACGCCGGGGCGATCCTGGATCTGCCCGGCCTCATCAACAACCACAAGGTCTTCGCCGTCGCCCTCGCGCCGTGGCTGGGGGCGCTCTGGCAGTGGCGCGCGCTCCTGACCGGGCGATGGAGCCGCTACGCCGCCCCGATCACCGCGCTGGCCGGGGCCGCAGTCATAGCCTCCATGTCCAAGGCCGCCTGGATCACCGCCGCGATCTCGCTCGGCGCCTTCATCCCCTGGCGCGGCCGCCCCCTGCTCGCCCGCCCGCTCCAGGTCGTCGCCCTCACCGGCTCCGCCTTCCTCGCCATGATCGCCCTCCCCCTCGTGACCGGCTCAGCCGACATGGCCGACTCCCTCGACTCCCGCTGGTCGCTCAACGTGCGGGCCTGGATCATGTTCTCCGGCCGCCCCTGGTACGGCTGGGGGCCGGGGACCGCGACCCGCTGGCTCATGAACGACCCGCGCCACTACCGCATCGACGGCGTTGACGCGCACGGCGTCATCCAGAAGGTCGGGTCGGAGATCGGGCTGCTCGGGCTGGTGCCGTACCTGGCGGCCTATGGGTGGTTTTTTGTGTTCTTCTGGAGGGCGGCGATGGAGGGCGGGGCGCTCAGGCGGGGGGCGGCGATCCTCGGGATCGGGCTGCAACTGAATCTGTTATTATCGACGGATTATTTTTCAGGGGCGCACTGGATGCCGCTGGCGGTCGCTGTCGGGTTGGTGGCTAGAAATAATAGATAAAAACGCAACCACGGAAGCACGGAGGGGCACGGAAAAGGCAAAAGGAGGAA
>JBEIQZ010000566.1:0-3973 GCA_040376255.1 Alphaproteobacteria bacterium
CAGGACTCGATGCTGTCGAGCCGCCCGTCCCCGTCCGAGTCGTCGCTGTCCGGATCGGAGCCGCAGGCGTCCTCCTCGGAGGCCAGCAGCCCGTCCCCGTCCGCGTCGGAGCAGGGGCCGTCCTCAACGGTGTCCTGGTTGTCAGGGATGCCGTCGCAGTCGGAGTCGGCGCCGCCCTCCTCCCCGTCTGGGATGCCGTCGTTGTCGGAGTCGGTGTCGAGGTGATCGGGGATGCCGTCGCCGTCGGAGTCGACGATGTCGCCGCCGTCCTGCTCCTGATCGGTGGGGATGCCGTCGCCGTCGTCGTCGCCGTCGCAGAAGTCGGGGAGGCCGTCGCCGTCGCTGTCGGTCAGCGGGGCGAGGACATCGGGGTAGTGATCGCGGTTCCCGTCCAGAAAGCCCTCAGTCATGTTCCCGAGGCCGTCGTCGTCGCTGTCGCTGTCCTGGGAGGCGTCGGCGATGGCGCCGTCACAGCGCAATTCCAGGGCGTCCACCACGCCGTCCCCGTCGTCATCGGGGTCATCGGTGCTGTCGAGCGGATCGGTCTCCCAGTCGTCCACCCGACCGTCCAGATCCAGATCCTCGGCCCCGTCCATCCAGCCGCCCGCGTCAGTGTCGGTCAGGTCGGCGCGCGTGGCGCTGAGGGTGTCGGTGTCGGGGCGGAAGCAGCCGGCGGTCAGATCCGTGTCATCGAGGGGCGCGGCCACGACCCGCTCCAGCCCGTCCGGCAGCAGATCGAGGTCGGAGTCGCAGAGGAGCGCGTCGGTCAGGCCTGAGGTGACCTCCACCCCGTCCGAGATCCCGTCATCGTCGCTGTCCGCGTCGGCGGGGTCGGTCCCGGCGGCTAATTCCTGCGGCCAGGTCAGCCCGTCGTTGTCCTCATCGATGAGGATGGGATCGGAGATCACGTCCTCCATCGGCGCCAGCTCCGCGTTGTCGGAGTAGTTCGCCGCGTCCGCCCCGAGCGAGTCCAGCCCGGAGTCCGCGCCGGTCACGAACGCCATCGCCCACGCCCCGCTGCCCATCTCGGCCTCCAGGGTGCTGAGCGGGATCTGGAGGTCGATGAAGTAGTCCCGATCCGCGTCCTGCGCGGTGTCCGCCGCCTCGATCCGCGCATAACCGCCGAGGATCGCGTCGGTCTGCGACCACGACACCGTCCCTGCCGCCGCGTCCAGCCCCGGCACGTTGCCGTCGTTGCGGGCCAGCTTCAGCGTCGCGGGGTCGGTCACCCCGAGCATGTACTCCCAGGTGGTCGGGTCGCCGTCCGTGTCGAACACGCAGGCCCACGCCAGCGGGTTCAGCGTCCCCGACCCCCGATCCAGCGGATCGCTGTTCACCCGCATCCGCACATAGAAGCGGCTGCTGTCAGCGTACCAGAGCGCGACGGGGTAGGCGCTCTCGCCCCACAGATCCGCCGCCGTCGAGAGGTTCGGGAGGACGCGGCGGTGATCGTTGCTGACATCGGTGAGCGGGCTCGTACCGCCGAACCGGGTCACCGGCGTCCATTCCGCTGCGTCCGGCCACGCGCCGAGCGCCGGGAGCGGCGCCAGCAGCGCGAGCAGCCCGCTGCAGAGCCGACGCGTGAAGACACCTGCGCGTCCACGCGAGGGATTCTTTGAGGGCTTCCGATCCGTCATCCTGTCCTCCTGCTGATGCAGGCCATCTGCCTGCCTTTCGTCAATAAATCCCGCGCAACATCCTGCGCATATCCGGCTGCGGCCCGATATGCCGCACCCGCTCCCCGCCCTGCGGCGTCCCCCAGGCCGCCAGCGCCGCCCGCAATTCCACCGGCTCCCACGGCGGCTGCCCCGCCGCCATCGCCACCGACTGCATCATCACCGCCGCCGCCGTCACCATCGGGGAGGCGCCGGAGGTGCCGCCGAAGCTCTGCGTATAGGCCTGCCGGTCGTCGCGGTTGTACCAGGCGAGATCGGCGTAGGCGCCGCCGTAGTCCCCGCCGCTGGCGGTCACGATGCCGTCGTACCAGCCCTGGACGTCCACCCGGCTCCCGTAGGAGGAGCCGTAGGGGTACCAGTCCCGCACCGGCCAGCCCGACCCCGGCGAGGCGCCGCCGCCGACCAGGATCGCGCCCGAGTCGCGCAGGCTGCGGTCGAACCACCCCTCCCAGCCCGGCGCGTCCAGATCCTGCCCCCCGTTCCCCCCCGGCTCCACCACGGTGATCCCCGCCGCCACCGCGTAGGTGATGGCGTCGAACACCACCGGGTCTGCGCTCACCGGGCAGTAGTTCCCCAGCATCCACGACTGCTGCTCGATCAGCAGCACATCCCCCGCCAGCAGCACATCCAGCGCCCCGATCACCGCCCCCGCCACATCGTAGGTGTCCCGCGCCGTGAAGGGGAACAGCACCACCGGCTCCGCCTCCGGCACCGCCCCGTCCACCCCGTAGCCGTTCACCCCGCCGATGAGCTGCCCCAGCACCGAGTTCCCATGGAAGGCGTACTCCTGCGAGTCCCAGCCCCGCGTCTCCGCCCCGTACGCCGCCTCCAGATCCTCATGCTCTGGCGTCCACGCGTACTCCAGATCGGCCACGCGCACCCAGACCCCGTCCCCGCCCGGCCACCGCGCCGCCCCGGTGAACCCGAACCCCGGCAGCGGCTCCATCCAGCTCTGCAGCGGGCGGAAGTCCTCCGTCTCCGGGGCCAGATCCGCCGGCGGCGCCACCGGCAGCGGCGCGAACCACGCCCCCTCCACCTGCGCGCGCTGCAGGAGCGCCGTCCCGATCCGCGCCGCCCGGCCCGCCTGATCCGCGCCCGCCGGGATCTCCAGCCGCCAGTACAGCCCCAGATCCGCCAGCCCCGGCCTCGGCGGCGGCGGCGACCGGAACCAGGGCCGCGCCCCCACCCCCGGCGGCAATTCCGGCAGCCCCGCCGTCCAGCGCCCGCCCTCCCGGCGCGCCCCGCTCCCCTCGGCGAGCTTCACCACCAGCACGCCCGGATCGCGTCCCTCCTCCCACACCACCGCTGCCGGCTTCGCCGCCGGGAGCCGGTACGGCGCCCGCCGCGCTGCAGACGGATCAGGCAGCGGCTCAGGCGGCTCTGCGCGCGCGGCCCCCTGGAGCAGCGCCCCTATCCAGAGCAGCCCGCCCGTCATCCCGGCAGCGTCCTGTCCTTGAAGCCCCGGATCGGGAACCGGTGCGGCGGATCGACCGGGTCGTCCGAGGGCAGCAGCGGATCGCCGGGGAGCAGCACATACCACTCGTCCTCCTGCCCGCCGCTCCCCGGCTCGCGGTGGAAGCCCGGACAGATCAGCGGCGTCCGCCGGGGCGCCGCGAGCACCTCCGCCACCGTCCGGTACGGCGCCAGCTCCACCAGCGTCCGGATCGTCGGCGGCGGGAGCAGCAGCGTCCGCGCCATGCTCGCCGCCACCGCCTCCGCCGGGCTGAACCACCGGCCCGCCACCGCCTCATTCCCGTCCGCCACCGGCTCCGCGCCCGGCGGCAGCTCCACCGCGAAGAACCAGGTGTCGTAGCGGCGCGGCTCGATCTCCGGCGTCAGCCAGTGCGACCAGACGCGCACCCCGCCCAGATCGTAGCCGTCCCCGTCCCCGATCCGCACCCCCGCCTCCTCCTCCAGCTCCCGCAGCGCCGCCACCCAGAACGCCTTCGGCACCGCTGAGAAGTCCCCGCCCCGCACCGCGCGATCCGCGTCCCCTGGGTCGACCCGCCCGCCCGGAAACACCCAGGCCGACGCCATGAACCCCACTGAACGGCTGCGCTCCATCAGCCACACCTCGACCCCGCCCCCGGTGTCAGGCGGACCCTGGCGCAGCAGGAGGATGGTCGCGGCAGGTCGGATCGGTGCGCTCATCCTGAGAAGATATCCCGCCCCCCCCGGATGCGCCTCCTGCTTGCCGACCGGTGCGACACCTCCGCATTTGTCAACTCTCAGACCTCCGACCTGCTCGACGCCTCCCCAGTTGTCAACTCTCAGTCCTCCGACCGGCTCGCCCCCAC